>NZ_CP015249.1:2540925-2858540 GCF_001632775.1 Dokdonella koreensis DS-123
TGCGCCTCCTCCAGCGGATTGGCCGCGATGAAGTCGCCGGCGTTGTGGATCGCATGGCGCAGCGTGTCGCCCTTGTGGTCGCGGAAGAACAGCGTCACCGCGCCGTTGCGGAAGCCGACATCGGCGAACTGCGCCAGGTCGTCCGGATCGGCGCCCTGCATGTAGAAGCTCACCAGCTCGCCGTTCTCGGTGGCGTCGCCGCCGAGCTCGCGGTAGCGCGGGTTGCCCTCGTAGAGGTTGCGGCGGATCTCCACGACGATGTCGGCCAGCGAGACGCTGCCGCCGATTTCCGGCTGGCGCTCCATGTAGCGCGAGAAGCGCTGCATCCAGTCGAGCACCTGCGGCGACTTCAGCGCATCCGGGGCGTGCCCTTCGACCGCCACGAACATCTGCTCGGACCCCGGGTAGAGCCGGTTGACCAGGGCGCTGTCCCGGTTGAACTGCGAGTCCTGCCAGAGGATCGGCGAGCCGTCGCTGGCGTCGCCGATCGTGATGCGGGTGGCCTCGAACACGAAGCCGGCCAGCAGCAGCACCGTCACCGGTGCGACCAGGTAGCGCGCGCGGGAGGTCGCCAGGGCGGTGGCCGAGCGCGTGAACAGGCCGAGCAGCCCGTCCAGGCGCAGCGGATGCACGAAGCGGCCCGGCTCCCGGACCCACGACAGCAGCACCGGCGTCAGGATCACCGCCGACACCGCGATCGTCATGACCCAGATCGCACCGATGATGGCGACCTTGTGCAGCAGCGGGATCGGCGTGAGGATCACGCAGAGGATCGCGCCGGCGTCGGCGTACAGCCCGAGCATGCCGGGCCGGAACAGCTCGCGCATGCTCTGCTCGGCCGCGCGCCGCGGCTCGATCGCCTCGCCCACGGCCAGGTCGTCGAAGCGCGTGATCAGCTGCACCGAGTGCGAGAACGCGCGCGCCGTGATGATGAAGGCGACGACGATGACCAGCGGGTCGAAGTTGTAGCCGAGCAGGCTGCCGATGCCGAGCGCCCAGGTCGCCGAGACCAGGCCGGCGATCAGCGGCAGCAGGGTGCCGCGCCAGGTGCGGCTGATGACGAACAGCAGCACCAGCATCGCCGCCAGCGACACCAGCGAGATCACCACGGTCTCGCCCAGGTGATGGGCGACCCAGCCGTACAGGATCGGCTCGCCCACCAGGTGCAGGCTGACCTGGGCCGTCGCGGTCGACGCCGCCAGGATCCCCTGGATCTGCGGGAAGATCGTCGCGTAGTCCACCAGGTGGTCGTAGAAGTCCACCTGGATCAGGGCCGAGCCGAGGTCGGTGTCGACGTAGAGCCCGTAGACCATCGGGTTGTTCAGCACCGCCTGGCGCAGCTCGTCGATCCCCTGGTCGGAAGTCGGCAGGTCCGGCCACATCATCGGCTGCGTCTCGATACCCTCGCTGGAAGCGTCCACGCGCTTGAGCTTCTTGGAGGCCAGCGAGGTGATCTGCATCGGGTTGACGCCGTCCACCTTCTGCAGCTCCAGCGTGATCCGGCGGATCTCGGCGAGGATCGGCGTCTTGAAGATGTCGCCGTCCTTCGAGCGGACCAGGATCGTCACCCGGTTGCTGGCGGCGAACGTGTCCTGGTAGGCGCTGTGCACCTGCACGTAGGGATGGTCGTGCGGCACCATGTCGCCGAAGCGCGTGCGGATGTCCAGCCGCGTCAGGCAGGCGGCGAAGAACACCGTGACGAGGGCGATGGCGATGCACACCGCCACCCGGTTGCGGATCGCCCACGATGAAACGGTGGCGGCGATGTCGAAGATGCGATTCATCGAGCGGATTCCTCCGGCCACGGCCGGTAGCGGCCGTCCGGCGTCAACAGGCCGATCGAGCGTCCGACCAGCACGGTGTCGCCGTTCGCCAGTTCGAACAGATGGCTGTAGTAGCTGCGTCCGAGGCCCGCGGCGGCCAGCGGCTGCCAGTCGCGAAGGCCGGACGATGAGGTGAACGCGGCGCCGCGATCGCCGATCGCCAGCCAGCGGCGCTCGCGCACCGCCACGTCGTAGAGGTGCTCGGTGGTGAACGCCGCCAGGCGCTGCCAGTGCAGTCCGCCGTCGGTGGTCGCGAAGGCCAGCCCGCGGTTGCCGACGGCCACGCCGTCCTGGCCGTGGAACGCCAGTGCGCGCAGGCTCTCCTCGCCCAGCTCGGCGACCTGCCAGGTCTCGCCACCGTCGTGGCTGCTCAGCAGGCGGCCGAACTCGGCGGCCACCCAGATCGACGCGCCGGGGCCTTCGCGGACGGCGTTGAACGCGACGTCGTCCTCTTCGCGCATCCGCGTCCACTGCGCGCCGTCGGCGTCGCCGCGGAACAAGGCGCCCATCTCGCCGACGACCCAGAAGTGCCCGCCGACGAAGGCGGCATCGAGCAGCTTGCCGCCGACCGCCGAGACCGGGAGCGTCTGCGGCGACCAGGTGCCGTCGCCGTCACCGGTCCACAGGCGCCCGCCGTTGCCGACCGCGACCACGCGGCCGCCGGGCGCAGCGGCGATCGCCTGCAGGTTGACCGCCGGTTCGAGCTGCCGGCGCTGCCAGGTGCCCGCGGCGCGATCGCCGGACAGGACCGCGCCGTGCTGGCCGACGATCCATGCGCGCTCTCCGAGCGCCGTACCGCCGAAGAACAGGTCGCGACTCTCGACCAGGGGCTGCGCCATCGGCTTGGATTCGGTCTGGACCTGGACGAACGCCGCGGCGTAGGCCAGACCGCCGATGATCGACCAGGGTGCGATGCGTGCCAGCCAGCCGGCTGCCCGTTCAATCATGACGAACCTCCGCGTGGCGGCGATGGGTGCGATCGAGCCAGCGGAACGCGTGGCCGCCGAGTGCGGCGTCCACGATCGCGCCGGCCTGCCGGACCGCATCGGTCAGCGCGGCCAGGTCGATGCCGGTCCGGAAGCCCATCGACTGCAGCATCAGCACCACGTCCTCGGTGGCCACGTTGCCGCTGGCACCGGGCGAGAACGGGCAGCCGCCGAGGCCGCCGATCGCGCTGTCGAACTCGCGCACGCCGCACTCCAGGGCGGCCAGCACGTTGGCCAGCGCCATGCCGCGCGTGTCGTGGAAATGGCAGGCGAACACGCCGGCGCCGTGGCGGCCGGCCAGTCGCGTCATCAGGTCGCGTACCCGTGCCGGATCGGCGGCGCCGATCGTGTCGGCGACGATCACCTTGCGGGCGCCGGCCCCGATCATCCGCTCGACCAGCCGCTCGACCGTCGCCGGCGGCGTGGGCCCCTCGAACGGGCATTCGAACGCGACGGCGACATAGGCCTGGCCTTCCACGCCGTCGGCCGCCGCACGCTGCATCAGGTCCGCGCAGACGGCCGTGGTCTCGTCCAGGCCGCTGTTGATGTTGCGCCGGTTCATCGTCTCGGTCGCCGACAGCACGACGGAGACGACGCCGGCGCCCGCGGCGCGCGCCAGTTCGTAGCCGCGCAGGTTGGGTACGAGGGCCGAGTAGCGGATCGCGTCCTTGTGCGGCAGCAGCGCGAACAGCCGGTCGCTGCCGGCCATCTGCGGCACCGCCTTGGGCGAGACGAAGCTGCCGGCCTCGATGCTGGCAATGCCGGCAGCAACCAGCCCCTCGATCAGTGCCAGGCGCTGCTCGACCGGAATCACGCGTGCCAGGCTCTGCAGGCCGTCGCGCGGACCGACCTCGTTGACGAGGACACGCTCCGGTGCGGTCATGCCACCACCCCGTCCGCGCGCAGGCGCTCGAGCTGGTCGGCGCCGTAGCCGAGTAGTCCGCCCAGTACCTCGGCGGTGTGCTCGCCGAGCTGCGGCGGCGGACCGAAGCGATCGCCGCCGTCGACCGACAGCTTGATCGGATTGCCCGGTGCCTCGACGCCGCCGGTGGCCGACGGAATCGTCACGACCATGTCGCGGTGGCGGATCTGCGGGTCCGACAGCGCCTCGCTGAACCGGTTGACCGGCGCGCACGGCACGCGGACGCGGGTGAGCTGCTCCACCCAGTGCGCAGTGGTCTGCGTCGAGAAGACCTCGTTGAGCTTCGCGTCGATCAGCGCCTTGTCGGCCAGCCGCCCTGGCTGGCCGGCGTAGCGCGGATCGCGGAACTCGGCCACGTCCAGCAGCTCGACCAGGCTGGTCCAGAAGCTGTCGAAGATGACCGCGACGATGATGAAGCCGTCCGACGTGCGGTAGGTGTTGTACGGCACGTGCACGAAATGGCCGTTGCCGAGCGGCTCGGGGTCCTCGCCGCTCATCAGGTGCATCGTGGCCATGTAGTTGAGCATGCTGACCTGGCAGTCGAGCATGCTGATGTCCACGTGCTGGCCGCGGCCGTGGCGATGGCGGGCCTGCAGCGCGGCGAGCACGCCCATCACCGCGAACATGCCGCCGCCGAGGTCGCCGATCGGGATGCCCGAGCGCATCGGCCGGCCGGCGTCCTCGCCGGTGATCGACATGCCGCCGCCGATGCCCTGCACCACCTGGTCGAACGCCGGGCGCAGGTAGTTGGGGCCGTCCTGGCCGAAGCCGGAGACCGAGCAGGTGATGATTCGCTCGTTGATGCCGCTCAGCTGCGCGTGGTCCAGGCCGAGCTTCTTCATCACGCCGGCACTGAAATTGTCGATGACCACGTCCGAGACGCGGACCAGGTCGTGGAACACCGCCACGCCCTCGGGCCGTTTCAGGTCGATGCAGACGCTCTTCTTGCTGCGGTTGAGCGTGATGAAGTACGCGCCCATGCCGTCGCGGGAATACTTCGGATCGGAGACCAGGAGATTGCGCGTCCCTTCGCCGTGGAGGGGCTCGACCTTGATGGTCTGCGCCCCCAGGTCGGCCAGGATCATGCCCGCGTAGGGACCCGACAGCATGTGGGTCAGGTCCAGTACGCGGATGCCCGCTAGCGCCTCGCTCATGTGGGTTCTCTTCCCTGTTGGTAGTCGTGGCGTGGCATGTCAGCGCAGGACGTTCTCGCCGCTCATGAACACGTAGTAGCGACGGAACTTGCCGTCCTCGACGTACCAGAAGTTGCAGTTGCTCAGGCGCGTCTCGCGGCCCTGCGCGTCCTTCAGGCGCACGTTGAAGCGGGCCGAGACGGTCTGGTTCTCGGGATCGGCGGTGACCTCGAAGTCGCCGTGCCAGATCTCCTCGAAGCCGGCGAACAGGTTCTCGAACATCCGGCGGATGCCGTCGATGCCGCTGTGGGTCAGGTGGTCGGTCTGGATCGTGACGGCGCAGTCGGCATGGCAGGTGGCCAGCACCGCGTCCATGTTCTTCTTGTCGACGTTGCCGAAGTAGTCGTTGACGGCCAGGTCGATCAGTTGCTGGCGGCTCAGCTTGGACATCGGGTGTTCTCCTCTGGGGATGGGGAAATGCGCCGGATCGTCAGCGCGCGAAGCCGTGGTACACGGCGTCGTTGGGGACTTGCGGCGGGGGATAGGCCTTCTTGCTGTGCGTCAGGCCCAGGGTCAGCAGCATCTCGCACAGCTTGTAGGCGACCTGGCCCGGGTTGATGACCGGCACCGGCAGGCGCTCGGCGAGGTAGGCGTGCGACTGGTGCATCGTGGTGGAACCGAGCACGATGACGTCGGCACCGTCCTCCTCGATCGCCCGCATCGCCTCGTGTTCGAGCTTCTTGAACACGACCTCTTCCTTGCCGGCCAGCAGCTCTTCCAGGTCCGGCCGCGTCTTGATCGAGCGCAGCGAGGCGACCCGCGGCCACAGGGCGTATTCGGTCAGCGTCTTCTCGTACAGCGGGAACCACTCGTCCCACATGGTCAGCACGCTGAACTTCTTGCCGAGCATGCAGGCCATGTGGAACGCGGCCTGCCCCGGCGCCACCACCGGGATCGACAGCCGGGAGCGCAGCGCCGCCAGGCCCGAATCGCTGACCGTGTCGATGCAGACCGCGGCGTAGCCTGCCTGCTCGGCGTCGAGCCCGGCCTGCGCCACCGAGAAATCCATCAGCAGCGTGTCGTAGGCGCTGTCGCCCAGCGCGGCGCCCTTGGCGACCGCCACGAACTGCGGCTCGAAACCCGGCAGCACCAGGCTCGCCGGCAACTGGGCGGCGCGGCCGGCGACACCCTCGGGCCCCATCGGAATCGGGATGATGATCTTGATGCGCGCAGTCACGATTGACTTCCCCCATTGTGCAGTGCAATATGTTTTGCTGCGGCGCAATGTGTCTGTCTTCGCCGCGGCTCGCCTGCATCTAGAGCAGCAACCGTGCCAATCCCGTTTTGTTCTTTTGTATCAAGGGGATGGCCGAATCGCCCGCGTCCGTGCGGGCGATTTCATTTTCAGAATGAAACCCCGTGATTGCAGTCCGGAAGCCCGTGATGGCGGCGCTTGTACGGGCGACGGCCGCCCGGCCGCGGGATTTCGCGCAACGGCACCGCCCCATCGCCTCTGCGCCAGGCGCCGAAGGCATGGCCGTGCGCGTGGTACTGCCCCAGGCCGGGCCGTGGCCGGCGGGCGCCCGATCGGCCGGCCGCCTCAGTCCCCGGTCTGGGCGTGCGGCGCTTCCAGCGGCTTGGATTCGGGCGACGTGTCCTGGCGCAGCACGATCGACAGCAGCACCAGCGCCAGTACCGCCAGGAACTCGCTCTGCCAGTTCTGGAACGACTCGAACCAGAACTCGGCGCTGCCCAGGTGCGCCGGCAGCGTGATCGGCGGCTGTCCCTGCAATGCACGCTCGTCCACGGCGTGGCGCCAGCTGCCGTAGAGGTGGCCCGCGAACGAGGCGGCGAACAATACGAACAGCGCCAGCGACAGCGAGGTGGCATAGAGCCGCCGCCACAGTCCGCCGCGCCGTACCGGCCACGGGCGCGGGCCGGCGTCCACCCTCCGCGCGTCCTCGGCCTCGTCCAGCGGACGCGACTCGGCCGATCCGCGCTGGCGCAGCCAGACCGTCAACAGCACGTAGGCGCCCATCTGCAGGAACTCGCTCTCCCAGTTCTCGAACGTCGCCGCGATGAAATGGCCGCTGTGTGCGTAGGCCGCCAGCCCGACCGGCGCCTGGCCGGCCTGCTGCAGCTGTGCGTTCCAGGCCAGGAAGCCGCTGGCGAACTGCCCCAGCAGGAACACCACGAAGAACGCCCCCAGTACCAGGGAAAGGCCGTTGGCTCGCCAGAACGAGACATGCGACGTCATGGACCGGTCTCCGCGCGACGGGATCGGGCGAGCTTGCAACCGCCGTACTGAACCCTGTGCCGAACGCCGCCGCGCACGCGTTTGCGACGCGCCGGCGCCGGGCGAGAGATCTCCCGGCCGGCCCCGAAGCGATAGGCCGATGCGAAGCGGCGCGCGGGGCCGTGCACTCCGAGCGCGGTACCGCGTTGTACCCGGCACACCCCCGGCCCGGAGCACCCCATGCCACTGCCCGCCCACCTCAAGCCGATCCTGGCCGCCTTGATTTCGCCCGCGGCGCAGGCCGCCGTCTTCTGCGTCGGCAGCCCGGCAGAGCTCGACGCAGCCTTGACCGTCGCGCGCGCCAACGGCGAGGCCGATGACGTGCGCGTGGTGGCCGGCACCTACGCGCTGGCCGCGCCGCTGGTCTATTCGACCCACCAGGCCTTCGCCTTGACGCTGTCGGGGCGCTGGAACGCCGGCTGCACCGCCCAGGCCGGCCCGAGCTCGATCCTCGACGGACAGGGCCAGCACCGCATCCTGTATGCGTTCTCGGATGCGACCGGCGACCTGGCGATCACCGACCTGGTCTTCAGCAACGGCCGCAACACCGGCGCGATCGCCGGCGGCGGCTTGTCGATCGAGACCAGCAGCCGCCGCGTGCAGGTCGAGCGGAACCTGTTCCACGGCAACCAGGACACCGGCAGCGCCGGCGCCGCGCGCATCGCGATCAGCACCTCGGACTTCGTGCTGGTACTGCGCAACAACCTCGTGCTCGGCAATCGCGCGCCGGAAGGCGGCGGCATCGTGCTGAACGTCAGCACCGGTCCGTCGGCGTTCGTCACCGGCAATACGATCCTCGCCAATACCGCCACGCTGCCCGGCGCGCTCTGCGGCGGCCTGTGCGTCGGCGGCGTGGCCGACTTCAGCATCAGCAACAACATCCTCTGGGGCAATGCCGGCGGGGACCTGCACCTGGGCAACATCGGCAGCGCGCGCCTGAGCAGCAACGACATCGGATCGCTGACCGGCCAGCCGCCCGCGCCCGGCAGTGGCGGCAACCTGTCGGTCCCGCCCGGCTTCGAGCCGGGGCTGCTCAGCACGCGGCTGGCGCCGGACTCGCCGCTGGTCAACCGCGGCGACCCGCAGGCCGCGGGCGGCCTCGGCGCGCTCGACGCGGCGCAGGCGCCGCGCCTGCAGGGCCGCAGCGTGGACATCGGCGCGTTCGAGACCGACGTGCTGCTGCGCGTACCGTTCGAGGCCACGCCGGACCCCTAGCGTCACGGCGGCCGCGGACGGCAGCACCCGCGTGCAATCGCGTCCCCGGCCTGCGTTGTACGGCCCATCCTCCTCCGCGAAGGCTCGCCATGTCGCTCCTCCCGCCACCGCTCCGGCCCCGCGCGCTGCGCCTCGCCTTCGCCCTGTCCGGCCTGCTGGCCGGCGCTGCCGTGCCGGCGGCGACACTGACCGTGGTCCATACCGGCGACAGCGGCGCCGGCTCGCTGCGCCAGGCGATCACCGATGCCAATGCGACATCCGACGCCGACACGATCGCCTTCGCGATCCCCGGCGCCGGCCCGTTCACGATCACCCCGGCGACGCGGCTGCCGAACCTGCGCGGCGTGCTGACGATCGACGGCTTCACCCAGCCCGGCAGTCACGCCAATACGCTGGCGCCGGACCAGGGCGGCCTCGACGCGGTGCCGATGATCCAGGTCACCGGTCCGGGCAACGGCTTCGGCTTCGTGCTGGAAGGCGGCAGCGCACCCGCCAGCGTCACGCTGCGCGGCCTGGTCATCAACGGCTTCGCGCCGCACATCGGGGGTGGCGCGGCGGGCGCGCGACTGACGCTCCACGGCTGCTACATCGGCACCACCGCGGACGGGACCGCCGCCGTCCCGAGCGCCTCGATGGCCTGCATCACGACCGCCGGGACGCTGCAGCTGGGTGGCACACTGCCGGCCCAGCGCAACCTGCTGGCCAACTGCGGCAACGGTGCGGTCGTCGCCGGCAACGGCGAGACCGTCATCGAGGGCAACCTGATCGGCACCGATGCCGGTGCCGGCAGGGCCCTGCCCGGCAGCATCGCCGGCAACGGCGCCGGCATCATCGTCAACGCCGGCTCGGGCAACCCGCGCCTGCGCATCGGCGGGGCGTCCGTCGCCGCGCGCAACCTGATCTCGGGCAACCACGGCAGCGGCGGCATCGCGCTGTTCGGCACGCTCGGCTTCGCCGCCTACGCGCAGTTCGAGATCCTCGGCAACTACATCGGCACCGACTGGACCGGCACGCGCGCGATCCCCAACGGCTATCCGGACACGCCGCGGTTCAGCGGCGGCATCGTGCTCTGGCGCGTGGCACAGGACGACTCGCCGGCGCCGATCGGCGGCGACGGCCCGGGCCAGGCCAACCTGATCGCCTACAACCACGGCGCCGGCATCCTCAGCCGCGAAGGGCGCATCGGCGAGAGCTTCGACAATCGCGGCAACCGGATCCAGCACAACCGCGGCATCGGCCGCACGAATGTCGACCTGGCGCCGGCCGGGCCCACGCCGAACGACCCCGCGGATGCCGACGCCGGCGCCAACGGCGGCCAGAACTGGCCGCAGATCGACGCCGCCGTGGTGGCCGGCGGCCAGCTGCAGGTGACCTACCGCGTCGACTCGTCTCCGCAGGCATCGGCCTATCCGCTGCGGGTGGACTTCTACGAGAACGTGCAGGGCGGCAACGGCGCGCTGCTGGGCCGGGACAGCTACCCGGCCGGCGCGGCGCAGCAGCCGCGCACGATCGTGCTGGCGCTGCCGCCCGGCGCGCGGGCGGTGCCGCTGGTGGCCGTGGCGACCGACGCCCGCGGCTATTCGAGCGAGTTCTCGCCGGCCTTCGGCGTGCTGTTCGAAGACGACTTCGAATGACGCATGCGCCTTCCACGCCGTCGTGGCGTGCGATCGGCACCTCCGATGGCGTTGTACCGGAGACCCCACACCGCTCGCGAGGCCGCCATGCGTCCGTCCTTCCTCTGTTGCGTCATCCTGCTCGTGGCTGCCGCCACCCCGGTCGCCCGGGCCGATACCACCTGGTGCGTCAACAACGCCACGAGCTTCCAGCAGGCGCTGAACGCGGCACGTGACGACGACACGATCATCAAGGTCTGGCGCGGCGAGTACGTCACGCTGGACATCCGGGGCGGCACCTTCCAGGACGACCTCGACCACAATCTCACGGTGCTGGGCGGCTATTCGGACGCCGCCTGCTCGGAGGCCGGCCGTTCGCTGGACCCGGCGCTGACGGTCTTCCGTCCGGTGACGATCGGCGGCGCCTACAGCTTCGATCTCTACGTCGACGGCGACCTGCTGCTCAAGTCGCTGACGCTGCGCGGCTACGGCCGCGGCGTGGACGTCGCCAGCACGACCAGCCTGTTCGGCAGCGACACGCGCTGGACACTGGACCGCGTGCGCATCGAGCGTTCCGGTGGTGCCCTCTTCGAGGGCGCGGCGCAGCGCGCCTTGCTGCTGGCGCCGGGCAACGACGCCTCGTTGCGCCTGCATCAGGTCGTCCTCGCCGACAACGCCAGCTCGGCCTCCGGCTGCTCGGCGCAGGTCTTCACCGAAGAAGACGTCGTCGTCCAGCAGAGCACGTTCGCGCGCAATGCCGGCACGGCGCTGTGCATCAACGGCGCCCCGGACGCGCCGCTGGACGTCGACAACACCATCTTCTGGAACAACGCGCTCGGACTGGCGGTGCATAACGTCAGCTCGGCGAACTTCCACCTGCGCCACAACACGCTCGACGGCACCGCGTTCACCGCCCTGCCGTCGATCGACGTCGGCAACAACAGCTTCGATCCGCAGTTCCTGGACCCGGCCGCCGGCGACTACCGGCTGGCCGGCACCTCGCCGGCGATCAACAGCGGCGTGATGCCGCCGAGCGGCGGGCAGACGGCGACCGACATCGTCGGCAACCCACGCGTGGTCGGTGGCATCGTCGACCGTGGCCCGTGGGAGACCGACGTGTCGAACGCGACGGTCCTGGTCGTGACGACGACCGCCGGCGCGGGCGCCGGCTCGCTGGCCAGCGCGATCGAGCAGTCCAATACCACGCCCGGCACCCAGGTCATCCGCTTCGCGATTCCCGGCAGCTGCCCGCAGGTCATCTTCCAGTTCGCGGGACAGGGCCTGCCGGACATCACCGACAGCGTGCGCATCGAAGGCTACAGCCAGCCCGGCAGCGTACCGGGGGTCAACGGCCCGCCGACGATCTGCGTGGGCCTGTGGGGCAACCAGGAACTGTCCACGCTGATGCGCGTCTTCATCGGCGGCGACAATGTCAGCCTCGACGTGTCCGGCATCGGCTTCGGCGGCACCACGTTCGCCTCCGGTGCCGCGGCGCTCACCCTGCTGGCCGGCAACGGCCACCAGGTCAGCGGCAACCAGTTCGGCGGCTTCATCGGGCCGCCCGCCAACCCGGTCGCGTTGAACGTGTTGCAGAACGGCATCGTCGCCGGTTTCGCCGCCAGCAACGTGTTCATCGGCGGCAGCGACCCGGCCCAGCGCAACTACTTCAACAGCGCCAATGCCGCCGCCATCGACATCGGCTCCAGCACCGTCCATCCGGCCAACGTCCAGGTGCTCAACAACTACATCGGCCCGAAGCCGCTGGGCCTGGGAACCGACGGCAATACCACCGGCGTCGTGCTGCGCAGTACCGACGGCAACTTCGTCAACGGCAACTGGATCAGCGGCAACCGCGGGGACGGCGTACTGCTGTCCAACGCCGGCACCACCGGCAACATCATCGCCGGCAACCAGATCGGCCGCTGCCCGGCCTGCCTGACCCCGCCGTTCGGATCGGAGCCGCTGCTGCCCAATGGCGGCAACGGCGTCCACATCCGCCTCGGCGCACACGACAATCTCGTGATCGCCAACGCGATCGCCGGCAATGTCGGTGCCGGTATCGTCGACATCGACGGCCTGTCCAACCTGCTCGGCCTGAACCGCATCTACCGCAACGGTGCGCTCGGCATCGACATCGGCGGCGACGGCGTCACACCGAACAACACCAGCGCCCAGACCGGCGACGGCGTGCAGAACCATCCGGTGATCGGCCTGGCCGGCGGCGGCTTCTACGACGGCACCGTCAGCGGCGGCCTGACCGCGCCGCCCGGCCAGACCTACGTGATCGAGGTCTACCAGTCCGATGCCTGCGACCCCAGCGGCCGCGGCGAGGGCCAGCGCTCGATCGGGGCGACGGCGGTGACGACGCCGCCGTCGCCGATTCCCGGCTTCTACTCCACGGCGAGCTTCAGCGTGGCGGTGTCCTCGACCGGCCTGGCCGACCGCACGATCACCGCCGTCGCCCGCAACGAGGCCGGCGACACGTCCGAATTCTCCCCGTGCGTGTCCTACCTCTACAGCGACGTGATCTTCCAGGACGACTTCGAATGACGCTGGCGGCGCCGGTTACGGGCCGTGGCCGGTACACGCCGGTACCGGCGCCGCATCGGCGGCGGGCCGGTCCCGCGCGCGCCGGCCGGGCCGCTCTATACTTCCATGGAAGATCACGCCGGTATGCGGATGGACAGCGCCGATACCCAGGACCTGCTCGATCGTGCCCGCGAGGGCGATGTCCAGGCACGCGACGCCTTGCTGCGCCGCTACCAGGTCGCATTGACGCGCTGGGCACACGGGCGCCTCCCGCACCACGCGCGCGACCTGTCGGAGACCGCCGACCTGGTGCAGCTGACGCTGCTGCGCGCGTTCTCGCACCTGGACGGCTTCGACCCGCGGCATCCTGGTGCGTTCACGGCCTGGCTGCGCCAGATCTTCCAGAACCTGATGCGCGACGAGCTGCGGCGCTCGGAGGCGCGCGGCGGCCGCTTCCATCGCGTGGACCTGGACGCCCTCGCGCCGCAGGACGTGGTCGCGGCGGTCGGCGCGGACAGCCTGGCCAGCTACCAGGGCGCGCTGGAGACCTTGCCGCCGGACCTGCGCGAGGCGGTCGTGCTCAGCCTCGAGTTCGGCCTCAGCCACCAGGAGCTGGCGACCGCGATCGGCGCGCCCAGCGCGAACGCCGCCCGCATGCGGGTATCGCGTGCGCTGGCACTCCTGGCGGGCGTGCTCGGCGATGAATGACGAATCCCTCCAGCGCTTCGTCGAACAGCTGGCCGATCGCGCCGCGCTGGACTGGGATGCAGCCGCACGCGAACTCTCGCCGCCGCAGCTGCGCGCGCTCCGGCGCATCGAATCGATCGCTGCCGCCTACCGCAGCGCCGCGGCGGTGCCGGCTGCCGGCCGCTTCCAGCGCCTCGTGCTGCGCGAGCGGATCGGCGGCGGCTTCGGCGGCGAGGTCTGGCGCGCGCACGACCCGCTGCTCGATCGCACGGTGGCGCTCAAGCTGCGCCCGGCGGCGCCCCTGGAGGCCCGGCAGCAGGCGCGCCTGCTCGACGAAGCCTGCCTGCTGGCGCGCATCGACCACCCCAACGTGCTGCGCGTGCTCGGCGCCGAGGTCGAGCACGGCCGGACCGGCATCTGGAGCGAGTTCGTCGACGGCGAGAACCTCGACGAGCGCCTGCAGCGCGAGGGCCGCTTCGGCGGCGAGGAGGTCCGTGCGATCGGCAGCGCGATGTGCGGCGCACTCGCCGCCGTGCACCAGGCCGGTTTCGCCCACGGCGACGTCAAGCCGGCCAACCTGCTGCGCACGCGCGAGGGCCGCTACGTGCTGTGCGACCTCGGCTCGGCCGTCCCGCTGCATCCCGGCGGCCACCCCGGACCGCCGCTGTCCGGCAGCCCGCTCTACCTGGCGCCGGAAGTGCTCGCGGGCGGGCGGCCGAGCGTGGCCAGCGACCTGTACGCGCTCGGCGCCACGCTGTTCCACCTGCTGGCGGGCACCGCGCCGGTGGTCGGCGCCAACCTCGACGCGCTGCTGGCGGCCCATCGCGCCGGCCATCGCCTGCACCTGCGCGACCGGCGCCCGGACCTGCCGGCGCGCCTGGTCGGCGCCATTGAACGGGCGATCGCGCCGGATCCGGCGCAGCGGCCGGCCAGTGCCGGCGCGTTCGAAGCCGCGCTGGCCGCGCCGCCGCGGTCGCTCTCCACGTTGCTGGCCTGGATCGCGGCGGCGCTGGCGGCGACCGTCATCGCCGTGCTGGCGCTACGGCCGCCGCCGCCCGAGCCGCTGGCGGTCGAGGTGCACTGGCTGCGCGGCGACACCGCAGCGCCGCTGTTCGACGGCGCACCGGTGCGCCGCGGCGATACGCTCTATCTCGAGCTGCGCTGCGCCCGGCGGTGCTGGGCCTACGTGCTGGCCGAGGACGGCGCGCGCGAGGTCGCCACGCTGTTTCCGCTGCCGCAGACGCGGGCCAACCCGCTCGACCCGACGGCGACCGTGCGCCTGCCCGGCAGCGTGGCCGGTACCGATCGCCAGTGGCGCATCGGCGCGGCCAACGGCAGCGAGGAGCGGCTGCTGCTGGTGGTGGCACCGCAGGCGCTGCCGGCGCTGGAACAGGCCGGCGCCGGCCGCGCGATCGCCGACGGCAGCGGTGACGATGACGAACGCTTCCGCGGCGTCGACGCGATCGTTCCTTCGGCGGCTGCGCGTCGCAGCGCCGGGCTGGAGGCGCTCGCGAGCGACCTGCGTGCCACGGCCTCCCCGCTCGCCGAGACCCACTGGCTGCGGCTGCGCCGCAGCGACGCCGGCGCTGCTCCGGCGGCACGCTAGGGCGTGTCATCAATCCCTCGGTAGGCCGCGCCGTTCTTGCGTGCGTCCGGGACAAGGAAGAGGGAGGAAGTGGACGTCGGTCCACGCCCGAGCGATGACGCAGTCCCGGGCGCACGCAAGAGCGGCCCTACGGGTTGGCCCTGGAAAGCCGCCAGCGCGCGTTGCGCGGCTTGACCTGACGGCCAGTCAGGCGCGGCGCCACACTACACCCCCTGACGACTTTCCAGGGCCAACGCGACCTGCCGGGGGATTGATGACACGCCCTAGGCCCCGGACCGGACGCCTTCGCGGCGCCGGCCCGCGCGTCGGCGGTAGGATGGGCGCGCCGGCCGCTGGCGGCCGGCTGCGGCACGACGCCGCCGGAGGGCGCATGCGCAGGTGGATACGCCACGGCATCATCGGACTCGCGCTGTGCACCGGCGGCATCGCCGTGCCGGCGGCCGAGCCGGTCGATGCGGTCGAGCGCGCACTGCGTGCCGAGGACTACGCGCTCGCCGACCGCCTGACGCGCGAACGCATCGCCGCCGCCGAGCGCGAGCACGACGCGGCCTCGCCCTCGCTACTGCAGGCCATCGACCAGCGCGTGGACCTGCTGCTCGAAAGCGATCGCCAGGACCTGCCGGAGACGGCCGCCCTGATCCGGCGCGAGCGCGAGCTGGCGCAGGCGCTGGCCGGCGCCGCGTCGCGCGAGTCGGCACGCGCGCTGCTGCGCGAGGCGCGCTGGCAGCTGCAGCGCCGCGATTTCGCCGCGTTCCGCACGGCGGTCGCCGCCGCCGTGGCGATCGGCGAGCGCGTGCTGGCCGCCGATGACGCCGACCGCGCCGAGATCGACGTGCTGGCCGGCATCGGCGAGTACTACTTCCTCGGCAAGCCGCGCGACGGCGAAGCGCGCACCCGGCACGCGCTCGGCGTGCTGCGCGCACACCGGCCCGAGCGCCAGCGGGCGCTGGCGGCGGCCTTGCGCAGCGACGGGCGCATCAAGCTCGACGACCAGAAGCTGGCCGAAGCCGTGGCCGCCCTGCAGGCCTACGAGACCTACGCACGCAGCCACTTCGGCGCGGACAGCGCCCGCCGCAGCGATGCGCTGACCTGGCTCGGCTATGCGCTGCGCGAATCGGGCCGCTACGCCGAGGGTATCGAGGCGCTCGAGCACGGCGTACGCATCGCCGCGGACCTGCGGCCCTATCGGCAGCGCCTGCACGTGGACGCGCTGATCGCGCTCGGCCAGAACCTGGGCATGGTCGGCGACGTCGGCCGCGCGCAGGCGGCGTTCGAGGCGGCCGTGGCGATCGAGGAGAAGCAGCCGACCAGCGGCGGCTACCTGCTGGCACTGGCGCTCAAGAGCCTCGGCTCGCTGCACGGCAACGCCGGCGATGCCGCGCGCGCGGCCACCTACCACGCGCGGGTGCTGCCGATCTTCGAGCGGCTGTTCGGCGCCGACTCGCCGCAGGCGCGCGCCACGCGCCTGAACCACGCCGAGGCGCTGCAAGGCAACGGCCAGCTCGACCAGGCGGCGGCGATCTACGAGAACCTGATCGCCGCCTACGAGGCGGCACCGGACGCGGCCTTCGGCTCGGTCCCGCTGACGCCGTACGAGAAGCTCGCCACGCTGCGCCTCTGGCAACGCCGCTACGGCGAGGCGCAAACGCTGTACGGACGCTTTCTGGAACGCCTCGGCGACGGCCGCGATTTCGAGGAGATCAATTCACGCCGCGGCCTGGCCGGCCGGGCCGCCGCGCACTGGGGCCAGGGGCGCCACGCCCAGGCGCTGGCAGACCTCGGCCGCGCGCACGCCTCGTCGATGCGCGTGCGCCGGGCCGCGCTCGGCCAGCTCAGCGAACGGCAGATGCTGGCGCTGGACGGCAGCGAGCAGGACCTGGCCGCGCTGGCGGTCGCGATCGCCGCCGACAGCGGCGATCCGGCGCTGACCGCACAGGCCTGGACGTGGGTGCTCGAGGCCGGCGGCATCGTGACCCAAGCCGCCGCCTTGCGCATCGCGGCCGCGGCCGCGGCCCGCACGCCGGCCGGCCTCGCGCCGTGGCAGGCCTGGCGATCGGCGAACGAGGCGCTGTCGGCGGCCCGCGTCGCCGCGACCCGCTCGCCGTCGGCCGCAGCGATCAGCGCGGTGGATCAGGCGCAGGACCGGGTCGACGCCAGCGAACGCCGCATCGCCGCGCTGGACCTGCCGGCCAGCGCGGCACTGTCGGCCGGGCACGGCGACCTCGCCGCCGCGCTCGATGCGCTGCCGGACGGTGCCGTGCTGGTGCACTTCGTCGAGTCGCCCGCGGCCAGCGCCGACCGCTACCTGCGCGATCCGGTCGATGGCGCGCAGCTCTACGCGCTGGTCGGCCGGCGCGGCCGGCCGCTGCACGCGATCGATCTCGGGCCGGTGCGCGCGGTGGCCGAACAGGTCGGGCACTGGTATGCGCTGGCGTCGCGGCGCGGCACCGACGACCGGCAGACCGAAGCCGCCGGGCAGGCGCTGTACCGAAGCCTGCTGGCACCGCTCGACGGTGCGGCACAGGACCGGCGCTTCTACATCGTGCCCTCGCCCGTGCTCCATCGCGTCGCCTTCGCGGCGCTGGTCGGCGCGGACGGGCGCTACCTGGCCGAAGCCGGCTGGCGCTTCCACCTGTTCAACCACGAGCGCGAAGCCCTGCTGCCCGCGCCGGGGGCCGGCGGACGGCTGCTGCTGGCAGGCGCCGCACAGGCCCGTGCCGGTGCGCCCCTGCCGGCGCCGCGCCTGCGCAAGGCCTGCCCCGGCCTGGACGCGGACGCGTTCGCCGTCCTGCCGGGCGCGTCGAGCGAGATCACCGCCTTGCGCGAGGTGGCCGCCGGACATGTCGGCGCGATCGACGTGCTGGCCGGTGCCGCCGCTACCGAGGCGGCCGTGCGTGGCGCGCTGCCCGGGCACGCCATCGTGCACCTGGCGACCCATGCATTCGCGTTCGGCGATCGCTGCCTGGATGGCGCCGGCCTGCGTGCGATCGCGCTGGACCGGCCATCGGACCAGGACCGGACGATCGACCCGGCCGGCCTGTCCGGGCTGTCGGCCCTGGCGTTCCTGCCTGCGGCCGGCGACCGCAACGGCCTCGACGGCCTGCTGACCAGCGAGGAGATCGCCACGCTGGACCTGTCCGCCGCCGACTGGGTCGTGCTGTCGGCCTGCGAGACCGCGCTCGGCCGCGTCCGGGGCGACGAGGGCGTCTTCGGCCTGCGCCGCGCGTTCCGCCTGGCCGGCGCGCGCACGGTGGTGATGAGTCTCTGGAAGGTCGAGGACACGGCGACCGCCGAGTTCATGCACGCGCTCTACACGGCCCGCCTGGTCGACCGGCGCGACACGCCGGCGGCGGTGCAGGCGGCGATGCAGGCGACGCTCGCGGCACGGCGCGCGCGCGGCGCGTCCACGCATCCGCTGTACTGGGCCGGCTTCGTCGCGGCGGGGGCCTGGCGCTGAGGAGCGCCGCCGGCAACCGGGTGCGGCGCGGCGCGCGGATGCGCCCGGACGCGCCTGCCGCTACTTGCGCCGTTCCAGGCGGATCTCGAACAGCTTCGGCCACCACTTGCCGGTGATGAACAGGCGGTCGCCCTTGGCGTCGTAGGCGATGCCGTTGAGCACGTCGACCGGCGGCTTGCGGTCGTCCTCGGTCAGCAGGCCGATGAGCTCCATCTGGCCGGTGACCTCGCCGCTGGCCGGATCGATCATCACGATGTGGTCGGTCGGCCAGACGTTGGCGAACACCTGGCCCTTGACGAATTCGAGCTCGTTGAGACCGTTCAGCGGCCGGCCGTTGACGCGGACCTCGACCCGGCCGGTCTCCGCGAACGTCTCCGGATCGAGGAACCGCAGCGTCGCCGTACCGTCGCTCATGATCAGGCGCTTGCCGTCGTGCGTGAGGCCCCAGCCTTCGCCGGCGTAGCCGAAGCTGCGCTGCTGCTTGAGATCGGCCAGGCCGTAGACGAAGCCGGTCTGCGTGCGCCAGGTGAGCTGGATCAGGCGATCGCGCCAGTCGGTCAGTCCCTCGGCGAAGTGCTGCGGGTCGACGTCGTGCCGCTCCAGCACCTTGCCGGTCGCCAGCTCGACCTTGCGCAGCGAGGACTGGCCGTTGAGGCCGGTGCTTTCGTACAGGTACCCGTCGCGGAAGATCAGCCCCTGCGTGAAGGCGCCGCGGTCGTGCGGGTAGACCTTGACGACGTGGGCGTCGTAGATCGGTGGCGTCACCGGCTTGGCCGGCATCAGCAGCTGCGCCTGCGCAGCGCCTGCAATCGAGAAAAGGGCCGCCACGGCGAAGCCGAACAGCGCCCGGCGGCGCGACGGCGCACCGGCGGGCGGAGAGAGCGCGTCAATCATCGATCGAAAACGGTCCAGCCGATGGAAGGCCGCGACTCTAGCAGATCGCTGGCGGCCCGCCCGCGGCGGCGCCGGCCGCCGTCGATACGGCACAATGGCGGATCGATCCCGTCCGCCCATCGCCATGCGCCGTTTCCTGCTCGCCGTCCTGCTCCTGCTGCCTGCTGCCGTCCTCGCCGAACCGCCGCAACAGCAATGGTTCACCGCCCTGCTCGACGGCCGCAAGATCGGCCAGCTCGAAGCCGGCCGTACGCTGCGCGACGGCACGGTGCACACCACGCAGCGGATGGCGCTGGTGCTCGACCGCGCCGGCAGCCGCGTGACGATGGAAAGCGCGTCCGAGGCAGTCGAGACACCGGCCGGCGCGCCGCTGAGTTTCGCCAATGCCAGCCGCCTGTCGGGCAGCGCGACCCGGATCGACGGCACCGTGGCGGGCGGCAACGCGACGGTGCGGATCAGCGGCGACCACGTCGACCAGGTGCGCCAGGTGCCGTGGCCGGCCGGCGCCCTGCTGCCCGAGGGCCTGCGCCTGGCCAGCCTGCGCGCCGGCCTGACGCCCGGGACGCGCTACACCGCGCTCGCGTTCCAGGACCTCACGCTGGACGCGATCGAGATCACGACCGTGGTCGGGCCGCGCGAGCGCGTGGACCTTCCCGGCGGCGCGCGCGAGCTGGTGCGGCTGGCGCAGACGCTCCACTTCCCCGGCGCGCCGGTCGCGACCACGGCCTGGGTCGACGAGGACCTGACGGCGTGGAAATTCATCATGCCGGTCCTCGGCGCGGACCTGACCCTGCTCGCCTGCGAGCGCGCCTGCGCCGAAGCGCCCAACCAGACCAGCGACCTGTTCGAGCGGCTGCTGATGAAGTCGCCGCGGCCGCTGATGCCGGCCGAACTCGGCGACGGGCTGCGCTACACGCTGGCGGCACGCAACGGCGATGCGGCCCGTCTGGCGCTGCCGCAGACCGCCGAGCAGCGCAGCGAGCGGCAGGACGGACGGTGGCGCGTGGAGATCCGCCGCGATGCCGGTACCGGCGGCGGACCCGCACCGGTGGCAGCCGACCGTGCCGCCAACGACTGGCTGCAGAGCGGCGCGCCGGAGATCGTCGCGCTGGCCCGCCGCGGCGCCGGCGCGGGCGGCGATGCCGCCGTGCGCATGCAGCGCCTGGAAGGCTTCGTGCGCGGCTTCATCACGACCAAGAGTCTCGGCGTCGGCTATGCCTCGGCGCTGGAAGTCGCCCGCAAGCCCGAGGGCGACTGCACCGAGCACGCCGTGCTGCTGGCGGCGCTGGCGCGCGCCGACGGTATCGCCGCCCGCGTCGTCACCGGACTGGCCTATGCGCCCGGTTTCGCCGGCACCCGCGATGCGTTCGTCCCGCACGCCTGGGTGCAGGCCTGGACCGGCGACCGGTGGCGCAGCTACGACGCGGCGCTGGACGGTTTCGACGCCGGCCACATCGCGCTGGCGGTTGGCGACGGCGACCCGTGGCGCTTCTATGCCGGCCTCGACACGCTCGGCAACCTGGTGCTGGAAGCGGTCGAGCCGGTCGCGTCCCGCTGATCCGTCGGTCCGGAGTCCGGCCGGCCGGCCGGCCGGCCGGCGCACCCCCGGATACGGCGCGGCGACGGCGCTTGCAATTCGATATCAATTTGATATCTTTTGCTCACTCACCCGGAGCGCCGCCATGAACGAACGCAATGCCCTTTCCCTCCCCGGCATCCCGATCCTGCTCGCCGTGCTGGCGGCCATGGTCGCTACCGTCCTGTGGTTCAAGAACACCGCGCAGGTCACCTCGCAGCCGCTCGCGCTGGCGCCGCCGATCGTCGTCTTCGCGCTGCTGGCGCTCATGACCAAGGGCTTCTTCCAGGTCCAGCCCAACCTCGGCGTCGTGATGCAGCTGTTCGGCCGCTACACCGGCACCGCGCGCACGCCGGGCCTGCGCTGGACCAACCCGTTCTATTCGCGCAACAGCGTCTCGCTGCGCGTGCGCAACTTCGAGTCGGGCAAGCTCAAGGTCAACGACAACGACGGCAACCCGATCGAGATCGGCTCGATCGTGGTCTGGCAGGTGGTCGACACCGCCGAGGCGGTCTTCATGGTCGACGACTACGAGAACTTCGTGCAGATCCAGGCCGAGGCCGCGCTGCGCCAGATGGCGTCGAACTACCCGTACGATTCGCACGACGACAAGGTGGTCTCGCTGCGCGGCGACGGCAGCAAGGTCAATGCGCACCTGCGTCAGGAAATCCAGGACCGCCTCGCCCAGGCCGGCGTCAACGTGATCGAGGCGCGCATCAGCCACCTGGCCTATGCGCAGGAGATCGCCCAGGCGATGCTGCAGCGCCAGCAGGCCGGCGCGATCGTCGCCGCGCGCGAGCGCATCGTCGAAGGCGCGGTCAGCATGGTCGAGATGGCGCTGGACCAGCTCAGCCAGCGCGGCGTGGTCGAGCTCGACAACGAGCGCAAGGCCAGCATGGTCAGCAATCTGCTGGTCGTGCTCTGCGGCGACCGCTCGACACAGCCGGTCGTCAACACCGGCACGCTGTACTAGGCCGCGACGGCCGCCGGGTCCGCCCGTGAGCGAAAAGAAGGCCTATCCGCTGCGCATCAGCGCGGTCGTGCTCGAGGCGATGCAGCGCTGGTCGGACGACGACCTGCGCAGCCTCAACGCACAGATCGAGTACGTGCTGCGCGACGCCCTGCGCAAGGCCGGCCGGCTCAAGGCCGCCCCGAAGGCCGAGCCGGCGGTCGATCCCACGCCTACCGAAGACTGAAGAAGGACGTCCCCGATGAACCACGCCGTTTCCTGGGAACAGAAGGTCCTGGAAATCAAGCCCAAGCTGTTCCGCAAGGACATGCTTGCCGACCTCAACGAAGTGCTCAAGCGCGAAGGCCAGCAGGGCTGGGAGCTGGTCAACGCCGTCCAGTGCGCGGCGATGAACCCGGTGCTGCTGTTCCTCAAGCGCCCACGCTGACCCACTGCATCGAGGATCGCCCACATGAAACGATGGGTCGTGATTGCCCTCGTCCTCGCGCTCGTGGCCGGCGCCGGCTACGCCTGGATGCGCCTGGTGCCGCCCACCGCGTCACCGGCGACGGCCGACCCGCAGCAGGCCCGCCGCGCCGAGGCCTTCCTCGACCTGCTCGACCAGGGCCGCTACGACGAGGCGCTGGCGATGGGCCAGCCCGCGCTGCGCGAGGCCCTGGCCGGCGGCAAGCTGCGCGAGGTCTGGGAGACGCTGCCCAAGCAGCTCGGCGAGCGGCGCACGCGCAGCCCGGTGCGCGGCGAGACCGTGGGCGGGCGCCCGGTGCTGACTTCGACCCTGCAGTTCGCCCTGGTCGCGCTCGATGCGCGCGTCGTCGTGGAGCCGGACGGGCAGGTCAGCGGCTTCCGGCTGGTGCCGGCGCAGCAGGCCGTCGCCGCCCCGCCCGAGCCGGTCGCGACCGACCGCTACGCCGAAACCGCGCTGACGATCGACAGCGCCGGCATCGGCCTGCCGGCGACGCTGACGCTGCCGACCGGCACCGGCCCCTGGCCGGCCGCCGTGCTGGTGCACGGCTCCGGGCCGCACGACCGCGACGAGACGATCGGGCCGAACAAGCCGTTCCGCGATCTCGCCCACGGCCTGGCCGAGCACGGCATCGCGGTGCTGCGCTACGACAAGCGCACCCAGGCCGCGCCGCAGACGCTGGCCGGGAACGACTTCACCGTCGATCAGGAAGTCGTCGACGATGCGCTGGCCGCGGTGGCCGCGCTGCGCGCCCGTCCGGGCATCGACCCGGACCGCGTCTTCGTCGTCGGCCACAGCCTCGGCGCGATGCTGGCGCCGCGCATCGGCGAGCGCGATCCGCGCATCGCCGGCCTGGTCCTGCTGGCCGCGCCGGCGATGCGCCTGGAAGACACCGTGGTGCGCCAGAGCCGCTACCTGGCCGGGCTGGCCGGCACGTCCGGTGCCGACGCACAGGCGGCGCTGGCCGAACTGGAACGGCAGCGCGACACCGTCAAGCAGCTCGCCGATCGCCCGGCCGGCGACGCGCCGCTGATGCTGGGACTGCCGCGCAGCTACTGGCTGGACTTGAACGCGTACGACCCGGTCGCCACGGCGCGCCGCATCCGCCAGCCGCTGCTGGTGCTGCAAGGCGCAGCGGACTATCAGGTCACGCCGGTGGACGACTTCGTACTGTGGCGCAATGCCTTCGACGGCGATGCGCGCGCACGGCTGGTGGAGTATCCGCGGCTCAACCATCTGTTCATGCCGGCCGGCGATCCGCCGGGGCCGGCCGACTACGCCAAGCCCGGCCGCGTCGAGGACGAAGTCATCGCCGACATCGCGCGCTGGATCGTCGCGGCGCCGTCCGGATCTCCATGATCCCTGCGCGATTGCAGGGGGTCTTTGCATTTCCCTTGCAATCACGCTGCGCAGCCTGACAGCGCGAGCCGGCACACTGGGCGCCCCGATCGCCACGCCTGCCTCCATGCCACGAACCGTGTCCCGCCTGCTCCGCTATGCCATCGGCCTGCTCGTCGTCGCCGGCATCGGCTTCGCCGTCAAGCTCTGGCTGTTCCCGACCCAGGTCGCCACCCGCTACGTGACCGCGCCGGTCACGCGTGGTGACATCGAGCAGACGGTGATCGCCACCGGCACGCTGGAGGCGCGCAACCTGGTCAGCGTCGGTGCGCAGGTGTCCGGCCGCGTGGTCTCGCTGAAGGTGGACCTGGGCGATGCCGTGACCCAGGGCCAGCTGATCGCCGAGATCGACTCGCTGCCGCAGCAGAATGCGCTGCGCAACACCGAAGCGGGATTGGCGACCCTGCGCGCCCAGCGCACCGCGCGGGTGGCCGCGCTCAAGCAGGCCGAACTCACCTTCAAGCGCCAGCAGGAGATGATGAGCGCCGACGCGACCTCGCGCGCGGAGTACGAGGCGGCCGAGGCGACGCTGGCCTCGACCCGCGCGGACATCACCGCCCTCGATGCGCAGATCGAACAGGGCTCGATCCAGGTCGACACCGCGCGGCTCAACCTCGGCTACACCAAGATCCTCGCGCCGATGGACGGTACGGTCGTCGCCGTCGTGACCAAGGAAGGCCAGACCGTCAACGCGAACCAGTCGGCGCCGACGATCGTCAAGCTCGCCGAGCTCTCGACGCTGACGATCAAGGCGCAGATCTCCGAGGCCGACGTCGTCAAGGTCAAGCCGAGCCAGAAGGTCTGGTTCACGATCCTCGGCGAGCCGGACCGGCGCTACTACGCCGAGCTGCGCGCGATCGAACCGGCGCCGGAATCGATCGCGAACGAATCGGGCAGCAGCTCCTCGAGCAGCAGTTCGTCCTCGACGGCGATCTACTACAACGGCCTGTTCGACGTGCCCAATCCCGACGGCAAGCTGCGCATCTCGATGACCGCGACCGTCAACATCGTGCTGGGCGAGGCGCGCGATGCACTGCTGGTGCCCGCCTCGGCGATCGTGACCGGCGCAGGCTCGCGGTCCGGCGGGTCGCAGCGGCGCAGCGCGGCGCCGACGGCCGGCACCGCCGCAGCGGCTGCAGCGCCGACGACCACGCCGCCGGCTTCCGGACCCGCGGCGACGACGGCGACGGCAGCGGCGCCGGCGCAGCGGCCGTCGGCGCAAGGCGCCGGCGACGGCGAGCGCCCCCGCCGGCGGCGGGAGGCGGCCGATGGCGAGCAGCCGGCACCGCCGCGTTTCGTGCGCGTACTCGATGCCGAGGGTGCGGTCGTCGAGAAGCCGGTCCGGGTCGGGCTCAACAACAACATCCAGGCCGAGATCCTCGAAGGGCTCGCCGAGGGTGACGAGGTCGTCCTCGGCCAGTCCGGCAGCGCGGCAGCGGTCGGTACCGGCCGCCGCGCGATGGGCATCCGCCCGCCGCCGGGCTTCTGACGATGACGGCGGCACTGCTCGAACTGCGCCAGGTCCGGCGCGAGTACCCGGCGGGCGACCAGACGCTGGTCGTCCTGAAGGACGTGGACCTGGCGATCGAGGCCGGCGAGTTCGTCGCGATCGTCGGCGCGTCCGGCTCCGGCAAGTCGACGCTGATGAACATCCTCGGCTGCCTGGACCGGCCGACCGCGGGCAGCTACCGCGTCGCCGGCCGCGAGACCGGCCGCCTGACGCCCGACGAACTGGCCGAGCTGCGGCGCGAGCATTTCGGCTTCGTGTTCCAGCGCTACCACCTGCTGGCCGACCTGACCGCGCTCGGCAACGTCGAGACACCGGCGATCTACGCCGGCAAGGACGCGGCCGAGCGCCGGACACGCGCGACCGCCCTGCTCGGCCGGCTCGGCCTGTCCGACCGCCTGGACCACAAGCCCGGCCAGCTCTCCGGCGGCCAGCAGCAGCGCGTGTCGATCGCGCGCGCGCTGATGAACGGCGGCGAGGTGATCCTCGCCGACGAGCCGACCGGCGCACTCGACAGCCGCAGCGGCGAGGAGATGCTCACCCTGCTGCAGGAGCTGCACGCCGAAGGCCACACCATCGTGCTGGTCACGCACGACATGCACGTCGCCGAGCACGCCTCGCGCATCATCGAGATCAGCGACGGCCGCATCGTCGCCGACCGCCGCCGCGACGGCGCCGCACGCAGCGCGGCCGGCGTCCGCGCGCGCAGCGCGCGCGAATCGTGGCGCGCCGTCTACGACCGCTTCGGCGAGGCGTTCCGGATGGCACTGCTGGCGATGAACGCGCACCGGCTGCGCACCTTCCTGACGATGCTCGGCATCATCATCGGCATCGCCTCGGTGGTGTCGGTGGTCGCGCTCGGTGCCGGCTCGCAGAAGCAGATCCTCGACAACATCAGCACGATCGGCACCAACGTCATCGACATCTACCCGGGCAGCGGCTTCGGCGACATGCGCTCGGCGCGCGTGCGCACCCTGGTACCCGCCGACGCCGACGCGCTGGCGCAGCAGGAGTACGTGGACAGCGTCACGCCGACGGTGTCGAGCAGCGCGACGCTGCGCTACCGCAACATCTCGGTCAACGCCTCGATCAACGGCGTCGGCGACCAGTACTTCCGCGTCCGCGGCTTCGAGATCGCCCAGGGCGTGGCCTTCGACGGCGACAGCGTGCGCCGCCAGTCGCAGGACGTCGTCATCGACGACAACACCTACCGGAAGCTGTTCGGCGAAGGCGCCGAGGCGGCCGGCACCGACCCGATCGGCCAGGTGATCCTGCTCAACAACATGCCGAGCCGGATCATCGGCGTCACCGCGAAGAAGGACTCGGCCTTCGGCAGCAACGAGAACCTCAACGTGTTCGTGCCGTACACCACGGCGATGTACCGCCTGCTCGGCCAGAACTACCTGCGCAGCATCACCGTGCGCGTCGAGGACAGCGTCGCGATGGATGCGGCCGAGGCCGGCATCACCGCGCTGCTGACGCAGCGCCACGGCAGCCAGGACTTCTACGTGTCCAACATCGACTCGGTCCGCCAGACGATCGAGCAGACCACGCGGACGATGACCCTGCTGGTCTCGTCGATCGCGCTGATCTCCCTGATCGTCGGCGGCATCGGCGTGATGAACATCATGCTGGTCTCGGTCACCGAGCGCACCCGCGAGATCGGCGTACGCATGGCCGTCGGCGCGCGCCAGGGCGACATCCTGCAGCAGTTCCTGATCGAGGCGGTGCTGGTGTGCCTGCTCGGCGGCCTGCTCGGCGTGCTGCTGGCGATCGCGGTCGGCCTGCTGTTCGCACGGCTCGGCGGCAGCTTCACGATGGTCTACTCGGCCGGCTCGATGATCGTCGCGTTCGCCTGCTCGACCCTGATCGGCGTGGTATTCGGCTTCCTACCGGCGCGCAACGCCGCCCGCCTGGACCCGGTCGACGCGCTGGCGCGTGATTAGAGCGTGTCATGGACGTTGAGCGGAGTGCGAAGGCCCCTGGTGCGGTGATCCGGCAAGGCGCGGCCCGCCGGGCAGACTGGCCGTCTGACCCAGGGCTGCAACGCCACCGGACGCCGCGCCAGGGGCCTTCCCGACGGGTTGCGCCGCCGCGCAGCCCCGGCCGCGTTACCCGCCTTGCCCTGGGCGCCACCCGAGGCGGCGACGGGCGCCTTGCCGGAACGACGCGGCGACACGACGCAGCTCACCTCACCGTCCATGACACGCTCTAACGGAGACGCCTGCATGCACCTGCCCCTCCATCGCCGTACCGGCCGGATCGCCGTCCCGGTACTGGCCGCCCTGGCCCTGACCGCCTGCGGCGCGATCGTGCGCACGCCGTACGTGCGCCCCGAGGTCGCGACGCCCGCCGCGTGGACGAGCGTGCCGGATGCGACGGCATCCGCTGTCGACGCCTGGTGGCGCGGCTTCGGCGACGCCGAGCTCGACCGCGTGATCGACGCGGTGCTCGCGCGCAACAACGACCTGGCCACGGCGACGGTCCGCCTGCGGCGCGCGCGGCTGCAGGCGGACCTGGCGCGCAACGCCCTGGTCCCGTCGGTCAGCGCCAGCGTCGGCTCCAACCTCAGCCAGGACCTGCGACACGGCGGACCGTCCTCGCGCTCGAACTCCGCGTCGCTGTCGGCCAGCTACGAGGTGGACCTGTGGGGCCGCCTGGGCAGCCAGCGCGACGCCGCGGCCTGGGAAGCGGAAGCGACGGCACAGGACCGCGAGGCCACCGCGATCGCGCTGGTCGGCACCACCGCCGGGCTCTACTGGCAGCTGGCGTATCTCAGCCAGCGTCTGGCCACCAGCGAGATGAGCATCGCGGTGGCGCGGCAGACGCTGGACTTCGTGCGCGTGCAGTACCGCGCCGGCGCGGTGTCCGCGCTCGAGGTCAGCGACGCCGAGCAGAACCTGGCCAGCCAGGAGGCCAGCCACGCCAGCCTGCTGCAGCAGCGCGTGGAGACGCGCAACGCGTTCGCGATCCTGTTCGACCGGCCGCCCGGCGACATCGAGGTCGATCCGAGGGAGCTGCCGGACGGCGAGCTGCCCGCGATCGACGCCGGCCTGCCGTCGGAACTGCTGGCGCGCCGGCCCGACCTGCGCGCCGCGGAGCTGCGCCTGCGCGCGAGCCTGGCCGGCACCGACGCCGTCCGCGCGAGCTACTACCCGCGGCTGAGCCTCACCGGCAGCGCCGGCAGCTCCAGCACGTCCCTGGTCGACGTGCTGAAGAACCCGGTCGGAACGCTCGGCGCCGGGCTGGCGCTGCCGTTCCTGCAGTTCAACCAGATGCGCCTCGACACGCAGGTGTCCGAGGCGCAGTACGAGGAGGCCGTCATCGGCTTCCGCCAGACGCTCTACCAGGCCTACGCCGATGTCGACAACGCGCTGGCGGCACGCCTGGCGCAGGCCGAGCGCGGCCGGCTGCTGGAGGCGTCCCTGGTCGCCGCACTCACGTCCGAGCGCCTCTACGAGGTCCGCTACAAGGCCGGCGCGATCGCGCTGCGGTCGTGGCTGGACGCGCAGGAGCGGCGGCGCGCCGCCGAGATCGCGCTGGCCGAGAACCGGCTGGCGCGCCTCAACAACCAGGTGCTGATCTACCAGTCGCTCGGCGGCGACACGACGGTCGCTGCGCGGCTGGCGGCGGGCGACGCCGGCTGATGCCGTAAGCTTGGCGCCTTCGTCCCTGCCGCCGAGACGACCGGCCCGATGTCCGTCGCCGCACCCGATCCTCCTGTCCGCTGCGACACGCAGGCGCGGCGCGCCGTCGTGCAGGAGGCCCGGCGGCTCGGCGTGCCGGCCGACTACGGGCGCCGGCGCGGGCTGTCGATCGTCCGCGAGCCACGCCACCTGAGCTTCATCGGCATCGACGTCCACGGCCGCCCGCAGTGGCTGGCGCCGGCCGCCGCGCGCGCCTGGCGGCGCATGGCGGCCGCGGCGGTCGCCGACGGCGTCGTGTTGCAGGTGGTCTCGGCGTTCCGCTCGGCCGATTACCAGCTCGGGATCCTGCGGCGCAAGCTCGAACGCGGCCTGGGCATCGAGGAGATCCTGCGCGTCAGCGCGGCGCCCGGCTACAGCGAACACCACTCCGGCCGCGTGCTGGACCTGACGACGCCCGGCTATCCGGCGCTGGAGGAGGCCTTCGAGGCCTCACCGGCCTTCGCCTGGCTGCGCGGCCATGCCGGCCGGTACGGATTCACGATGTCCTATCCGCGCGGCAACCGGCACGGCATCGCCTACGAGCCCTGGCACTGGTGCTGGCGACGCCCGTGACCGTTCAACGCGGCGCCAGCTCCAGCGCCGCGGCGGTCCGCAGCAGGCGCGGACTGAGGTAGCCGTGCGAGCCGCAGGCCATCAGCCCGGCACCGGCGAACGCGCGGCGATACCAGTCCGGACTGCGCCGGATGAAGCCCTCGATGTCGCCCTCCGGGTCGTCCGCCGCCGTGAACACCTCGATGAAGGCCAGGCCCTCGAGCAGCTCGGCGAAGCCGGACAGGCCGCGCTGCAGCTCCGCCGACGGCACGTAGTGCAGCACGTCCGAGCACACGATCAGGTCGAAACGCGTCTCGAAGCGCAGCTCGCCGAGCTGGCCGAAGCGGGCCAGGCGCAGGTTGCGCGCGCGGCCGTAGCGGGCGACCGCGTACTCGCTCGCGTCCAGGCCCAGGTAGTCGATACCCGGCCGCAGCCGGCGCAGCAGCGCCCGCCACGCGCCCTCGCCGCAGCCGACGTCCAGCACCGAGCGCAACGGCCGGCCGAGGTAGTACTCGGCCATCGCCACCGCCAGCGCGACCGTGCGCGCGGTGGCCGCCGGCGAACGCACGCGGCGGGCCGGGTCGCGGTACCAGCGGTCGAAGTAGGTCCGGTCGTAGTGTTTGCCGGTCATTCGTTCCTCGTCATCGAATCGTTAAATCCGGCCCCGACCATGGTCGCGGCCGCCCGGCCGGGCGATCGTGCTGCAATGCGATAACATCGCCCATCCTTCGCGGAGACCGCTACCCATGCTGTACCAGATCCACGAGCTGCAGCGCTCGCTCCTGCGCCCCCTGGTCGCGATGTCCGACGCCAACGCGCGGATGCTCTCGGGCCAGGACAGCTGGCTGTCGAGCCTGCCCGGCGCGCAACGCCTCGCCGCCGGCTGGGAGCTGCTGTACCGGCTGGGCAAGGAGTACGAGAAACCCCAGTTCCGGATCCCGGCGGTGACCACGCACGGGCACGAGACGCCGATCTCCGAACAGGTCGCGCTGGCCAAGCCGTTCTGCAACCTGGTCCGGTTCAAGCGCTTCAGCGACGACCCGGAACACCTGGCGGCGATGAAGAAGGACCCCAGCGTCCTGGTCGTCGCGCCGCTGTCGGGCCACCATGCGACCTTGCTGCGCGACACCGTACGCACCTTGCTGCAGGACCACAAGGTGTACATCACCGACTGGATCGACGCGCGCATGGTGCCGCTGGAGCAGGGCGAATTCCGGCTCGACGACTACGTGGCCTACATCCAGGACTTCATCCGCCACATCGGTGCCGAGAAGCTGCACGTGATCTCGGTCTGCCAGCCGACCGTGCCGGTCCTGGCGGCGATCGCGCTGATGGCGGCCGCCGGCGAGCAGACGCCGCTGACGATGACGATGATGGGCGGCCCGATCGACACGCGCGAAAGCCCGACCAAGGTCAACGACCTGGCCACCACGCAACCGCTGTCGTGGTTCGAGAACAACGTGATCCACGCCGTGCCGGACAACTACCCGGGCGCCGGGCGCCGCGTCTACCCGGGCTTCCTGCAGCACGCCGGCTTCGTCGCGATGAACCCGAGCCGGCACCTGATGTCGCACTGGGACTTCTACAAGAACCTGCTGCGCGGCGACCTCGACGACGCCGAATCGCACCGGCGCTTCTACGACGAGTACAACGCCGTGCTCGACATGCCGGCCGAGTACTACCTCGACACGATCCGCGTCGTGTTCAAGGAGCACGCGCTGCCGCTCGGCACCTGGAAGGTCGCCGGCGAGCCGGTGCGCCCGGCGGCGATCCGCACGACCGCGCTGATGACGATCGAAGGCGAGCTCGACGACATTTCCGGCCTGGGCCAGACCGCCGCCGCGCACGCGCTGTGCACCGGTATCCCGAAGGCGGCCCACCGCCACATGGAGATCAAGGGCGCCGGCCACTACGGCATCTTCAGCGGGCGGCGCTGGCGCGAGAAGGTCTACCCCGAGGTGCGCGACTTCATCCGCACCTACGACCGATCCGAAGGCTGAGCGCGCGCCGTCCGTGTCCGCGGATCCGTTGCCCGTGCGGCCGCTCGGCCGCTCCGGAATCACGGTCGCGCCGCTGGCGTTCGGCGCCAACGTGTTCGGCTGGAGCGTGGACGCGGCACGGGCCCTGCCGATCCTCGATGCGTTCGTCGCCCACGGCTTCAACCTGATCGACACCGCCGACGCCTACCCGGCCTGGGTTCCGGGCAACCGCGGCGGCGAGTCCGAGACGATCATCGGCGAGTGGCTCGCCCGGCGCCGCGTGCGCGACCGCGTCGTCATCGCGACCAAGGTCGCCAAGTGGAGCCGCCATCGCGGCCTGGCGCCGGCCACGATCCGCGCCGCCGCCGACGAATCGCTGCAGCGCCTGCGGACCGACCACATCGACCTCTACCAGGCCCACGAGGACGATCCGAACGTGCCGCTGGAGGAGACCCTCGGCGCGTTCTCGCGGCTGATCGAGCAAGGCAAGGTGCGCGCGATCGGCGCGTCCAACTACAGTGCGCCGCGGCTGGCCGAGGCGCTGGCGACCAGCGCCCGCTACGGCCTGCCGCGCTACGAGACCGTGCAGCCGGAGTACAACCTCTACGACCGCGCCGGCTACGAGGCCGGGCTCGAACCGCTCGCGCGCGACCACGGCCTCGGCGTGATCGGCTACTACGCGCTGGCCAGCGGATTCCTGAGCGGCAAGTACCGCAGCGAAGCCGATCTCGGCCTGAGCCGGGCCCGCGGCGAGCGGGTGCGCCGCTACCTCGACGCACGCGGGCTGCGCATCCTCGCGGCGCTCGACACCGTCGCCGCCGCGCAGCGGGCGACGCCGGCCCAGGTCGCGCTGGCCTGGCTGATCGCGCGCCCGGGCGTCCGCGCGCCGATCGCCAGCGCCACCAGCGTCGCCCAGCTCGACGAACTGGCCGGCGCAGTGCGCCTGGTGCTCTGCGCCGAGGACATCGCCCGCCTCGACCAGGCCAGCGCCTGACCGCCGCCGGGCGCGCGCTGCCGCGCCATTGACCAGGATCAACGGCGGCGAGCCGCCGTGTTGGGAAGATGCGGTCCTGCACTTCCCGACCCGGAGCGACCGATGGACGCCAACGACCGTATTGCGCCGCCGCGCGCGATCCTGCTCGCCACCGATCTCGGCAGCCGCTGCGACCGTGCGTTCGACCGCGCGGTCCAACTGGCGCGGCACTGGGATGCCGACCTCGTCGCGCTGACCGTCGTCGAGCCGCCGCCGGCGGCACCCGACCCCGGCGGCGCGGCGGTGCCGTCTTGGCGCCGGCGCGCGACGCCGCTGGAACTGGCGCAGCGCCAGCTGCGGGCGGACGTTGCCGGCGCGGGCGTGCGCGCCAGCGCCCGCGTCGAGCAGGGCGAGCCCGCCGCGGCGATCCTGCGGGTCGCCGCCGAGACCGGCAGCGGGCTGATCGTCACCGGCCTGGCCCGCGACGAGACGCTCGGACGCAACGCGATCGGCACGACCGTGGAGCGGCTCGCGCGCCGCGCGCCGGTGCCGCTGCTGGTCGTGCGCAGGCGCGTGCACGGCGCCTACCACCGGATCGTTGCCGCCACCGACTTCTCCGGCAGCGCGCGCCACGCATTGCGCACGACGGCCGCCTGGTTCGATCAGTCCCTGCTGGCCCTGCTGCACGCCCACCAGCCGCCGTTCGCCCACCTCATGGACCGCGCCGCGATGCGCGAGGATTTCCGCGCCGACGCGGTCGAGGACTGCGAGCGCTTCGTCGCCAGCCTCGATCCCGCGCTACAGGCGCGGCTGGCGAGCTTCGTCGAGTTCGGCGCGCCGGAGGACCTGCTCAACGACTACGCGCTCGACAGCGACAGCCCGCTGGCGGTGCTCGGTTCGCACGGCCGCAGCGCCCTGTACGACATCCTGATCGGCAGCGTGGCCCGGCGCGTGCTGGAAAGCGCGGTGACCGACGTGCTGCTGGTACCGGAGCCGAAGGCCGGCCGCGCTGCAGCCTGAGGCTGGAGGCGCGGCTCCCGCTGCCGCACAATCGCGCGGACCTCCTGCCGAGCCCCCGCCATGCGCATGCTTCCGCTGCTGACCGCCCTCCTGCTGGCTGCGCCGGCAACGGCCGCCGAGACCCCGCCGCCGCGCACGATGCAGCAGGTGATCGCCGACGCCAAGCCGGGCGACTGGCGCGCGCTGGCGCCGGAGGACACGCTCTACCTGGACCTGCCCGGCGGGCGCGTGGTGATCGAGCTGGCACCGGCGTTCGCGCCGCTGCATGCCGGCAACATCCGCACCCTGGTACGGCAGCGCTACTTCGACGGGCTGGCGATCCTGCGCGTCCAGGACAACTTCGTCACCCAGTGGGGCGATCCCGATGCGGAAGACGCCGCCAAGGCGCGCAGCCACGGCAAGGCGCTGCGCCGCGTGGCCCCCGAGTTCACGCGCGCCGCCGCGGGCCTGCCGTTCACGCGCCTGCCGGACGGCGACGTCTACGCACCGGAAGCAGGCTTCTCCGCCGGCTTCCCGGCGGGCCGCGATCCGGCCTCGGGCCAGGCCTGGCTGGCGCATTGCTACGGCATGGTCGGCGCCGGCCGCGACAACGCGCCCGACTCGGGAAGCGGCGCGGAACTGTACGTCGTCATCGGCCATGCGCCGCGCCAGCTGGACCGCAATATCGCGCTGGTCGGCCGCGTGGTGCAGGGCATGGAACTGCTGGCGGCGCTGCCGCGCGGCACCGGGCCGCTGGGCTTCTACGAGAAGCCCGAGCAGCGCCTGGCGATCCGCAGCGTGCGGCTCGCGGCCGACCTGCCGGAGGACCAGCGCCTGCCGCTGGAAGCGCTGCGCACGGATACCGCGACGTTCACGACCCTGGTCGAGGCGCGCCGCAACCGCCGCGACGACTGGTACCTGGCCCCCGCCGGCAAGATCGAGCTGTGCAACGTGCCGCTGCCGGTGCGCCGCCGGCCGGACCCAGCCTGAGCCCGGCGCGGGAGACCGGCCTCAGGCCAGCAGCGTCGCGATGTCCTCGCCGATCGCCTGGGGCGTGTCGGTCGGCGCATAGCGCTTGAGCACGCCGCCTTCGCGGCCGACCAGGAACTTGGTGAAGTTCCACTTGATCGCCTCGGTGCCCAGCACGCCCGGCTGCTCGGCCTTGAGCCAGCGGTAGAGCGGGTGCGTGCCGGCGCCGTTGACCTCGATCTTCGCGAACAGCGGAAAGCTCACCTCGTAGTTCAAGGTGCAGAAGCTGCGTATCTGCGCCTCGTCGCCGGGTTCCTGGTGGCCGAACTGGTCGCAGGGAAACCCGAGCACGACCAGGCCCCGTTCGCGGTAGGTCCGCCAGAGCGCCTCGAGCCCCTCGTACTGCGGCGTGAACCCGCAGCGCGAGGCGACGTTGACGATCAGCACCAGCTTGCCGGCGTAGCCGGCCAGCGAAACGGTCTCGCCGTCGATCGTGACGGCGCTGAAATCGGCCAGGGTGGTCATCGTGTCGCCCTCCATCGTCGACGGAGGCAGCGCCGGCGCGCCACCTCCGCGGTACCTCAGCGTGCCGGCGTACTGCAGAAGTGCTGGCGCACCTGCTCGGCCTCGGGCATCCAGGCGTTGAGCTGCTGGATGCGCGTGGCTTCGGCCGGATGCGTGGACATGAACTCCGGCGGCTTCTGGTTTCCGAGCGCGGCCATGCGCTCCCACAGCTTGGGCGCTTCCTGCGGATTGAAGCAGGCCGCCGCCGCCAGCAGCAGGCCGACCTTGTCGGCCTCCGACTCGTGATCGCGCGAGAACGGCAGCAGCACGCCGTACTGCGCGCCGGCGCCGATCGCCGCCATCACCATGCGCTGCTGCTGCGGGTCCATCTCGCCGACCGACATGCTCGCCGCCATCGTGCCGATCTGCACCAGCTTCTGCTGCGCCATGCGCTCGCCGCCGTGGCGCAGCAGCGCGTGGGCGATCTCGTGCCCCATGATCGCCGCCAGGCCGTCGCTGTTCTTGGCCACCGGGATGATGCCGGTATAGACCGCGATCTTGCCGCCGGGAAGGCAGAACGCGTTGACCTGGTCGGACTCGATCAGGCTGACGTCCCAGTTGAACGCGCTCCAGTCGGTCGAGGCCGGGATGTTCGCGGTCTGCGCCAGGTACTGCTCGACCTTCGGCGCCGCCTCGATCAGCCGCTGGGCGATCCCGCGCACTTGTTGCGGCAGGTCGCCGCTGGTGACCACGCGCGACTGCGACAGGATCTCGCGATAGGACTGCAGGCCCAGCGCGGCCTCCTGCTCGGCGGTGGTGTCGATCAGCTGCTTGCGGCCGGTGTAGGAGGCGCTCTGCTGGTGGCTGAAGTAGTAGTAGCCGAGGTAGCCCAGGAACAACAGGATCGGCCAGAACTTGAGGCCGCGCCGGCGCTGCACGCCGCCTGCCGCACGATCACCGAATGGACCCATGGCTGATGCTCCCCGCTCGACGTTGCGCGCAGCATACTGCGGCATCGGGCGCAGCGCAGCGGGGTCCGGCGGCCGGTTGACCGTTGTTTTCAGCCGGCCGCGGCCGGCGGCTGCCGCCGCTACAGGTCGCGGACCGGGCGAAAGCCGATCTGGGCGCTGCGTGAACCGGCGGCCAGGCCGGCCCGCCAGGCCGACCGCACCTGGTCGGGCGCGCTGCCCCAGGAGCCGCCGCGGATCACGCGGTTGCTGCAGCCGGGATTGACCCAGGCCTGCTGGTCGCGCGGCGCGCGCGTGTAGTTGTCGTGCCAGCAGTCCTCGACCCACTCGGACACGTTGCCGACCATGTCGTGCAGGCCGAACGCGTTGGCCGGATAGCTGCGTACCGGCGCCGGCCCCCAGTAGCCGTCGCTGTACTCGGCGAACGCGCGGGCCCAGCTGCGCTTCTTCGGCGAGCGGTCGCCGTCGCCGGTGAAGTTGCCGACCGGCCGGCGCGGATCGCCCTCGCCCCACGGATAGGGCGTGGTGGAACCCGCGCGCAGCGCGTACTCGAACTCCGCCTCGCTCGGCAGCCGGTAGCGCTTGCCGGTCTGCTGCGACAGCCAGGCCAGGTAGGTGGTGGCGTCGTTCCACGACACGTTGATCACCGGCAGGTTGTCGTCGGCGCGGCCGCCGCTGTAGTCGTTCTTCCAGGTCATGCCGCGGCGATCGGCCAGGCGGCCGGTACCCTCGTCGTAGTAGCTGCCGGTGCCGGCCCGCTCGGCGTCCGTCACGTAGCCGGCGGCATTGACGAAGTCGCGGAACTGGCCGACGGTGACCTCGCTCTGGCCGAAGGCGACGCCGGCGCCGACCTCGACCCGGCGCTGCGGCTCCTCGTTGTCGCGATGGCCTTCCTCGTCGGCCGCCGACCCCATCACGAAGCTGCCGGTCGGGATGACGACCAGCGGCGGGCCCTGCCCAGCGGTGGCCAGGAACGTATCGCGGATCACCTCGCCCGGGCGGAACGAGGCATACAGGCGGGCATTGCGCAGGCGCTGGTTGAAGTCGTCCACGCCGGGCAGGTCGGGACTGATCGCCAGCGCGCGCTCGAGCAGGTCCTCGGCCAGGTCCGCATTGCCCGCATCCAGCGCGGAGCCGGCCTGGGCCAGCACGCTCTCGGCCTGCTGGTGGCGCAGGCCCTCGATGCGGGCGCGCGTGTCCTGCTGCTCCTGCGAGCCGGGCCGCACCGCGACCGCGTCGGCCAGGATCCGGTCGGCGCCGGCGAAGTCGTCCTGCGCGGCGGCCGCCAGCGCCTGGTCGAGGAAGCCGCGCTCGATCTGCGCCAGTCCCTGGTCGACCAGCGCATTGTCCGGGTCGAGCGCCAGCGCCTGGCGGTAGACCGCCAGCGCGGTGTCCTCGCCCTCGCCGACCGCCTTGCCGGCCTTGAGCAGGTCGGCCGCGCGCGCCAGCAACGGCATCACCTGGTTGAGCACGCGCAGCCGCGCCTCGAGCTGGGACAATTCCGAATCGGCATGCGGGAGATCGGCGAACGCGGCGACGAAGCGGCGCGCCTCGGCGTTCTCGCCGCGTTCCATCGCCGCGATGGCCCAGTCGCGGATCGCGCCGCCGATGCGTTTGAGCGCCAGCTCGGCTTCGGCATTGCCGGCGTCCTGGGCGAGCACCTCGCGATACAGCGCGACGGCACTGCCGTCGGCCGGCTCGATCAGGCGGCCCTGGGCCTCGGCGCTGCGGGCACGCTTGAGCAAGGCGGCGACCGCCTCGGTGACCGGTGCCGGCGGCCCCATCGCGACCGCCTCGGCGAGGAGGGTCTGCGCGGCCCCGTCGGCCGACGGCGCGGCCGGTTCGGCCTCGGTCGGCGGGCGCTGCTCGGCGATCCACGGCGCGATCGCCGGGCTGGCCGGTTGCGAGGCGGTCGGCTGCTGCTGCACCTGCGGTGCCGGGTGGAAGACGCCGGGGAAGAAGCGATAGGTCAGCGCGAAGGCCAGCAGGGCGATGCCGGCGACACCGCCGAGGACGGCTTGCTTGCTGACGCTTTCGGTACCGGGCATTGCGTGTAGGGAACCAGATTCACCGGAGGTGGCGGCGCGGCCCGGCCCGGCGAAGACCGCCGGCGGCCGCGACCGGAACCCGAACGATCATACCGCGCCGAAGCGAAACGCACTGCGCGGCACACCCGCTGCGGTGGCGCCGCGACCGCGGTTCCATGGGCCGGCGTGCCCGCCGGCGGCGGCCGATGCCCGGCCGAGGTTGACACCCGCGGCGGCGTCCGGTACGTCTGCCGGCCGCGCCGCATCGCGCCGTCCCGGGGCTGCGCGGCGCCCTGCCGAAGCCGGAGGTCCGGACCATGATGCACACCCGCCGCGCGCACGAACGCGAGCCGGCACCATCGCCGGACGGCAGCTATCGCGCCGTCACGCTGATCAACCGCGGTCCGCTCGGGATCGTCGTCTGGGCCGGCGCGCTGGCGCCAGCGGCGGCCGGCAAGGCCGACGAGGACATCGAGGCGGCCGACTATCACAGCCGCATGGCCGTGAGCTTCATGTCCTGGCGCGACGTGCTCGACTACTTCCAGGCCAGTCCATTCGCACCGTTGATCGAGCGCGCCATGGCGCGAAGCCGGCGCGCCGATGCGGCGGCGCTGCCGCCGGACCGCGACGCGGGCTGACCCCTGCGGCGGTTGCGGCCGATTCAGCCCCCGCCTGCTACAGCGTGTTCCGGCACGGGGCGCGTCGCGCCGCCGCCCCGTCCAGGACACGCGGTCCGCGCACCTGCGAGCGACGATCGCCGGCGCCTTCGGCCCCTCGGCACCGGGCCATCGAACGAGGAAGTCCCATGGCACGCCCGATCTGGACCGGAACCCTGTCGTTCGGCCTCTTGAACGTCCCCGTCTCGCTGATGACCGGCGAACGCCGCGTCGACCTGCACTTCCGCATGCTCGATGCGCGCAACAAGAAGCCGATCCGCTACGAGCGCGTCAATGCGGAGACCGGCGCCGAGGTCCCGTGGAAGGACGTCGTGAAGGCCTTCGAGTACGACAAGGGCAGCTACGTCGTGCTCGAACCGGAGGACATCAGGTCGGCCGCCCCGGAGAGCCACGAATCGATCGACATCGAGTCGTTCGTCGCGCACGACGCGCTGGCACCGCAGTTCTTCGAGAAGCCCTACTACCTCGTCCCCGGCAAGAAGGCCGAGAAGGGCTACGTGCTGCTGCGCGAGACGTTGAAGAAGACCGGGCGCATCGGTATCGGGCGCGTGGTCATCCGCACGCGCGAGTACCTGTGCGCCGTCATCCCGCAGGGCGACGCGATCGTGATGAATCTGCTGCGCTATCCGCAGGAGCTGGTCCCGATCGACGAGTACGCGTTTCCGGGCGGCAGCCTCGCCGCATTCCGCATCAACAAGGCCGAGATGGCGATGGCCGAACAGCTGATCGAGTCGATGAGCGGCCCGTGGAAGCCGGAGCACTACAAGGACGAGTTCCGCGAGCGCCTCGGCAAGGTCATCCAGAAGCGGATCAAGAGCAAGGGCGTGATCAAGGCCATCGACGACGAACCGGAAGCACCCGAGGATGCCGCCACCAACGTGGTCGACTTCATGGCCTTGCTGAAGAAGAGCATCGGCACCAACAAGCGCACGCCGGCCAAGTCGCCGCCGGCCAGGAAGACCGGACGGCGGACGGCGCCTCGCAAGACCGCTTCCGCCGCGAAGCCGGCGGCGGCGCGCAAGCGAGCCAAGCGCGCCGGCTGAGGCCGCGCCGGACACCGCGCGAACCCTGGCGGGCCGGCCGGAACGGCAGGGTTCAGGCGCGCACTGGTACCAAGGCACTCCGATCATTTCCAGGACGTGGCCATGCCCCGCAGGGTGATACATCTGGTCCACCTCGACGCCGACGACCGCTGGCACCTGCAGGAGACCTCGGGCTACTCGATCGGCGCGTTTCCGTCCCGCGAACAGGCCCTGCAGCAGGGCCGCCAGCTCGGCAGCACGATCCAGCACGACGGCGGCCTGGCGCAGCTGGTGGTGCACCGGCTGGACGGCTCGATCGAGACGCGGCACAGCTACGGCGAGGACCCGCGCCACCGCGTGGGCTAGAGCGTGCCATGGACGTTGAGTTGAGCGCGAAGGCCCCTGGCGCGGTGATCCAGCAAGGCGCAGCCCACCGGTCAGACTGGCCGTCTGGCCAAGGGCTGCAACGCCGCTGGGCGCCGCGCCAGGGGCCTTCCCGAAGGATTGAGCCGCCGCGCCGCCCCGACCGCGTTGCCCGCCTTGCCGGGACGACGCGGCGGCTCAACGCAGCTCACCTCAACGTCCATAACGCGCTCTAAGCCATGGGGCTGGCCGCCTACCGCCGCAAGCGCGATTTCGCCGCCACGCCCGAGCCGGCCGGGGCGGGCGGCACCCGGTCCGGGGCACGCCGCTTCGTGGTCCAGCTGCATCACGCGTCCCACCGCCACTACGACTTCCGCCTCGAACTGGACGGCGTGCTCAAGAGCTGGGCGGTGCCGAAAGGGCCGAGCCTGGACCCGGCGTCCAAGCGACTGGCGGTGGAAGTGGAAGACCACCCGATCGCCTATGCCGGCTTCGCAGGCGACATTCCCGAGGGCCACTACGGTGCCGGCCATGTCGAGGTCTTCGACACGGGAACCTGGATGCCTTCGGGCAGCGCACGCGCCGGCCTGGCGCGCGGCGAGCTGAAATTCACCCTGCACGGCGACGTCCTGCGCGGCTCCTGGGTACTGGTGCGCACGCGCCGGCAGGGCAAGCGGCAGCACTGGCTGCTGATCAAGCACGACGACGCCTACGCGGGCCCGCGCGAAGCCGACGACTTCGTCGATCCGACCACCGACCGGCCATGGCCGCCGGCGCGCCGGCGCGTGATCTGGCGCGCACACGCGACGGCGACCACCGCGGCGTCGGCGGCGACCGTGCCCCTCGACCGCCTCGGCACGGCCGAGACGATCACCCACGCCCCGTTCGCACCGGAACTGTGCCGGTCCCGTACCAGCGCGCCCACCGGCGATGGCTGGCTGCACGAGGCCAAATGGGACGGCTACCGCATCCTGGCGACCGTCGTCCGCGGCACGGTGCGCCTGTGGTCGCGCAACGGCCTGGAGTGGACCGGCAAGATCCCCGAGCTCGCCGACGCGGTTCGCCACCTGGGCTTCCGCAGCGCACGCCTCGACGGCGAGATGATCGTCCTGCAGGGCGCGCGTGCGAGCTTCAATGCGCTGCAACGACGGCTGGCCGCCGCGTCGCGCGAGCCGGCCTGCTACATGCTGTTCGACCTGGTCCATGCCGACGGGCGCTCGCTGGCGGGCGTGCCCCTGGTCGAGCGCAAGCGGCACCTGGCCGAACGCCTCGCCGCCCGCCCGCACCCGTTGCTGCGCTATTCCGAGCACCAGGTCGGCGCCGGCGCGGCCGTGTTCTCACAGGCACTCGCCGCCGGCCTGGAGGGCATCGTCAGCAAGCGTGTCGACAGCGGCTACAGCGGCACGCGCAGCGGCGCCTGGGTCAAGGTGAAGGCGCGCCCCTCCGACGAGTTCGCCGTGGTCGGCTATACCGAGCCGAAAGGCAGCCGTCCCGGCATCGGGGCCCTGCTGCTGGCCGCGCCCGATGAGCGAGGCCGGCTTCACTACGTCGGCCGCGCCGGCACCGGCTTCGATGCCGGCCAGTTGCGCGACCTGCGCCGGCGCCTGGCGCACTGGCAGGTCGATCGGCCGCCGGCCGGCATCGAGCGGCTGGCACACGCAGATCGCGCGCTGGCGCACTGGGTCGCGCCGCGCCTGATCGCGGAAGTCGAGTTCCAGGGTTACGGCGGCCACGGCCTGCTGCGCCAGGCGGCCTTCAAGACATTCCGGGAGGACAAGACAGTGAACGATCTGATCGACCAGGCGCGGTCGCCGGCACGGCGGACCGGCGGCACCCGCGCCGCGCGCCCGTCGCGCAAGCCGGCCGGCGCCGAGGCAGCGACCCTGACCAGCCCGGAGCGCATCGTGTTCCCCGAAGCCGGACTGACCAAGCGCGAGGTCGCCGACTACTACGCCGCGATCGCGCCGTGGCTGCTGCCGGAACTGGCCGGCCGGCCCTTGTCGGTGGTGCGCTGCCCGGACGGCATCGCCAAGGCCTGCTTCTTCCAGAAGCACGCCGGTCGCGGCTGGGGCGCGCACGTCCATACGATCCGGATCCGCGAGAAGGACGGCAGCGACGACTACCTGAGCGTCGACGACGCGGCCGGCTTGCTCGACCTGGTGCAGATGAACGTGCTGGAGTTCCATCCGTGGGGATCGCCCGCCGGCGACCCCGATCATGCCAGCCGGATCGTCTTCGACCTCGATCCCGGCGCCTCGGTGGCCTGGCCCCGCGTCGTCGCCGCGGCCCGCGAGGTCCGGCGGCAGCTGGCGGCGATCGGCCTGGCCTCGTTCGTGCGGACCTCCGGCGGCAAGGGCCTGCACGTGGTGGTGCCGGTCGATCCGCCGGCCCCCTGGGACGCCGCGCACCGCTTCGCCCAGGGCTTCGCCCGCGCGCTGGCCTCGCTGCATCCGGACGAGCTGGTGGCCGTCGCCGGCGCGAAGAACCGCAAGGGCAAGATCTTCGTCGACTGGCTGCGCAACGGCCGCGGCGCGACCAGCGTCGCCTCGTACTCGCTGCGCGCGCGCCCCGCGGCCGGCGTCGCCATGCCGCTGTCCTGGAGCGAGCTGGGCCGCGTTCCCGGCGGCGACGCGTTCACGCTGCGCAGCGCGCTGCAGCGCGTGCGGCGGCGCCGCAACGATCCCTGGGAGGCGATCGCCGGCACCTCGCAGGCGCTGCCGCCGGTCTGAGCGAAGACGGCGCCGGCGGGCGGCGCCGCTACGGCGTGCCCCGGCCTACGGCTGCGTCGAGGCCTGCAGCGCCGCGGCCAGCCCGGCATCGCCGCTGACGATCGCCGTCCACGGCAGGACGATGCCCTTGCGCTTGCCCTTCTCGGTGAGCTTCAGGCCGTCCGGATCCACGACGAGCGTATAGGTCGTGCCGCCCACGTCGAGTTCGCGCCGCAACGGTTTGTCGAGCTTGGTCATGGCTAGCCTCCGATCAGGAGTCCGAACTGTCACCCCGATCGGCCCGCTTTTCAAGCACGCCGCCCGCGCGCGGACGCTGCGGCGCAGCATGAACAGGTCGTGCACGGGCATCTGCGCCGCCCCGGATGGCACAGATTCGGCAAGTCCTCGGCGCCCGCCCTGTCGATCCCCGGGCGACGAAGAGCACGGGTCATGCCTCCGAAAAGCACGCTCCATCATCGGGCGGGATGCGGCCGGCGCCAGGCCACGGCCCACCACACCGAGTGGCGGCCCCGGCCCGATTCCCGGATGCGGGGTATGGCTCCGGCCGGCCGCCGCCGGGCCTCCGGCGCACCTGCGACGCCAGCACACCCGGCTGCATCTTCGGAGGAATCCTTCCCCACGAGGACGCATCATGGAACGCCTTCCGCCGCCCGTCGCACCTTTCCGCCGTCCGCCGGGACCACCGGCGCGCTGCGTCGCGGCAGGCCTGCTCCTGCTGCTCGGGTTCTGCCAGGTGGCGGCCGCGCGAACCGTGGCCTACGCGAACGGCCGCTGGTTCGACGGAGAACGCTTCACGACGGGCACGCGCTATGCGGTCGACGGACGGCTGGTCGCCGCGCCCCCCGCGTCGGTCGATGCGCGCGTCGATCTGGCGCAGCGCTGGGTCGTGCCGCCGTTCGCCGAGGCGCACAACCACAACCTGCAGAACGCGGCGAACCTCGGCCGCTTCCGCGATCTCTACCTGCGCGAAGGCGTCTTCTACGCGGCCATGCTGTGCGGCAACGAAGCGGACAACAAGAGCGTGCGCGACGCGCTGCGCGCGCGGGGCGACCTGCGCCTGGTGCAGACCGTGTGCGTGTCGAGCCCGGACGGCCACCCGCTCGGCATGGTCATGGCCGACCTGCGCCGCAGCGGCTCCGACGCCGGGCCGGAGACCGTCCGCGATCGCTTCTATGTCTCATTGGAAACGCGCGAGGACATCGACGCCAAATGGCCGTTGATCCGGGCCGCCCGGCCGGACTGGATCAAGGCGATCCTGGTCCACTCCGAAGACCCCGCACGGCGGGCCGATCCGAAGACCTTCGGCTACAACGGACTTGCGCCCGAGCTGCTCGCCCCGCTGGTTGCACGCGCGCATGCGGACGGCCTGCGCGTCGCCGTGCACACCGACTCGGCCGCCGACTTCGAGACCGCGGTACGCGCCGGCGCCGACATCATCGCCCACCTGCCCGGCTACGCGATCCGTCCCGGCAAGCAAGCCGGTGACTACCGCCTCGGCGATGCGGCCCTCGCCGAGGCGGCCCGGCGCGGTACCGTGGTGATCGCCACCGCCAGCATCGCGGCCTTCATCGCCGGGAAAGACGCCGACGCCCTGCGAAAGATCCAGGTCGTCCAGAAGGACAACCTGCGCCGCTTGCGCGCCGCCGGAGTACCGATCGCCATGGGCAGCGACCGCTTCACCGGCACCTCGCTGGCCGAGTACGACTACCTCGCCGGCTTCGGGCTGTTCACGCCGGCGGAACTGCTGCGCATGCTGAGCATGGATACGCCGAAACTGCTGTTCCCCAACGAGCGCATCGGCTGCCTGGAGGACGGCTGCCGCGCCGACTTCCTGGTGCTCGACGCCGATCCGCTGGTCGACGGCCAGGCCGTGCATCGCATCGTCCGCCGTGTCATGGGCGGTGCCGAGCTGCCGCCGCCGGCATCGCCCTAGGCGGCGCACGGACGCCTCTGCATTGGACGTCCGCTGCGCGCGGCGAAGGCGCCGCTGTCGCGATGCTTCAACGACCGGCGGCGACCGTTTCGAAACCGTCGACGAAGACCGTGTCGCTTTCCGTGCACGTCCCGTCGGCGTCGTAGCGCCGCACGACGGCGTCGTTGAGGTTCTCGCTCGGGCCGAGCACGGTCCAGCCATCGGGACTGGCCGTCACCGCGACGGTGCCGAACATCGCCAGGTCCTCGCTGCGCCGGCAGGGCCTGCCGCCGGCATCGAACTCGACGACGCGGCTGGTGACACGCCCCACGCCGGCAAGGGCGAATCCGCCCACCAGCACGCGACCGTTCGCGGCGACGCCCAGCGTGGACGGCGAGAAGCCGGCCGGTGGATCGACGTTCCACACGACCGCGCCGCTGGCGCCGTCCAGGCGAAGCAGGTGGAAGTTCTTTTCGTTCCCGAAGTCGGCCATGACCACCAGCACGTCGCCATCGGCCGCCGGCGCGAGCGCACTGATCGCATTGGAGCCGGGCGAGGCGTCCGGAAGCACCCGCGTCCAGAGGCGGCGCCCGTCGGCGGCGAGCTTCCACACCTGCGATTGCGTCTCCCCGAACAGCGACTCGGGCGCCGCCGCGGCGGCGATCGTGCCGTCGGCATAGGACACCAGGCGCGCCGGGCCTTGCGCAGCGCCCGATTCGCCGAACTCGACGTCGCTGAAGACCACCCGGCCCGCCGCGTCGAACCGCACGGTGACCTGCCCTCTGCGCCCGTCCCCGGCGACTCCCTCGCTGGTGACGGCCGCTCCGCCATCGGGCAAGGCGACGATCTCGCCGAGCCCGCTGATGGCGTCGCTGGCGGACACGACGGAACGCCATTCCGGCAGCGCGTTGCCGGCCGCGTCGTAGCGAAAGACGATGACCTCGCGACCCCCGCCGTATGCACGCACCAGCAGGTCCCCGTTCGCGCCGACGACCGCGTGGCGCCGGCCCGAATGGACCGCGCCGATCGTTCCCGGGCCCGTCTGGCGCTCCCAGAGCAGATCGCCATTGGCGGCATCGTAGACACGGACGGTGACGGCGAGCGCGCTTCCCGTGCCGACCGTCTGGCCGACCAGCGCGACACGCCCGCCGGGCAACAGCTCGATGCCGACCTCGCCGTCCACCGCGAACTCGCGCGCCCAGGCGAAACCGCCGCCGCTTCCGAAATGCAGCAAGGCGGCATGCGAACGATTGTGGTGGATCACGTCGGCGATGCCGAACACCCCGCCGTCACCGGCAACGCGGATGCCGACCGGCGTGACCCTGCGGACCGGTTCGTCGTAGGTCCAGATGCCGATCCACTCCGGCAGCCATCGGGCGACCGCCGGCGACGCCGACAGGGCGAGCGTGAGCAGTGCCGACGCTCTGAAGAGCACTGACGTTCCGGCGACGGGCATGCAGGCCTCTTGTTCGCGTTGAACCTCGAGCGGGAACCCCACCTCGCGCGGACGCCCTCGGCCTGTCCCGGCGGCGGTCAGGCCGCCATCGGGCAGCCCACGCCTGTGGATCGAAACCGCGGCCGGCATCCCGGTGACGCGCGAGCCTTGCTTCGCCGGCCGGCGCTTCCGGACGCGCCGCTCGATGATACCCGACAGGTGACGAACGCGAAGAGGCGCGTCTGCGCGGGCGGACGGGCCGGCCCGCGCCGGCCACGCAGCACCGCCGGCCACGGCGCCGATACCCGGCTATCGAGGCGCCGGCGCCGCCTGCCCCTCGTCATCGTGGTCGTCCTTCTCCAAGCGCACCCGCACCTGCTGGTTCGGGACGCCGAGCCCGACGCCGGCTTCGCGGAAACGGCGGATCACGCCCAGCAGCAGCTCGCTGCGAATCCCGTAGGCCTCGCGCGGACCGCTCACGTAGGCGAAGCAGTTGAACATCACCCGGCCGTTGTCGATGGCGTCGACGAAGACCGACGGTGCGGGCGTCTCGCGCACGCCGGGCTGGGCCAGGAGGGTCTCGCGCAGGAGCCCGCGTGCCGCGTCCAGATCCTCGTCGAGCGACACCGAGAACTTGAGCTGTACCCGCCCCAGCGGGTTGGCCTTGGTCATGTTCTGCACGGTCTTGGTGATCAGCTCGGAATTGGGGACGATCAGCGTGGACCGGTCGCCGATCTGGATCTCGGTCGAACGGACGTTGATGCGGCGGATGTCGCCTTCCTGGTCACCGAGCCTGACCCAGTCGCCGATCCGCACGGGCCGCTCGACCAGCAGGATCAGGCCCGACACGAAGTTCTGGGTGATCGCCTGCAGGCCGAAACCGATGCCGACCGAGAGGGCGCTGATCAGGATGGCGAGCTTCTCCATCCCGATGCCGAGCGCCGCCAGCGCCCAGACGACCGCGACCGCGAGCCCGAGGTAACCGACGATCGTCACCACCGAACTGCGCGCGTCGGGCTCCAGGCTGGTGGTGGGCAGGTAGCTGTTCGCCAGCCAATGGGCGACGCCGCGCAGCAGCGCCCAGACGACGAAGAACACCAGCACCGCGCGGGCGAACGCCTGCACCGAAAGCGTGGCGCCGCCGATCTGGACGCCTTCGCCGAACATCTTGAACAGGTCGAAGAACGAGGTGAAGCCGGTTCCGAACGGCACGAACAGAGCGCCGAACGCGAACACGATCAGGACCACGCGCAGCACCGCCGACAACACCACGCCCAACTGGTCGAGCGTGCGGTCCGGGACACCGAACCGCGCACGCGCGGACTGGCCCCAGCGGGCCTTGCCGGACAGCACGCCCCGACACAGATCGTCCACCAGTGCCATCAGCAGGTAGAGCGTGGCCGTCACCGCCGCGCCCCAGACGATCCATTGCGAGATCCGTATCGCGAACGCGAGATAGCCGGCCAGCGCCGCGATGAACATCCCGACGACGCCGACCCAGCCGAACACCAGGCCGATCCCGACCAGCACGCTGCGCAGCGACTCGGACGCGGCGCCGGCGGCACTTCGCTGCGCGGCGCGCGCCCGGCCCACGATCATGAGTCCGAGCGCGAGCGCGCCGACGTTCGCCACCGCCAGCAGCGCCTCCACCGCGGTGACCGTGGCCACGCTCAATCCCGCGCCGGTGGTGACCCGCATCACCAGGGCCGTGGTCACCAGGACGGCGGCGAACAACCACGGCAGCGGCCGGACGATCGTGGCCGCGGCCGTATCCAGCCGCAACAGGCGCCACGCCGGCACCCGCACCAGCAGCAGCGCGTAACCGGCGGCCACCACGTAGGCCGCCGCACCCAGCGTGTTGCGCACGGCATCCAGCAGCGGCACGCCGGCATCGGTCACCAGGCCGGAGCGCTTGAGCGCCGCCGCCAGCACGACCAAGGCGATGACCGGCAGGGCCGTTTCGGTCACCAGCAGCCAGGCCGCGAACACCGAACGCTGCAACCGCGCCGCGCCGGTGGTGTTGCGGGCGGCATGGCGCATGCCGCGCTCGTGCAGCCAGCGCCGCACCGGCCACAGCACCAGCAGCGCGATCAGCAGCGCCGAGCCCAGCACGGCCACCACGCGCGCGGTGTAGCCACCGGCCGGCCGCGCGCCGATGCTGCCGATGAACGCGAGCAGCCGTTCCGCGTCGGAACCGGCCTGCGCGCCCGCCGCCGTCCAGAACGCGGCCGACAGCGGCGATGCCGATCGCTCGGCCAGCTCCTGGCTGACAGCCTGCACCTGCGCGGCCGCGAGCGACTCACGCGACTGGTTGGCGTCCAAGGCCAGCAGCCGGGCCCGCTTCACGGCCGAATCCACCTTCGCCTGGTCGGCCGCCAGGCGCTGGCGCTGCTGCCTGACGTCGGCCGCCTCGGGCATGCCGTCCACGACCGGCCCCAGTTCGTCCAGGCGCTGCTGCAGCACGGCCTGCTCCGCGGCGAGGCCATCGGCGATCGTGCGCGCGGCGGCCGCCACGGCCGCGGCGCGCCGCTGCAGATCCAGCCGCTGGCCGCCATCGGCGACCGTCGCTGCCTGGCCGCGGATGGCCTCCAGCTCGTCCACCTGCCGCGCCAGTTCGGCCTGCGCCTCGACCAGCTTCGGCTGGCCGTCCTGGGCCTGGCCGGGAACGGCCACCGTCATCAGCCACAGCAGCATCCACACACCGGCGGTGCGCAGCAGCGTGCCGGGCAGCGAGCGCCGCGGCGGCACGGGGGAATGAAACGCAATCAGAGGCACGGGCGGCTCCGCGAGCGGGCCGGCAGCCCGCCCGCCGGGAATGGTCGATACGCACGAACCCGGCACGCATGCGCGCCGGCACCGGAACGGGCGGGAGCGGCGCCGCCGTTCTCCGGGCGGCCCGCCTGCCGCGCCCGCCTAGAATGCCAGCGTGATGCCCGCCATCGGTCCCTTGAATTCCAGGTCGATGCCGCCGCGCGCATCCCGGCCGGACTCCTCGTAGTTGATCTTGAACCAGTCGTAGCCGGCGAACACACCGAAGGCATCGGTGATGCGGTACTCGACGATCGCATTGGCACGCTTGATCTCGCCTTCGTAGTCGAAATTGCCCCACCCCGCATCGAGGTACTGGGCCTGGACGCTGAGCAGCCACTTGTCGCTCGGCTTGCCGGTCAGCCGCAGGCCCACCACCGGGGCCACGCCCTTCTCGCCGGCGGAGGCGCGGTACTGGTTCTCGCCGGCTTCGGCACGCAGCCGGCCGTCGACCTTGGCCCATTCGGCGCCGATCTGCAGGCCGGCCGAGAACCGCGGACTGTCGACGACCGAGAAGTCGTAGATCAGGCTGGCGAGCTGGAACTCCGCGTTGTACCGGGCGAAGCTGCCGGCCGGCAGCGTGACGTCGCCGTACGTAAGATCGCGCCCGAGCGTGGCGTTGTTGTCCTTCTTGAATCGAAAGTAGTCGAAGATCAGGCGATTGCGGTCACTGAAGCGGAACACGCCGTCGATGCGCGGCGAGATCTCCTTGCCGCCGAGATCGAACGCCTCGCGAAACGAGGCGTCGACGCCCGCCGCACTGCCGTCGCCATAGAGTTCTCCACTGCCATCCGCATGCATCGCGCCGAGCCGCAGCGTGAACCGGTCGTCGCTCGGATCGGCGCAGGCCGTGGTGGCGGCGAACAGGCTCAGGAACGCCACCGCACTGCTGTAGGGGTATCGGGTCGTCATTGCTTGATCCTCGTTTGTGGGGCGGCGCAACGCGTACACGTCCGAGTCGGCTGGACCGGCCCGAGGTATTCCACAACCCGCCGCCCGGTAGAAGGCCACGCCCCGCTACTCTAGTCAGAGGACGATCCGCACAACAACACGCCGGCGATCATCCGGCATGCCCCGGTTCAGCGAAACCGCTTGGGCACCCTCATGTCGGGAAGCCGCTGGACCCGCCTCGGTGGCGGTCACGCGGCGCAGGTACCGATCCGGACGGCCGCCCGAACGGTCGCATGGCCGGCATGCAACGGCGGATCGAACGCGCGATCGAGCGCCCGCTCGTGGACAGGCGGTGCCGTGGATCTCCGGCGGCGCGCGCCGGCGCGTCCCGACGATCCGCACGCGATCACCCGTCCCCTGCGTCCTGCCGGCCGGATCCGGCGGCAGCGCCCGTTCCAGACGCCATCGGGAACGCGGTCGCCGAGGCGCGCCGGACCGCCTTGCGTCCCGTGCGCGCCGCAGACGCGATGCGAGAGGACTAGTCCGATTCGAAACCGTCGCAGAAGATCGTCTCCTCGTCGGCCGGCTGGCGCTCGATCGCACCGATGTCGGTGGCGGCGCCGGAGGTGCGCGCGTAGGCACCACCACGTTGATCCGAAACGAGCCCGTCGGGATTGACGCCGGCATCGATCGCGCAGGAGCCGTCACCGAGCCGGTGCGTCATCGTCGCGCCACCGTTTGTGGCCAGCGGCAACAGCAACGGATCGCAGCGCAGCGTATCGGCCGGGAACACCGCGGTGTTCGACGCGGCGCCGATCAGATTGTGGCTACCGGTGATCCGGACCGATCCGATCTCGCCGGTGGGATCGAACAAGCCGACCTCGGCGTCGGCGGCAGCTTCGTTGCCGAACACCAGGCTGCTGTCGAGCCTGACGACGACCGAAGGGTCGGCGGCGAACACGAGCAAACCCCCACCGATCGACTGGCCGGCCCTGTTGCCGAACACCGTGGTGTTGCGGATGCTCGAGTCCAACAGCACGACAAGGCCGCCCCCCGCGGATTGCTCGCCCAGGGTTGCATTGCCCGAGATCGTGCTGTTCGAGACGTCCGCGGCCACTGTCATGACACCGCCCGCATAGGAGGCATAGCCCAGGGTCGAGTTGCCCGACAGCGTGCTTCCGCTGGCGCGCATGACGTATGCATAGCCGCCGCCGCCCCAGGCGGCGCCGCCCTCGGTCGAATTGCCCGACACCGTCGAATCGGTCAGCGTGATCGTCGCGACGGGAACGTGGAAGCCGCCACCGAACGAATTGTCGCCGCTGGTCCAGTTGTCGACGATCGCGCTCTGGATCGCTACGGCATCGACCAGGCGCGTCGCGATGCCGCCGCCGGGCGATGCGGTCCCGAGCGTCGCGTTGCCGGCTACGATGCTGCGCGTCAGCGACAGGGGCTGGTACGAATAGATGCCGCCCCCGGGCGAGGAGGCCCCGGTGGTTGCGTTCCCGGAGACGACGCTGTCGACCAGTTCCAATCCTGCATGGGCGAGAACACCGGCACCGTAGCCTTGCAGCTTGTTCGTCAGGTTCGACGAGATTTCGCTGCGATCCACGGTCAGATCGGCTCTGGCCAGGACTCCGGCTCCGCCGCGGTCCATGTCCTTCTCGTCCAGACGCCCGCCGCTGATCTTCATCCAGCGCAGGACCAACGGTGCCGTCTCGAGGGTCTCGATGATCCGGAAGGTCGTATCGTCCGCCTCTCGTCGCACGGTGACCAGGCGATCCTGCCCGTCGAGGTCGAGCGCGCTGGTCACGAGCAGCGAACCGCCGTCCGCCGCGGTCAGCGTGATCGAGGAGACCCCCGGCGCGAACCGGATCGTGTCGGCGCCGCTGCCGGCCGGACAGCCGGAGATGGCGGCGTCCGTATTCGCCGCGGCCACGGCGTCGCGCAGCGTGCACCGGTCGGCGACCGAGCCGTCGGCGTCGCTGTCGACGAGAATGGTCGCCGCTTGCGCCGCCGGCAGACCGAGCAGCACCAGCAGGGCGGCGCTCAGCGGGCGCAAGCGCCCGGCCGGCCGTACCAAGGAAGGATGCGATAAGCGATGAAAGAGCATGGATTTCTCCGCAGTGCGGCCGCCAGGCGGCCGCTAGTGATTCGACTCGAAGCCGTCGGCGAACAGGGAATCGGGGCCGAGGAACAGACGCACCGGCAGCGTCAGCCGGCGCCGCAGGGGGTCGTTGCTGTACAGGCAGAGGTTCGCGCTGTGCCAACCGTCCGCCAAGGCCGCGCCGTCGAAATCGATGTTCAGTACCTGAGGGGCGGCGCCGGCGGCGATGGAGCCGCCGGGTGGCGACAGCGACAGCCACGGCACTTCTTCCGGCGCGGTGCAGGCGTTCGTCCGTCGCGCAATCGCCAGCGACTGCCACATCGCACCCGACTTGATTCCGAAGACTTCGGAGATGAAGGTGGTCGCTCCACTGGCGGCATCGATCGACCAGAAAGCCCCGCTGCCGTTCACCGACAAGGGACGCGACGACAGCAGATGGAACGACCCGCTCGAAGCGTCGTAATCGAGAGCCAGTGCACCGCGTGCGTTGGGATCGAGCGAACCGAGGGCGATCGCCTCGGTGGTGTGCTTGTCGATCATCAGCAGTGCACCCAGCGTCTCATCCACGCCGTAGAGCTGCCCCTGCACGTCGAACGCGATGTCCGCGACCTGCGGCGCATTGGCGATCGCACCGACCGGATGCACCGCCGCCGTGGCCAGGTCGAGCGTCCATAGCGCACTGCCCGCCCCCTCGGTGGCGGTGCTCAGGTACATCGTGCCGGTGGTCGGATCCTGGCGCAGGCCGGTGATCCGGTTCAGCGGCAGCGGGACGGTCCCGACGATTTCGTAGTGCGGTGCAGGAAACGGTCGGTCGAGATCGACCCAGCGCATCAGTTCATGCGTCGCGTCGTCGATCGCGTAGAGCGTCCTGAAGTCGTCGTCGGCGAACGCGATCGCGCGGATCTGGCGTCCGTCGAGATTGGCGATGCCGTTCGCTCCGCCCGGCGGCGCATAGCTGGTACGCGCCGGATCGAAGCGGATCAGCGAGCCATAGCCGATTCCCGACCAGTCGTTGTACAGGTCGAAGGTGTGGAACGCCGCCGGCGTGCCGGCCGCAGCGGCCGGCAGCACGTCCCGCACCGCACGCGCTGACGCGCTCGGCGGGAACAGGTCGAAGCTGGCCGGTGCGCTCGCGCCCGACCAGTCGAGCCGCCCTTCTCCGGCATTGCCGATGCCGACCTGGACGCGGCCGCTGCCGTGCGAGGGCACGATGGCGCTGATGGTCTCGGCGCCGCTGACCAGCCCGGGCGCCAACCCGACGATCTGCAGTGCCCGCGAGTCGACGTGGATCGAGGGCGTGGTCGGCGTCCAGACGATCCGGCGCACCGACCTCAGACTCGGCGTCTGGTACGAGTAGCCGATCCCATGCAGATCCTTCTGCAGGCCGATGCTCGCGTTGCCGCCGTCGTCGTCCTGCGCCAGTGCGCCGAAGCGCGTGTTGCGGTACTGGTACTCGATCCGGTTCGAGCCTTCGTGGAGGATCAGCTCGGCATCCAGCCCACGGCTCGGATCGACCTGCCCCGGCGGGATCGCCGCCGGCACCTTCTGATGCCACTGGATGACCAGCCGCCGGTTCGGCGCCGTGCCGACCAGCTTGCGGTGGATCGCTCCGTAGCGCGTCCAGAACTTCGCCGCGTACACCGCCGCGAACGGGCTGTTCTCGATGTAGTCCGAGGCGCCGCTCGGAAGAGCGCCGACGACGGCATTGTCCGGGCATCTTCCATTCAGGACCGCGGCGAACACGCCGTCGTTGGACACGCAGTAGCGGTCCACCGACGTCCGGTAGAAACGGAAATCGAACGGCATCGTCGCGATCGCGCCCGGCGTCACGACCTCGCCGTCGGTCGCGTCGAGGTAGTCGGCCGGCTGGCTGTCGTCGAGGTGGTAGTCCTGCGCCTGGGTCTGCGAGGTCGCCGTGGCCGAGAGCGTCTCGGAGCGGCCGACCGTGATCACGCGGTTGTAGCGGTAGCTCGCGCCGGGCGCCAGGTCGTGCACGTCGGCACTGAGGATCGTGCCGACGCGGTCGTCGCGCAGCCAGTGATGGCGCAAGGTCTCGGGCGACGTATTGGTGACCTCGTAGCAGAGGTTGATGCGGTCGCCGAGCGTGGCCTCGATGCGGTCGGAGCCATCGCAGGCGTCAGGCGTCGACGGATCGTAGGCCGTGGCTGTCAGCGCCAGGTTAAGCCCCGCGCTGCCGTTCGGATCGGTGCCGATCGTGACCCGATCCAGGCCCAGCCGGCCGGAAGCCCGATGCGCCGGTGTCTGTCGCACGTAGTAGCGGAACGCGATGCGCCCGACACCGCTGGTCGGCACCGCCCCGCCCGGACCGATCGTGTACCGCGTCCATTCGCTCGGAACGCCGTCGTCTTCCTCGTCGGGATTGATGTCCAGCAGCAGGTCGCCGAATTCGCCGACGTCTTCGGCGGCCGTGCCGACGTCGGTACAGGCGCCGCTGCGGCAGAGTCGGACCTGTAGCCGATCGACTGCCGGGCCAAGTTCGGGAAGGCTCAGGCTGCGCGCCTGGAAGGTCAGCGAGAACGATCCGCCGAAGGCGACCGGCGGACTGAGCAGCCAGACGCTGACGACGCCGCCCTCCGGAACCTGCTGGGGATTGAGCGGGACGAGGTAGGCTCGCGGCGGCGCGTCATAGCCGTCATACAACCACGGCGATTGCTGATGCCAGCCGTGGCCCTGCGCTCCGTGGCGCAGCGGCTGCTCGCTGTTGTCCTGGCGCATCCAGCCGTTGGCATAGATGCCGACACCCGGTGTTGCGAACTGCTCGAAGCCCTCGTCCACGGCCAGCGGCAGCGATCCGGCGCCGGCGGCTCCCGCAGCGGCGACCAACCCCATCAGGCAGGCCGCCGGCCCGCCCCAGTATCTCGACATACGATTTGTCCTCGTTGCGGCGGGCGCAGCCCGCTGACCCCGTACTGATGACACCGCACCCGCAGGGGGTGCGTTGCGACTGTCCGGCAACGCTAGGGCATCGGCGACGGGGGCGGATGACGGAATCGTCTCCGAACCGTCTCCCTTGCATCAAAACGCGGTGGCGCGCAGTCAGGGCGCCACGAGCGCGTCTTGCGCAGATCGTAAGGAGAACCCGCGATTGCGTTCAGAGCGGTCCGTGCGGATCGCGCTCGCCGGCCAGCGCGGCGGCGCTGACGTCCGCCGCCGCGGCCAGGGCCGGTTCGCCGAGCGCCCGGTACAGGACCGCCGCTGCACGCGCGGCGCGGAAGTCGCGCTCGACCAACGGCGCGAGCCGGCCGGCCAGCATCGTCATCGTCTCGTGATCGCCGCCGTGCTGCAGCTGTCGCGCCCAGGCCAGGCCGACCGTCACCAGCGCATCGGGGTAAGGGCCGCGATCGGCCTCGGTCAGCGCCATCGAGAAATGCGTGCCGGCCGCCGCATCGCCCCTGACGGCCAGAATCTTCGCCTCGACAAGGGCCAGCGCCAACGGCCGCAACGTGTCGCCGCTGTCGGCCGCGCCACGACGCAGGTGCTCGAGCAGGCGTTCGGCGAGCGCGACGTCGTTGCCGTCCAGCGCACTGCTTGCCAGCACCATGACGGCACCGCCCAAGCTGGTGCGGAAGGTTGGCTCGACCGGGTGCTCGATGCGGTCGAGCAGGAGGTCGGCCTGCCGCGAGGTGATGCCGGGCCGGTGCCGGGCCGCATCGAGCTGGACGCGCAGCAGCAGCAGATCCGGCATCGCTTCGGCGCTGGCCGGATCGGCGATCGGCCCCAGTTGTTGCAACAGGGCCTCGGCCGCGCCGAGCTGGCCGTTCGCGAGCAAGGCGTAGCCACGTACGAGGGCCAGATAGTTGACCAGGATGCGGCTCTCGATCGAGCCGGCCAGCTGCCAGGCACGCTCGCTCAAGACCAGCGCGCGCGCATGGTCGAGCAAGGCCAGCCGCACGCCAACCGCCCCGATCAGGGCGGCTGCCAGACGGTCGTTCATGTTGAAGCGGTCGAGGACGACGATTGCCCGATCGAAGGCTGCCGCCGCTTCGCCGTAGCGACCGCGCGCACGTTCGGCAAGTCCGATTGCGCTATCGAGATTCGCCAGCATCGGCTGGTCGCCGGCACGCGTCATCGCAAGACGCGCTCGGCCGAAGTCCGCCAGAGAACGGTCGGTCTGGCCGAGATAGCCTTCGGCCAAGCCGCGCATCATGTACGCCTGCCCGACCGAGGCCGGGTCTCCGCGCTCGCCGAGCAGGCCGATCGCTTCGCCGTAGCGCACAACCGCTTCCCCGTAGCGCTGTCGACGCTCGGCGATCGCGGCGAGCCCCATCGTCGCCACGGCGCGCAGCTCGTCGGACAGGCCGGTCGATGACCCGGTCAGCGGTTCGAAAACGGCGGCGGCTTCGTCGAGCCGGCCGCTGTGGAAATCGATCTGGGCGGTCTTCAGCCGCAACCGCGGATCGGTGCGCAGATCGACCGGTGCGGATTCGGCCAGTTCGCGCGCGCGCGCGTGATCGCCCGCGAGGCTGGCCGCGTCGATGCGCTGCAGCAGCTCGCTCAACCGGTCCGGGCGGACGTCGAGCGACCTCGTTTCGATGCCGGCCGCGCGCAGCACGCGTTCGACTGCGCCATTGGCCGCGTCGAGCGGACTGGCCGCCTCCGCCTCGACCGTCTGCACGGCCTCGTTGCCATGCATGGCCAGCGTGATCTTCCAGCCGCCGTCATGGCGCGTGGCGCGCGGCACGACGACGTACGACGCCCCCGTGACCAGCCGGACCTGCTCCAGTTGCGCCGGATCGCCGACATCGAAATGCGGTTGCTGGCTCAGCAGGGCGACCACGCGATCACTCGGCGTCACCTGCACGCCGCCGCTTTCGCGCAGGCGCGCACCCAGGTAGTCCATCACGCCGAGTCGGACCCAGGCGCCGTCACCGGCTTCCGCATCGAGCGTCACCGGCAGCACGAGAAACCGTCCGCCGTCGATCGCAGCCGGCTCTGCGGCGGGTGGCGGTGGCGGTGTGCTGCGCCCGAGCCAGATCACCCCTGCGCCGGCCACGACGAGAATCGCGGCAAGGACCGATGCCGGCAGGCGCCAGCGCCGGGAGGTGCCGGGAACGGGCGACGACGTGACGGGCACCGGTACGGCCGACGGCGAAGGTGGGTCCTGCACCTGCGATGCCTGCGACGGCGATGGTTGGGCCGGCAGCGGCGCGGCATCGATCAGCTCCACCGGCGCCACCCACTGGTAGCCGAAGCGCGAGACGGTACGCACGAGTTGCGTGTCCGCCCGCGTCTCGCCAAGTGCCCGGCGGGCCTTCCACAGGGTTTGCGCGAGTACGGCGTAGCCGACGTCGGTACGGCCCCATACCGCCGAGATCAGCTCGTCGCGGCCGACCGCGCGATCGCGGTGCTCGAGCAGGTACGCCAGGCATTCCAGCGACTTCGGTGGAATCGCGACGGGCTCGTCACCGCGCAGCACGATGCGTGCACGCGGATCGAAACGGAACCCGGCGAACGAGTAGCTGCGCATGAAATGCGTTGGGTTGTCCGCCATGAATGCTCGTGCTCGCACAGCCCCAGGGACGCCGTCCGGCCCGGCCAGTGGGCGTTCGTGAGAGCCGGCTCGTCCCTCAGTGGCGCCCAAGCCCGGCTCGATAAGAGGCTCTTTGCGAGGTCAGACTGCCCTGTGTGCGGACAGCCTGCCGAAGTAGACCTGATCGAAGGGCCGGCGATCAAGGTTCGAGTGCGTCGCCGCGTGCCGTGGAACAGGTCCGTGGACCGTCCCTCTGAGCAGCCAGGACGGGGGCGCCGTGTCTGCGGCTGCCCGGTGGCTCACCGGACGCGCCGCGCCGGCCGCTCTACCGGGACACGCCGGCACGCATAAAAAAACCCCGCTGTTACGCGGGGTTATGAGCGTTCGCAGGTCTCTTGCGAGATACCGTGCGACGACGAAGTGGCTGGGAGACTAGGATTCGAACCTAGATAAACGGAGTCAGAGTCCGTTGTCCTACCATTAGACGATCTCCCAAAATCGGCTGGCCACGAGGGAGGATCGCTCCCTCGGCTGACGGCCTTCGGCGCATCCCCGGATGATACCGGAGGATGCGTCCGGGATTAACGCTTGGAGTACTGGGTCGCGCGGCGGGCCTTGTGCAGGCCGACCTTCTTGCGCTCGACTTCGCGGGCGTCACGGGTCATGAACCCGGCCTTGCGCAGCGGCGACTTCAGCGTCTCGTCGTACTCGACCAGCGCGCGGGCGATGCCCAGGCGGATCGCACCGGCCTGGCCGGTCGTGCCGCCGCCGGCCACGGTGACGAGCACGTCGAACTTGTCGCCGGCCTGCACCAGCTCGAGCGGCTGGCGCACGATCATGCGCGCGGTCTCGCGGCCGAAGAACTGGTCGAGCGTCTTGCCGTTGACGACGATGCTGCCCGAGCCCTTGCGCAGGAACACGCGGGCGGCGGAGGACTTGCGACGGCCGGTGCCGTAATTCTGAGTGATTGCCATGGTCTGCTCTTTTGAAAAGCCCGCGCGGGGTGCGCGGACTCTTGCTGAGGAATGCGCGTTAGAGTTCCAGCGCCTGCGGCTGCTGGGCGGTATGCGGATGCTCGGCGCCGGCGTAGACCTTGAGCTTGCGGAACATCGCGCGGCCCAGCGGGTTCTTCGGCAGCATGCCCTTGACGCCGATCTCGATCACGCGCTCCGGATGACGGGCCAGCATGTCCTTGAGCGAGGTGGTCTTGAGGTTGCCGATGTAGCCGGTGAACCGGTGGTAGTTCTTGTCGTTGAGCTTGTTGCCGGTGACGGCAATCTTCTCGGCGTTGATGACGACCAGGTAGTCGCCCGTGTCGACGTGCGGCGTGTAGATCGGCTTGTGCTTGCCGCGCAGACGAACGGCCAATTCGGAGCAGAGGCGGCCGAGCGTCTTGTTCGTCGCGTCGACCACATACCAGTCGCGCTGCACGGTTTCGGGCTTGGCGCTGATCGTTTTCATCGGGAACACCTTGATCGCCCGAACGCGGGCTGGTCAGAAATAAAGACGCGGGAGTATAGGGGTAAAAGCCATGCTGCGCAAGATAATCGTGCGCTGGCAGCCGCCCCGTCCCGGCGGGGGCGGCATTCTCGCACAACTCGCACAAAAGGCACAGCACGTGAGAAACGCCGGCGGCCCGCTCCGCCGGCACGTCGGCCCGGCGGGGTTAAACTGGGCCATCCCCTTCTACATCCGGAGTCGCCCATGGGCGCCGACCTGTCCGTGACCGACCGCCTGCTGGTGGCGCTGGAACGAACGCTCTCGACGGTGTTCGAGCCGGAACCGGCGGCGGCACGCCCCTCGCCCGCCGCGGCCATCCCCGAAGCGGACCTGGAACCGCACGAACGCCGCCACGCGGCCGGCCTGATGCGCATCAACCATGTCGGGGAGGTCTGCGCGCAGGCCCTGTACGTCGGGCAGGCCGCGGTGGCCCGGACCGAAGCGCTGCGCCACCACCTGATGGAGGCCGCGTCCGAGGAAACCGACCACCTGGCCTGGTGCGGCGCGCGCCTGCGCGAGCTGGACAGCCGGCCGAGCCTGCTGAACCCGCTCTGGTACGGCGGTGCCTGGACGATCGGCGCGGCCGCCGGCCTGATCGGCGATCGCCTGAGCCTGGGCTTCGTGGTCGAGACCGAGCGCCAGGTGGAGGCGCACCTGGAAGCGCACCTGGACGCCCTGCCCGCCGCCGATGCGCGCAGCCGCGCCGTGGTCGACCAGATGAAGCGCGACGAAGCGCGCCACGCCGAACGCGCCGAAGCCGCCGGCGCGGCGCCGCTGCCGCCGCCGATTCCCCTGCTGATGCGCGCGGCCGCGCAGGTCATGCGCACGGTGGCCTACCGGCTGTAGCCGGCCGCGGCCGGCGGGCCGGGCACCCGCCGGGCCGCCGGGCCTGCCCGCCCCTGCCGGCCGGATGTCGTGCGGACAGGCCGGACGGTCGCCGGAAAACAAAAAGGCCCGCCGATGGGCGGGCCTTCGAAGCCGACGGGCCGGATGCGTCAGACCAGGTTGCGGCCGTGGAACAGTTCCTCGATCTCGCGCTTGAGCAGCGACTCGATGCGCTGGCGCTCCTTGAACGACAGGTCGTCGGCGGTAGCCTCGAACAGGTAGGTATCCAGGTCGAAGTCCTTGATGTGCATCTTCGTGTGGAAGATGTTCTCCTGGTAGACGTTCACGTCGAACATCTCGTACTTGTGGCGGATGTGCCGCGCCAGGTACTCCTGCACCGAGTTGATCTTGTGATCGATGAAGTGCTTGCGCCCCTTGACGTCGCGGGTGAAGCCACGCACCCGGTAGTCCATGATGACGAGGTCCGACTCGAAGCTGTCGATCAGGTAGTTCAGCGCCTTCAGCGGCGAGATCACGCCACACGTCGCCACGTCGATGTCGGCGCGGAAGGTCGCGATGCCGTTGTGCGGATGCGTTTCCGGATAGGTGTGGACGGTGATGTGGCTCTTGTCCAGGTGCGCCACCACCGCGTCGGAAATGACGTCCTTGCCGAGCTTCTCGACGATCGGGTGCTCGGAGATCAGGATCGTCACGCTGGCGCCCTGGGGATCGTAGTCCTGGCGGGCGACGTTCAAGATGTTCGCGCCGATGATGTCGGCGACGTTGGTGAGGATCTTGGTCAGACGATCGGCGTCGTAGGCCTCATCGATGTACTCGATGTAGCGCTGGCGCTGGTCTTCGGACACCGCGTAGCAGATGTCGTAGATGTTGAAGCTGAGCGCCTTGGTCAGGTTGTTGAAACCCTGCAGCCGCAGCCTGGGAATGGGCTTGACCACTACCATCACCTCGTCATGGGCGCGGCTGCCGGCCGGCGGCACGCGCGGGAACAGAACCTTTCGGGCAGCGGCACAACGTCGCTGCCCCTCCTCGATCCGACCGCAGGCCGCCCGGCGCGGACGCCTGTCGGCCCTCGTCTTCCCCGCGCGGCGTCGACCGTCGGATCGCGTCGGCAAGGGCGGCGGATTATGTCCCAATCGGTTCGAAGGCGAAACTACGACAACATGAATTATGAGCGACGGCTGCCACAATGGGTTTCCTCCATGTAAGATGAGCTCGCACGGTGCTGTGGCGTAACTCGCAGACGCGTGGGGAACCATGCGTCACGTCGCAGTGATGCAGCCGGATGCCATGTGCAGGGGAGAACAACACGTGAACGCCGCCGACTTCAAATACAACCTCCAGCGCAACGTCTCCAGGGTCCAGGCCCCGCCGTTCCTCACCCCCGATCGCGCGGCGATGGAGCGCTTCCTCAGCGCCTGCCATCGTCGGCGCTATCCGAGCAAGACCGTCATCGTACGGCCCGGCGACACCGCAAACATCCTGTACTACATCATCGAAGGCTCGCTGACGATTTCGTCCGAGGACGAGGAAGGCCGCGAGCTGATCCTGGCCTACCTCAACCGCGGCGAGTTCATCGGCGAAATGGGCCTGTTCGTCGAGACGCCCCGCCGCGAGGTCCTGGTCCGGACGCGCACGCCCTGCGAGTTCGCCGAGATCGGCTACGAGCGGATGTTCAGCCTGTTCGAGGGCCCGCTGCGCGAGGAATGCCCGAAGATCCTGTTCGCGATCGGCTCGCAGCTGACCAACCGCCTGCTGCACACCAATCGCAAGGTCAGCCGCCTGGCCTTCATGGACGTGACAGGGCGCGTCGCCAAGACCCTGATCGACCTCACCGACGAGCCGGACGCGATGACGCACCCGCAAGGCACGCAGATCCGTATCTCGCGCCAGGAGATCAGCCGGATCGTGGGCTGCTCGCGCGAGATGGTCGGCCGCGTCCTCAAGCAGCTCGAGGAACAGGGCATGATCTCCGTGTCCGGCAAGACGATCGTGGTGCTCGGCACACGCTGAGCACCCCCGCTCAGCGTGACGCGGGATCCTTCCAGATCATGTAGACGTCGGCCCGCCGGTAGTGCGAGCCGGGGCGCAGCTGCGGCTGCAGCATGAAGCCGACGCTCTCGTAGAGCCGCAGGGCCGGCTGCAGCCGGCTGCTCGACTCGAGAAACAGCTCGCGCCCACCGCGGCGGCGGAATGCGTCGAGCGCCGCCTCGATCAGCAAGCGGCCGATCCCCTGCCCGCGGCGATCTTCCTCCACGCTCATCTTGGACAGCTCGAAGGCCCCGTCGCCGGCGTGCAGCAGCGCGCAGGTGCCGACGATGGCGTCGCCCGCGGCCGCGAACAGGATCTCGCCGCCCGGGTCCAGCACCTTGCCCACCGGATCGTCCAGCAGCTCGCGGTCCAGCGGTTCGACCGTGAAGTGGCGCTCGAGCCATTGCAGGTTCAGGCGGCGGAACTCGGCCGCCCGGTCCGGCCGGAACGGCACGATCCGGACGTCCCCGGCGGCCTGGCCCGAGCCGGCGTTCATTCCAGCGAGAACAGGCGCGCCAGCTCGTCGCCGGGATCGACGGCGCGCATGAAGCTCTCGCCGACCAGGAACGCATCGATGCCGGCGTCGCGCAGCCGGGCGACGTCGTCCAGCGTGCGGATGCCGCTCTCGGCGACCAGCAGCCGGTCGTAGGGCACCAGGTCGCGCAGGTCCACCGAGGTGCTGAGCGAGACCTCGAACGTGCGCAGGTTGCGGTTGTTGATGCCGATCAGCGGTGCCGGAACGCCGAGCGCGCGCTCCAGTTCCTCGCCGTCGTGGACCTCCACCAGGACGTCGAGGTCGAGCTCGGCGGCCAGCAGGCTGAGCTCGAGCAGGCTCGCATCGTCGAGCGCCGCGGCGATCAGCAGGATGCAGTCGGCGCCGATCGCGCGCGCCTCGTACACCTGGTAGGCGTCGATCGTGAAGTCCTTGCGCAGGACCGGCAGCTCGCAGGCGGCGCGTGCCTGCTGCAGATAGGTCTCGCTGCCGTGAAAGAAATCGGCGTCGGTCAGCACCGACAGGCAGGTGGCGCCGCCCGCCGCATAGCTGCGCGCGATCGCCGCCGGGTCGAAATCGGGACGGATCACGCCCTGGCTGGGGCTGGCCTTCTTGACCTCGGCGATGACCGCCGGCCGGCCGGCCTCGATCGCCGATTCGATCGCGGTGGCGAAGCCGCGCGTATCGGGCAGGTCGCCGATCCGGGCCGACAGCTCGGCCAGCGGCACGCGGGTACTGCGCTCGGCGATCTCCTCGGCCTTGCGAGCGAGGATGCGCTGCAGGATGTCACTCATTCAACCTCCTTTCGCAATGCGTTGGGTCGTCGATACGAACGCGTCCAGGCGTGCCCGCGCCGCACCGCTCGCCAGTGCCTCGCGTGCGCGGATTATGCCTGCGCCGATCGAATCGACCACGTCGGCCGCGTAGAGCGCGGCGCCGGCATTCAAGGCAACGATGTCGCGAGCCGCGCCCGGCGTGTCGGCAAGCGCCTCGAGCACGCGCTCGCGCGACTCGACGGCGTCCGCCACGCGCAACTGGCGGCCCGAGGCCATCGCGAAGCCGAACTCCTCCGGATGGATCTCGTACTCGTGCACGACGCCGTCGCGCAGTTCGCCGACCTGGGTCGCGCCGCCGAGGGAAATCTCGTCCATGCCGTCCTTGCCCCAGACGACCAGGGCATGGCGCGCCCCCAGGCGCTCGAGCACGCGCACCTGGATGCCGACCAGGTCCGGGTGGAACACGCCCATCAGGATGTTCGGCGCGGACGCCGGATTGGTCAGCGGCCCGAGGATGTTGAAGAGGGTGCGCACGCCCATCTCGCGACGCACCCCGGCGACGGCCTTCATCGCCGGATGGTGGTTGGGCGCGAACATGAAGCCGATCCCGACCTGGGCGATGCACTCGGCCACCTGCGGCGGCGCGAGATCGATCACCGCGCCGAGCGCCTCGAGCACGTCGGCGCTGCCGGACTTCGACGAGACGCTGCGGTTGCCGTGCTTGGCCACGCGCGCGCCGGCCGCGGCCGCGACGAACATCGCCGCCGTCGAGATGTTGAAGCTGTGGCCGCCGTCGCCGCCGGTCCCGACGATGTCGACGAAGTTCGGCCCCGCCTCTATCGCGACCGGTGCCGCCAGCTCGCGCATGACGCGGGCGGCCGCGGCGATCTCGCCGACCGTTTCCTTCTTGACGCGCAGGCCGGTCAGGATCGCCGCGGTCATCGTCGCGGAGACCTCGCCACGCATGATCTGCCGCATCAGGTCGATCATCTCGTCGTGGAAGATCTCGCGGTGCTCGATCGCGCGCTGGAGGGCCTGCTGGGGAGTGATGGGCATCGACGATTCCGGGAAACGCACCTGGGGACAGGAGGGAAACCTACCATCTTGTCGCGACGACACAAGCCCGCTGCGCGGACCGATCGATATGGACGTCCGTTCCGGCGGCGTCGCAGCCCCTGCCCGGCGGCGCGAGGGTCGCCTCGCGCCGCCGCGAAACGATCAGGCGGTCAGGAAATTGCCCAGCAGCGCGTGGCCGTGCTGGGTCAGGATCGACTCCGGATGGAACTGGACCCCCTCGACGGCGAGCTGGCGATGGCGCAGACCCATGATCTCGTCGAGATTGCCGTCCGCATCCTCGGTCCACGCGGTGATTTCCAGGCAGTCGGGCAGCGAGGTCTTTTCCACCACCAGCGAATGGTAGCGCGTCGCCTCGAACGGATCGGGCAGGCCGCGGAACACGCCCTTGCCGGCGTGGCGGATCATCGAGGTCTTGCCGTGCATGATCTGGCGCGCCCGCACCACGGTGCCGCCGAAGGCCTGGCCGATCGACTGGTGGCCGAGGCAGACGCCGAAGATCGGCACGCGGCCGGACAGCACGCGCAGCACCTCGAGCGATACGCCCGCTTCGTTGGGCGTGCACGGACCGGGCGAGATGACGATCGCCGTCGGCTGCAGGGCCGCGATCGCCTCGACATCGAGCTCGTCGTTGCGCACCACCTTGACCGTCTGGCCGAGCTCGCCGAAATACTGCACGAGGTTGAAGGTGAAGCTGTCGTAGTTGTCGATCATCAGAAGCGACATCGATCTGGCCTGCTGGTCGTGTACGTTCGGCGCCGTGCCCGGGCGCACGTTATACACAGGCTGTCGCGCGTTGGCGATCGAAAGGAATGGACGGCCGTACGGCCATCGAGCGACGGACCGGCCCGACCGCACGCACGGCCTGCCCCGGGAACGGATGACAGGCCCTAGCCGTTGCCGCGCCCGGGCTTGCGCCGCGGGACGTTCTGCGGCTCGTCCGGCCGCCCCTCGCCGGGCGCTTTCGGCGGCGTGCGCCGGGGTGTCGGGTTCTCGCCCGGATAACCGGGTGCCGGGGTACGCCGCGGGTCGCGTGCGCTCATGGGCAGTGCCTCCGTCGGGTTTCGCGTGCGACATCCACGCGCTCGCATCGATCGTCCGGAGCGACGGCTGAATCGGGCGAGAATCGGCAATGGGCACCGACCGGGCGGCTGTCCCGGGTATCAGGCGACACCCGGCCGGCCCGAACGCGGCCCGCCGGCCGAGACGCGTATCGCCGGTTCAGGCCGCCTGCGGACTGGTCGGCGCGGCGTCAGGCGGCTCGTCGCTGTTGGCGGCACGCAGGCGCGGCGTCAGGCGAATCAGCGATTCCACCGAGTCGCACATGCTGCGCGCGATCTCGCTCTCGCCCATGATCGTCGCGTCGGCGCCGGCCTTGAGCAGGTAGGCGACCTCGTCGTCCGAATGCGCGCGCGCCAGGATCGCCAGCGTCGGGTTGACCTCGCGCGCCTGGCGGATGATCGGGCCGGCCTCCAGCGTCTGCGGGATGGCCACCAGCAGCACCAGCGCGGTCGAGAGATTCGCGTCGGCCAGTACCTGCGGGGCGACGGCATTGCCGAGGATGCACGGGATGCCGAGGCTGCGGGCGGCGATGCAGTCGTCGCGATCCGATTCGATCAGCACCAGCGGGATGTCGCGCGCGTGCAGCGCCTTGCCGACGCGCGAGCCGACCCGGCCGAAGCCGATCAGGATGATGTGGTTGCCCGCGGGGATCAGCGCGCGGTCCGGCAGGAAGTCGTCGTCGGTCGCCGGCGGCACGCCTTCGGCCGCCTCGGCTTCGGCGGCCTTGGTGCTCTTCTCGGCGTCGCGCCGGGCATTCCAGCGGTCCAGCGCGACGAACAGCATCGGGTTGACGATGATCGACAGCAGCGCGCTGGCCAGGATCAGGTTGCGGCCGTCCTCGCTGAGCAGGCCCAGGCTGACGCCCAGCGCGGCCAGGATGAACGAGAATTCGCCGATCTGCGCCAGCGCCGTGGCGATCGTCAGGCTGGTCTGCATCGGATGGCCGAACGCGCGCACGATGAACAGCGCGCCGACCGACTTGCCGACGGTGATGATCAGAAACGTCGCCAGCACCGCCACCGGCTGCTCGATCAGGATCTTCGGGTCGAACAGCATGCCGACCGAGACGAAGAACAGCACCGCGAAGGCGTCGCGCATCGGCAGCGAGTCGTTGGCCGCCTCGTGGCTGAGCTTGGATTCGTTGAGGACGACGCCGGCCAGGAACGCGCCGAGTGCGAAGGAGACGTCGAACAGCGCCGAGGACATGTAGGCGACGCCGAGCGAGATCGCCAGGATCGCCAGTGTGAACAGCTCGCGCGAGCCGATCGCGGCCGTCCGCTCCAGCGCCCAGGGAATCACGCGGCGGCCGACCGCGAACATCAGCACGATGAACAGCGTGACCTTGGCCATCGTCCAGCCGAGCGCGGCGAGGATGCTGGCGGTGTCGCCGGCGACGCCCTCCTCCATCTTGCCGCCCAGCAGGCCCGAGAGCGCCGGCAGCATCACCAGCACCAGCACCGTCACCAGGTCCTCGACGATCAGCCAGCCGATCGCGATGCGGCCGCGCATCGTCTCCAGCAGGCGCCGTTCCTCGAGCGCGCGCAGCAGCACCACCGTACTGGCCACCGACAGGCTGATGCCGAAGATCAGGCCGGCGCCCCAGGTCCAGCCGAGCGTCCAGGCCAGCAGCATGCCCAGGCCGGTCGCGATCGTGATCTGCACGACGGCGCCGGGAATCGCGATCTTGCGGACCGAGAGAAGATCGCCGAGCGAAAAGTGCAGGCCGACGCCGAACATCAGCAGGATGACGCCGATTTCCGACAGTTCGTGCGCCAGGCCGGCGTCGGCGACGAAGCCGGGCGTGAACGGGCCGACGCAGACACCGGCGACCAGATAGCCGAAGAGAGGTGACAGCCGCAGCCGCTGCGCGACCATGCCGAACGCGAACGCCAGGACGATGCCGGCGACGATCGTGGCGATCAGCGGCGTGTGGTGAGGCATAGGCTCTCCCTGATTGAGTCAAGACGCTCGGCGCGCGCGCCCGCCGTTCCGGCGACGCAGGGCGGGGCGACGGCAGGCGTCATCCGCGGCGATCGTCAGAGTATGCGGACGATCGATGAAAATCCAAGCGAAATCGCGCACACGAATGGCCGTCGCATTCGCCGGCCCCGCGTGTGCCGCCTGCAGCGCGCTAGAGCGGCGGCACCCTGCCGACCGTGCCGATAGAATGCGCCGACACGGACCGGTCAACCGACCGTGCCGGTTCCACGCCGGATCTCGGCATCCGGGCCGGCGAGGCGAGGCCCATGCCGATGTCGAGGAGACCTGCGATGCGCCGATGGCTGATGCTGAGCGTTCCCTTCCTGATCGGCGGCCTGGCCGGCTGCGGCCAGGAAGAACCCGCGCGCCTGGCGGGCGAACCCGCGGCACCGGCCGCGGAGGTAGCGGCAGCCGACTGGCTCGCTCCGGGCGAAACGCCGTCGCCGGCACGCTGGCTCGCCGACCGGATCGCCGGTGCCGATGTCGACGCGACGGCGGCGCTGCTCGCCGCTGCGGCCGAGCGCTACCGTGAAAGCCCGCGGATGATCGCCAACCGTGCCGTGCAGCTGCAGGCGATGCTGGCCGAACAGGGCGTCGGCGAGAACGCGATCGCGCTGATCGGATGGCTGGGCGGGCTGCCGGCGCAGGGACGCGTGAGCTTCTCGGCCGACTGCCAGCACTATTTCAATCTGCGCGTGCAGGGCCTGGACCGCGAGCAGGCGCTGGCGCGGCTGTCCGCGCCACCGTGATCGGTCCGCCGGCAGGGCCGGCGGACCGACGAGCCATCAGCGGCCGCCGCTGCCGCGACGCGAACCGTCGCTACGCTGGGCGCCGTGCTTCTTCGCGCCGGCATGGGCTTGCGGCTTGCCGCCCTGCCCACCGCCGCGCGAGCGCCGCGAGCGCTTCTTCGGCGCCTGCCGCTGGCCGGCCGGACGGCCGGCCGCCGGCGCATGACCGGTCAGGTCGAGCGCGCGGCTCGGGGCATACCCCTCGGCCTCTACGATCTCCAGCTCGTTCTTCAGCAGCCGGCGGATCGCGCGCAGCAGCTCGGACTCGTCCGGTGCCACCAGCGAGATCGCCTCGCCGGTCGCGCCGGCGCGACCGGTGCGGCCGATGCGGTGCACGTAGTCCTCGGCGACCATCGGCAGGTCGAAGTTGATCACCAGCGGCAGCTGCGGAATGTCCAGGCCGCGGGCGGCCACGTCGGTGGCGACCATGACGCGCGCCTTGCCGGACTTGAAGTCGCGCAGGGCCTTGAGGCGCTGCGCCTGGCTCTTGTTGCCGTGGATCGCGACCGACTCGATGCCGGCCTTCTCCAACTGCTCGGCCAGGCGGTTGCAGCCGTGCTTGGTGCGGCCGAACACCAGCACCTGCTCCTGCCAGCGCTTGGAGAGGATGTCGACCAGCAGGTCGCGCTTGCGCACCGCGTCCACCGGATGCACGCGATGGGCGACCGTGCTCGCCACGGTGTTGCGCGTGGAGACCTGTACCTCGCGCGGGTCGCGCAGGAACTCCATCGCGAGCTTCTTGATCGCGTCCTCGAACGTCGCCGAGAACAGCAGCGTCTGGCGGTTGGCCGGCAGCTTGCCGAGGATGCGCTTGATCGCGGCCAGGAAGCCCATGTCGAGCATGCGGTCGGCTTCGTCCAGCACCAGCACCTGGACCTGCGAAAGATCGACGCTGCGACGCTCCATGTGGTCGATCAGGCGGCCCGGCGTGGCGACCAGGATGTCCACGCCGCGGCGCAGCGCGTCGATCTGCGGCTGCATGCCGGCGCCGCCGTAGACGGTGGTGCTCGCCAGGCGCAGGTACTTGCCGTAGGCGCGCAGGCTGTCGTGCACCTGCACCGCCAGTTCGCGGGTGGGGGTCAGCACCAGCGCGCGCGGGCGGCGCGGGCCGCCGGCAGGCGGGGTCTGCGCGATCCGCTGCAGCAGCGGCAGCGCGAAGGCCGCGGTCTTGCCGGTACCGGTCTGGGCGCCGCCCATGAGGTCGTGCCCGGCCAGCGCCAGCGGGATCGCTTCGGACTGGATCGGGGTCGGTTGTGCGTAGCCCAGTTCGGCAAGCGCACGGTTGAGCTCGGGCGCGAGCCCAAGGCTTTCGAAAGACATAGTGATGCTCCGTCGTATAGACCCGGAGCGTTCCCATCAAACCGCGCTGCGAGTGTGTTCTTGTTGTCGGGCGAGCCAGGCTGGCCTGCCGGGTTTGCGCAGCGAAAGACGTGCGGAGTGGGGCCGTGTCAGGCGGATCGAGGACGACTCGCAGCCTGGAAAGGCGGGCGTACCGGGGGAAAACGGGCAGCCGGTGCAGCAAACGCCGCGCAGTCTACGCGCAAAGCCCGCGCTGCGCCAGTTGGCGCCGCGCCTTCCGTTCAGGCGCGATTGCCTGCCAGCGCCTCGCGTACCGCGTCCGGACGGATCGGCAGGTGGCGCACGCGCGCACCGACGGCCGCGAACACGGCATTGCCGATCGCCGGCCCGACCACGGTGGTGGCCGGCTCGCCGAGGCCGACCGCCGCCTCGGTGCTGGCGACGAACTCGATGTCCATCTCCGGCACGTCGCCGATGCGCAGCGGCGTGTAGGTGTCCAGGTTGGTGTCCTGCACCTGGCCGTCGACGAAGCGCGTACCTTCGTGCAGCGCCATGCTCGCTCCCCACAACGCGGCGCCTTCGGTCTGCGCCAGCGCGCCGTCGGGATGGACGATCGTGCCGGCGTCGACCACCAGCGTCAGCTTCTCCAGCGCGACGGCGCCGCTGGCCCGGTCCACGCGCACGCGGGCGACGCAGGCGATCCAGGTCGGCATGTCGCGCTCCTGGCCGAAGGTGGCGGCGATGCCCAGCCCCGTGCCTTTCGGCAGCGGGCCGCCCCAACCGGCCTTCTCGGCCGCGCGCCTGACCACGGCGGCCAGGCGCGCCGCACCGCCGACGGCATTGGGTGCACTGCCGGCATTGCGGCCCTTGCCGTCGAGCAGGCGCAGGCGGAACGCGACCGGGTCGACGCCGCGGGCGTGCGCCGCCTCGTCGATGAAGCACTCCGATGCCCAGTTGGTCCAGCCGGGCCCGACCGACCGCAGCCAACCGGGCCGGAATGCGCGATTGGCCAGGTCGTTGGACAGCGCGCGCACCCGCTGCGCGCCGACCGTGTACCAGCTGTCGGCACCGGCGATCGCGAACGGGTCGTAGGCGGCGCCGTTGCGGCCCTTCGGCATGAAGGCCGGCACCATCACCTGGGTCGGCCAGCCGGCCGAGGCGTCGTGCTGCATCGCCGTCACGGCGCCGTCCGGGTCGAAGGCCATCCGCACGCGCTGGATCGACGGCGAGCGGAACGAATCGAAGCGCGCGTCGTCGGCGCGCGTCAGCACCATCTTGACTGGACGCCCCAGCGCCTTGGCCGCCAGTGCCGCCGGCACCGCGTAGTCGCCGTTGAGGCGCCGGCCGAAGCCGCCGCCGAGCAGGTAGGTGCGCATGATGACGCGGTCCTCGCCGACACCCAGCGCCTTGGCCAGCGTCGGCAGGATCAGCGACTGCCACTGGTTGCCGGTATGGATCTCCCAGCGGCCGTCCTTCTCGAACGCGAGCGCATTGACCGGCTCGAGCTGGAAGTGCAGCACGCTGGCGGTCGTGTAGGTCCGCTCCAGCACGCTGTCGGCCGCCGCGAAGGCGGCGTCGACGCCCTCGTCGTCGAACACCGTCGCGCCGGCCGCCGGATCGGCGATCTGCTGCGCGCCGTGGTCGAGGATGTCCTGCTCGGAGACCTGCGCCGTGTCGTCGCTGTGCCATTCCACGCGTACGCGGTCGGCAGCGCGGCTGGCCGCGGCGAACGAGTCGGCGAACACCATGACCCAGCCGGGCACCGTTCCGGACGGGTCTTCCAGCGCCAGGCTGCTGCGGTAGCCGGGGACCGCCTTGGCCGCGCTGTCGTCGATCGATACCACCTTCGACCCGTTGCGTGTCGGCGGGATCTTCGGGCGCGCAAAGACCATGTCCGGGACCTTGGCGTCGATGCCGTAGATCGCCGTGCCGTCGGTCTTGGCGGGAACGTCGATCGCCTGCGTATCGACGCCGACCAGGCGCCGTTCCGCTGCCGGCTTGAGCGGCAGCGCCTTCAATTCGTCGGCGCTGTAGCTGCGCGCGAGGTTGCCGCGGCGGACGATCTCGGCGTAGCCGATCGAGCGGCCGCCGGCGCTGACCGTGCTGGCGCGCGCGCGGCACGCGGACGGCGCGACGCCGAGCAGCTTGGCGCCTTCCTCGATCAGCGCGATGCGTCCGGCCGCGCCGGCCTGGCTCAGCAGCGGGAAGCTCTGCCAGACCGACCAGCTGCCGCCGGTCGCCATCAGCCCCCACTTCGGGTCGGTGTCCACGTGCGCGATGCGCACGTCGGCCCAGTCGGCCTCCAGCTCGTCGGCCAGGATGCGCGCCAGCGCCGTACCGACGTGCTGGCCCATCTCGGCACGGATGATGTTGACGGTGACGATGCCGTCGGCGTCGATGCGGCACCACAGGCTCGGCTCGTAGGCACGGGCAGCGACGGCGGCGGCCGGATCGGCCAGCAGCGCGCCCGGCCGCGCGAACGCGAGCACGAAGCCGGCGCCGGCGGCACCGATCAGGAAGCCGCGCCGCGCCGGCGAGGCCGGTGCGGCAGCGGAAGGGTCCGGCCCGCGCAGGCTAGCCATCGTGGTGCTCCCCGATCTGCGCGGCGGCGAGCTTGATCGCCTTGCGGATGCGCACATAGGCCATGCAGCGGCACAGGTTGCCGCCCATGACGGCGTCGATGTCGCGATCGCTCGGGTCCGGAAAATCCTTGAGCAGCGTGGCCGCCTGCATGATCTGGCCCGACTGGCAGTAGCCGCATTGCGGCGCCTGGGTTTCTACCCAGGCCTTCTGCAGCGGATGCGCGCCCGCCGGATCGAGTCCCTCGATCGTGGTCACGCGCGCGCCGGCCACGGCCGCGACCGGCGTGATGCACGAGCGGATCGCCCGTCCGTCGACGTGGACGGTGCAGGCGCCGCACAGGCCGATGCCGCAGCCGAACTTGGTGCCGGTCAGGCCCAGCTCGTCGCGGATCACCCACAGCAGCGGGGTGTCCTCGCCGCTGGCGACCGTCACGTCGCGATCGTTGATGGTCAGGCGCGTCATCGATGGCAGCTCCCGTGGACAGTCGAAACGGCGATTCAGGTGCCGGTGTCGAGGCGGCGGACCTCGGCGACCTTGGCCTCCAGGTCCGGCCACGGCGCGCGGCCGGTGCGGGTCCGTCGCAGGTAGGCCGCCAGCGACGCGATCTCCGCATCGCCCAGGTGCGCGAACGGCGGCATCATCGCGCCCGGGATCCCGTCGTCCGTACCGACGCCGTGCAGCACGACGCGGATCAGGTTGGTCGGGTCGTCGCCGACCAGCGCGCTGTTGAGCGCCAGTTCCGGCCGCGCCAGCAACGGCGCCGGCGCGCGGTTGTAGTGGCAGGCCGCGCAGGCCGCCAGGTACAGGCCGGCACCGCGATCGGTCTCCTGGCGGGTGCCTTCGCCGGATGCCGCCAGCGCGCCGGCCAGCACGGTGCGTTCGTCCCCGCTGCGCGCGGCGGCGCGGCCGACATCGGCGAAGTAGACCGCCAGCGCGCGGATGTCGGCATCGGGCAGCTTCGACAGGCCGTGGACGACCTCGGCCATCGAGCCGACGGCACTGCCGTGTTCGGCCGTCGCGCCGCTGCGCAGGTAGGCGTAGAGCGCCTCCTCGGTCCACGCCAGCGGCGCGGGATTGGCATCGGTCAGTGCCGGCGCCTGCCAGCCGTCGATCAGCGCGCCGGCGTAGGCGGCGTCGCGTCGCTCGGCGCCGACGGCATTGCGCGGCGTGTGACAGGCGCCGCAATGACTCACGCCTTCGGCGAGATAGGCACCGCGGTTCCAGGCCTCGTCACGCGTCCGGTCCGGCGTGAACGGGCCCTGGCGCAGGAACAGCAGCTTCCAGCCGGCCTGCAGCGCCCGGACGTTCAGCGGGAACGGCACCGTGTTCGGCTTCGGCGCCGCCGCCGAAGGTTCGCGCGACATCAGGTACGCATACAGATCACCCAGGTCCTGGTCGGTGATCCGGGTGAAGTGGTCGAACGGGAACGCCGGGAACAAATGCGAGCCGTCACGCGCGACGCCGCTGCGCATCGCGCGCACGAAGGCGGCCTCGGACCAGCGGCCGATGCCGGTCTGCGGATCGGGCGTGATGTTGGTCGAATGGATCGTGCCGAAGGCGGTGCGCATCGCGTAGCCGCCGGCGTAGCGGACACCGCCCGGTACGGTGTGGCAGGTCGCGCAGTAGCCGGCGCCGGCGAGGACCTCGCCGCGGGCGATGCGATCGGCGGCGAACGCACCGGGCGCCGGGGGATCGATCGGCGCGATCGCCGGCCGCCACGCGATCGCGAACAGACCGGCGACGCCGAGGACCAGCAACCCGAGAACGGCCAGCAGCACACGTCTGAACACGATCGGCCTCCGCGTCATCCGTACTGGAGTCGGTTCGGCGGCGTCCCGGACGGACCGGTCGCCTCCGCGCCGCCACTATACGCCCGGCGCCGGCATTTGCGTGACGGGCAAGACCGGGCGAACCGGAACGGCTGCGGGCGACGCCCTACATCGTGTGGGTCGGCCGTTCCTGGGTCAGGATGCCGGCCAGGATCGTCTCGATCTTCGTGCGCACGGTCTCGCCGTCGCTCGAATCGCTGAACTGCACGCCGATGCCGGCGGCGCGATTGCCCTGGGCTCCCGGCGGCGTGATCCAGACGACCTTGCCGGCCACCGGCAGGCGGTCCGGATCGTCCATCAGCGAGAGCAGGATGAACACCTCGTCGCCGAGGCTGTAGCGCTTGGTGGTCGGCACGAACAGGCCGCCGCCCTTCACGAACGGCATGTACGCGTTGTACAGCGCGCCCTTGTCCTTGATCGCCAGCGACAGGATGCCCTGGCGCGGCATGCCGCCGGATAGCGGAGTCGACATCGTCAGCTTCTCCTGGTGCCCTGCCCGGTCGCCGGCCAGGCGCGCAACACGTCCAGCAGCACCAGCTCCGGACGCAGCGGCGTGTCGAGCAGCCGGCGCGCCTGGTTGGCCTTGGCGAACCACGCGGCTAGCTTCGGGATTTCGTCCACGGCGGTCAAGCCGAACCGGCCGCGTTCGCCGGCAGCCAGCCGCTGCGCTTCCTCGTCGGCCAGCACCGCGGCGAACCAGAGCCGGTCGGCCGGGCGATCGGCGGCCCAGCGCTCGGCCACCTCGCCGGCCGACGAACGGCCGCCGGCCAATGCCACCAGGTCCCCCGCGCAGGCGGCGCCGAGCTCGACACGGCCGTCCTTCGACCAGGCCAGCGCCTGGCCCGGATTGCCGGCGCTGGCGGCCAGCGCCTCTCGCGCCGGCGCATCGGCCAGGCCCTGCTCGCGCAGCCAGGCCAGCGCCTGCGCCGGCGGCGGCAGGCCGACGTCGATGCGCTGGCAGCGGCTGCGGATCGTCGCCGGCAGCCGCGCCGGCTGGTCGGCGACCAGGATCATGATCGTGTCGGTGGCCGGCTCCTCCAGTGTCTTCAGCAGCGCGTTGGCGGCGCTGACGTTCATCGCCTCGGCCGGCTCGACGATCGCCAGTTGCAGGCCGCCGAACTGGCTCGACAGCGCGAGCCGCGCCGACAGCGCGCGGATCTGGTCGATCGTCAGCTCGCTGCGCAGCTTGCCGTCGTCGCGCTCGACGAAGCCGACGCGGACGCGGTCCGGATGGGTGCCCGCCGCCATCAGCTGGCAGGCGCGGCAGCGCCCGCAGGCACCCGCCGCGCCCGGCTGCTCGCACAAGGCCACGGCGACCAGTGCCTCGGCCAGGGCCCGCTTGCCGAGACCGGCGGGGCCGGCGATCAGCAGCGCATGGTGCAGCCGGCCGGCGGCCAGCGCGCCACGCAGGCGCTGCCAGGCGGCATCCAGCCAGGGCGCGATCGTGCCGTTCATCGCCGGTCCGCCACGGCCACGAACGCATCGACGGCCGCACCGACCGCGGCGCGCACGGCGTCCAGTTCGGCGCTGGCGTCGATCAGGCGGAATCGCTGCGGCTCGGCCGCGGCACGTGCGCGATAGGCGGCACGCACGCGCTCGAAGAACGCCTCCTGCTCGGATTCGATGCGATCGGCCGCCGCGCGGCTGCCGGCGCGTGCCAGCCCTTGCGCCACCGGCAGGTCGAGCAGCAGCGTCAGGTCCGGCCGCAGGCCGGCGGCCCAGTCTTCCAGCGCGGCGATGCGCTGCAGCGGCTGGCCACGGCCGCCGCCCTGGTAGGCATAGCTGGCATCGGTGAAGCGATCGGTCAGCACCCAGCGCCCGGCCGCGAGCGCCGGCCGCACCACCTCGCGCACCAGCTGGGCACGGGCCGCGAACATCAGCAGCAGCTCGCTCTCCGGGCAGACCGGCGCCAGCGCCGGGTCGAGCACCAGGGCGCGCACCGCCTCGCCGAGCGGCGTGCCGCCCGGTTCGCGGGTGACGACGACGTCGATGCCGTGCGCTTCCAAACGCGCGCGCGCCGCGGCCAGCACCGTGCTCTTGCCGGCGCCTTCGCCGCCTTCCAGCGAGATCAGCCGGCCACTCATCGGCGCATGCGCTCCAGATAGCGCGCGACGGCACGGTTGTGCTCGGCCAGTGTCGCGGAGAATTCGTGCCGGCCGCTGCCGTCGCCGTAGGCGACGAAATACAGCGCATCGCCGGGCGCCGGTGCCAGCGTCGCGGCGATCGCCGCGCGTCCCGGCAGCGCGATCGGCGTCGGCGGCAGGCCGCCGCGCGTGTAGGTGTTGTACGGCGTGTCGCCGTCGAGGTCGCGGCGGCGCAAGCGGCCGGTGTAGTCCTCGCCGAGGCCGTAGATGACGGTGGGATCGGTCTGCAGGCGCATGCCGATGCGCAGGCGCCGCACGAACACGCCGGCCACCTGGGCCCGCTCGCCGGCGATGCCGGTCTCCTTCTCGACGATCGAGGCGAGGATCAGCGCCTCGTAGGGTGTCTTCAGCGGCAGGTCCGGCACACGCGCCGCCCACAACTCGTCGAGCGTCTTGCGCATGGCCGCAGCGGCGCGACGCAGCACGTCCAGATCCGACTCGCCCTTGATCCAGGCATAGGTCTCCGGTAGGCAGCAGCCCTCGAAACCGGCCTCGGCGAGGCCGAGCCGGGCGGCGATCTCGGCATCGCTGGCGGTGGTCAGCGTCTGGCGCAGACCGGTCTCCTGCGCGAGCGCGAGGCGCAGCTGGCGGAAGGTCCAGCCGTCGACGATCGTGAAGTGATGCTGCACCACCTCGCCGCTGGCCATCTTCGCCAGCAGCGTCCGCGGCGTGATGCCGACCGGCAGCGCGTACTCGCCGGCGTGCAGGCGCCCGGAGACCTTCATCTCGCGGTCGAGCAGGCGCCAGTAGAACGGCGCCGCGCGCGTGTAGCCGGTACGCCGCAGGGTGCGCACGACCTCGCGGTAGGACGTGCCGCGGGCGATGTCGAGCGTGGCGTCCGCGGCCAGCGGCAGCGGCGTGTCGGCGAACCGCCGGTAGTCGGTCCAGAGCCAGGTGGCGAGCGCGACCGCGGCGACCAGCGCCGCCAGCACGAACAGGCCCAGCAGCCGCGCCACACGCGTGCGGCCGGCCATCGCGGCCGCCGCCGTCATGCCGCCGCTCCGAAACCGAGCGTGTGCAGGTCGGCGACCAGCCGCGAGCCGACCGGCCCCGGCTTCCACAGCCGCCCGCCCAGCTCGGTGACCAGCAGCACGCCGCGCACCGCGTTGCTCAGGAAGATCTCGTCGGCCTGCATCAGCTCGTCCACGTCGATGTCGCCCTGCCGCACCTCGCCGAGCCGGTCGAGCAGTTCGGCGCGCATCACGCCGGCGACACCGCAGCGATCGACGCGCGGCGTCGACACGCAGCCGTCGCGGACCAGGAACAGATTCGCAGCGGTCGCGCCGACGACGCGCCCTTCGGTATCGAACACGATGCCCTCGGCGATGGCAGGGTCGTCCCACTCGGCCCGCGCCAGGACCTGCTCCAGACGGTTCAGGTGCTTGATGCCGGCCAGCAGCGGCTGGACGGCCAGGCGGGTTTCGCAGAAGCGTACCCGGATTCCCTGCCAGTACCAATGCCGCGGCAGCGGCGCCTCGGCGGCCGCGGCGACGATGCGCAATGGCTGCAGCGGCGCCGGCTGCGCATAGCCGCGCGGGCCGCTGCCGCGGGTCAGCGTGATCCGCACCACCGCCCGCGGCAGGCCGGCCGTCACCGCCGCGCAGTCCGCCGCCAGGGCGGCGGCGTCGGGCGCCGGCAGGCGCAGCCGCGCGCAGCCGAGCGCGAGCCGTGCCAGGTGGCGCCGCCACAGCGGGGCCCGGCCGTCGACGAACAACACGGTCTCGAACAGCCCGTCGCCGTAGGCCAGCCCGCGGTCACCGGCGTCCACGACCGTGGCCGGCGCACCGTCGATGCGGATGCGCGCGCTCATCCGTCGATCCCCAGCGCGCGCAGCAGGCCGCGTGCCTTGGCGCGCGTCTCCTCGAGCTCTGCGCTGGCCCGCGAATCGAACACGATGCCGGCCCCGGCACGCCAGCGCACGTCGGAACCGGACGCCACCAGGGTGCGGATGAGGATGTTGAAGTCCATCGCGCCGCTGCGGTCGAGATAGCCGATCGACCCGGTATAGGCGCCGCGGCCGACCCCTTCCAGCTCGGCGATGATCTCCATGCAGCGGACCTTCGGGCAGCCGGTGATGGTGCCGCCGGGAAACACCGCGCGCAGCACCTGGCCCGGCGTGCTGCCGGCACGCAGGCGGCCGCCGACGTTGGAGACGATGTGGTGCACGTGCGCATAGCTCTCGACCGTCATCAGCTCGTCGACGACGACGCTGCCCGGCTCGCAGACGCGACCGAGGTCGTTGCGCTCCAGGTCGATCAGCATGATGTGCTCGGCGCGCTCCTTCGGATGGCCCACCAGCTCGCGCACGCGGCCGGCCTCGTCCTCGCCCGCCAGGCGCGGCCGGGTGCCGGCGATCGGCCGGGTCTGCACGCGGTCGCCGCGGACCTCGACCAGCCGCTCGGGCGACGAGCTCGCCACTGCGCCGCCGCGCCATTGCAGCAGCGCGGCATAGGGTGCCGGGTTGGCGCGCCGCAGGGCCGCGTGCAAGGCCGCCGGCGCCACCGCCTCGGCGAAGCGGGCGCGCCATTCACGCGACAGGTTGACCTGGAACACGTCACCGGCCCGCAGGTAGTCGCCGATCCGCTCGACCCCGTCGGTGAAGCGCTCCGGCGGGTCCTCCTCCACCGCCAGCACCGGCGGCAGCGGTGCGTCGAACGGCGGGGCCGCCGCCAGGTCGGCGGCCATCGCCTCGACCAGGCCGGCATGCGCCGGCTCGGCGACCAGCCAGGTGCAGTCGGCGGCGTGATCGACCACGATCGCCGCCGGGCAGCGCAGGGCGAGCGCGGTCGGCAGCGCCGCGTCCGCGGCCGGCAGCCGCAGCCGCGGCTCGATCCGCTGGGCGAACTCGTAGCCGAGATAGACCAGCCAGCCGCCGGTGAAGGGCAGCGCGTCGGCCGGGCCGGTGGCGCGCGCGGCGGCGAACCGCGCGTCGAGCAGGTCGAGGAAATCGCCGTCGAGCCTGCGCCCGTCCGCGTCGCGGACGTACCCGTCGGCGGCCAGCCACACGGCATCGCGCGGATACGCGAACAGGATGTCGTAGCGCGCCTGCCCGCCGCGCGCCGCGCTTTCGAGCAGGCCCGGGTAGCGCGCCGGGAACGCCGCCGCCAGCGCGAGCAGGTCGCGCCGGCCGGGCAGGCTGCGGTGGATGCGGGTCAAACGCGCCGGAACGCCAGGGTGCCGTTGGTACCGCCGAATCCGAACGAGTTGGACAGCACGAAGTCGAGTCCGTGCTCGCGCGCGGTGTGCGGCACGAAGTCCAGGTCGCAGCCCTCGTCGGGATTGTCGAGGTTGATCGTCGGCGGCACCACGCCGTCGCGCAGCGCGAGGATCGAGAAGATCGCCTCGACGCCGCCGGCGGCGCCGAGCAGATGGCCGGTCATCGACTTGGTCGAGCTGACCATCAGCTTGCCGGCGTGGTCGCCGAAGCAGGCCTTGATCGCGGCGACCTCGGCGACGTCGCCGACGCCGGTCGAGGTGGCGTGCGCGTTGATGTACTGGACCTGGTCCGGATTGGCACCGGCGTCGGCGATCGCGATCTGCATCGAGCGGCGCGCGCCGTTGCCGTCCTCGGGCGGCGAGGTCATGTGGTAGGCGTCACCGCTCATGCCGTAGCCGGCCAGCTCGCAATAGATCCGCGCGCCGCGCTTCTTGGCGTGCTCGTAGTCCTCGATCACGAGGATGCCGGCGCCGTCGGACAGCACGAAGCCGTCGCGGTCGCGGTCCCAGGGACGGCTGGCACGGGCCGGCTCCTCGTTGCGCGTGGACATCGCGCGCGCCGAGCAGAAGCCGCCGACGGCGGTGCCGGTGGTGGCGTACTCGGCGCCGCCGGCGATCATCACGTCGGCGTCGCCGTACTGGATCATGCGCATCGCCAGGCCGATGTTGTGCGTCGCCGTGGTGCAGGCGGTGACGCAGGCGATGTTCGGGCCCTTGAGGCCGAGCATGATCGACAACTGGCCGGAGGCCATGTTCACGATCGAGCTCGGCACGAAGAACGGCGAGATCTTGCGCTGGCCGCTCTCGTGATAGGTGATCGAGGTCTTCTCGATCGTGTGGATGCCGCCGATGCCGGCGCCGATCGCCACGCCGATGCGCTCGGCGTCGTGCTCGTGCGGCGCGAGGCCGGCGTCGGCCAGCGCCTGCAGCGAGGCGGCCACGCCGTAGTGGATGAACGGATCCATCTTCTTGACGTCTTTCGGCGGGATGTACACCGCCGGATCGAAGTCGCGGATCTCGCCGGCGATCCGCGTCGGGAACGTGCTCGCATCGAAATGCGTGATCGGACCGATGCCGCTCCTGCCGGCCAGCACGTTGCTCCATGCGGTGGCCACGTCGTTGCCGACGGGGCTGAGTAGTCCGAGTCCGGTGACGACGACGCGACGCTTGGTCATGCGATTACCTGTTCAATGGCGGACGCAACCATACGCGAGCGTAGCGTTTGCTGTCCTCAAAACGAAAGCTGCGCCTCGCGGGCGCAGCCTTTTCGACACCTGTGAGACCCGATCAGGCCTTGACGTGCGCCTTCACGTAGTCGACCGCCTGCTGCACGGTCGTGATCTTCTCGGCTTCCTCGTCCGGGATCTCGCATTCGAATTCTTCCTCGAGCGCCATCACCAGTTCCACGGTATCGAGCGAATCGGCGCCGAGATCGTCAACGAACGACGCGTTCGGCGTGACCTCGTCTTCCTTCACACCCAGCTGTTCGACAACGATCTTCTTGACGCGCTCTTCGATAGTGCTCATGGGGTCTCTTCCTCCCGGTGGGATTCTTGCGGTTTGCCCGACCGCCGTGCCGGGTGGCGCAGCGTGGCTCGTAAGTCGGGCGCATTGTAGTGGAACGTCCGTAGGGTCGCCAGCAACCGGCCGACCGGCCGCCGCGGGGTTTTCGGTGGCGCCGCAAACCCCGCTTTTCAAGCGGCCGCCCTTCCGGCCTAGGGCATGTACATGCCGCCGTTGACGTGCAGGGTCTCGCCGGTGATGTAGGCGGCGGCCGGCGAGGCCAGGAACGCCACCGCGCGGGCGATGTCGGCCGGCTCGCCGAGCCGGCCGAGCGCGATCTGGCCGACCAGGGCCTTCTTCTGCTCGTCCGGCAGCACGCGCGTCATGTCGGTGTCGATGAAGCCCGGCGCGACGACGTTGACGGTGATGCCGCGCGAGCCGATCTCGCGCGCCAGGGACTTGGAGAACGCGATGATGCCGGCCTTGGCCGCCGCGTAGTTGGCCTGCCCCGGGTTGCCGGTCAGGCCGATCACCGACGCGATCGAGATGATGCGGCCCTTGCGCGCCTTCATCATGCCGCGCAGCACGGCGCGCGAGGTCCTGAACACCGAGCTGAGATTGGTGTCGATGATCGCCTGCCAGTCCTCGTCGCGCATGCGCATCAGCAGCTGGTCGCGGGTGATGCCGGCGTTGTTGACGAGGATCGACGGCGCGCCGAAGGTCTTGCCGATCTCCTCGACCAGCGCATCGACCGCGGCCGCATCGGTGACGTCGAGCACGCGGCCGGCACCGCCGCGCGCGGCGAGGCGTTCGCCGATCGCCTGCGCACCGGCTTCGCTGGTGGCCGTGCCGACGACGACGGCGCCGAGTCCGGCCAGTTCGTCGGCGATCGCGGCGCCGATGCCGCGGCTGGCGCCGGTGACCAGGGCGATCTCGCCCTCGAGGATTGCGCTCATGCTGTGTCTCGCTGCAAAGGATGAAGGAGGCGGGGCCGGACCGTCAGGCCCAGGCCTCGCGCGCGGATTCGAACTCGCCCGGCGTGCCGAGCGTGCGGATGTCGAGCGACTTGTCGATGCGCTTGACCAGGCCGGCCAGCACCTTGCCGGGCCCGCATTCGGCCACGCGCGCGGTGCCGCCGGCGACCAGCGCCTGCACGCAGTCGGTCCAGCGGACCGGCAGGTACAGCTGGCGCACCAGCGCTTCACGGATGTCGGCCAGACCGGCGTGCACACGGGCGTCCACGTTCTGCACGACCGGGATCGACGGCGCGCTCCAGGCATAGGCGCCGATCGCCTCGGCGAGGCGGTTGGCGGCCTCGCGCATCAGCGGCGTGTGCGAGGGGACGCTGACGGCGAGCTTCACTGCCTTGCGCACGCCCTGCTCGGCCAGCCTGGCCAGGGCCGCGTCGACCGCGGCGACATGGCCGCCGATGACGATCTGGCCGGGCGCGTTGTAGTTGGCCGGCACCACCACCTCGCTGCCGGACACCGTGCGGCAGACCTCCTCGACCAGCGCATCGTCGGCGCCGAGCACCGCCGCCATCGCGCCGGCCCCGGCCGGCGCGGCCGCCTGCATGGCCTGTCCGCGGATGCGCACCAGGTGCGCGGCGTCACGCAGGCCGATCGCACCGGCGGCGACCAGCGCCGTGTATTCGCCGAGGCTGTGGCCGGCCAGCCGCGCCGGGCGGGCGCCGCCGACGGCCAGCCAGAGGCGCCAGACGGCGACGCCGGCGGCCAGCAGGGCCGGCTGGGTGTACTCGGTGCGGTTGAGCATCTCTTCCGGCCCGCCCTGCGACAACGCCCACAGGTCGACGCCGGCGCCCTCGGACGCCTCGGCGAAGGTCTGCCGCACGTCCGCGTGCAGTTCGGCCAGCTCGGCCAGCATGCCGAGCGCTTGCGAGCCCTGGCCGGGAAACACGAATGCCACGTCGGTGGGGGATGCGGTCATGTCAGATAGTCGATCAGGAAGGACAGGCCGAACAGGTCGAAATCACGGTCCGGCAGGTAGTCGGCCAGCAAGGTGAAGGCCAGCAGCGCAAGGAAGCCGAGCGCCTCGCGCAAGGCGGCGACCGCCCGGCCGAGCGCACGGGCACGCTCGCCGAACGGGCGGGTCGCCCGTTCGAGGAAGCGCAGCCGCCCGGCCGCATGATCGAGGCGGGCGACCACGGGCGCGCGGGCCTGGGCCAGCCCGGCCGCCAGCACGCCGGCCAGCGCGCGGTGGTCGCGGCCCTGGTAGCGGCGGGCGACGCCGGAAGCGAACAGCAGCCAGTCGCGCGCCTGCGCGCTGTCCAGCGGCATCACGCGGCCCGGATCCTCCTCGAAATCGAGGAAGCCGAAGCCGTCCGGGCTGACCGTGAGATTGCGCGGCAGCGGCTGGCCGAGATAGACGCCGCGCCGGTGGGTTTCGGCGATCGCCAGCGCGGCGCCGCCGACCAGGAGGTCGACCGCCTCGGCGCTGCCGGCCACCTCACGCAGGCGCAGCGACAGCGAGGACCCCACGTCGCTCAGCAGCAGCACGTCACGGCCGTCGGCGAGCACGCGCGGCACGCGCACGCCCTGCCCGGCCAGCTCGCCGAGACGGCGCGATTCGATGCACTTGGCCTCTTCGGGCGAATCGACCGGGTCCGGGCGCAGCGGCTCGATGCCGAGCTGGCGGGCGGCGAAGTCCAGGGCGTGGTGCGCCAGCCGACGGCGGCGGTGCGCATAGCGCTTGAGCCAGACCGCGCGGCCGTCGAGCAACAGGCGTTGAGCCATGATGGTCCTCCTTCGAGGGGCCGCTCAGTAGCGGATCAGCGCCGACCCCCAGGTGAAGCCGCCGCCGAATGCCTCGAGCAGCAGCAACTGGCCGCGCTGGACCTTGCCGGAGCGTACCGCGTAGTCCAGCGCCAGCGGCACCGAGCCCGACGAGGTGTTGCCGTGCCGGTCGACGGTGACGATGACGCGGTCCATCGGCATGTCCAGCCGCTTGGCCGTCGCCTGGATAATGCGCAGGTTCGCCTGGTGCGGGATCAGCCAGTCGATCGCGCTCTTGTCGAGCTGGTTGGCTTCGAGCGTCTCGTCGACGACGCGGTCGAGCGTCTTGACCGCGACCTTGAACACCTCGTTGCCGCTCATGCGGATCGTGACGCCGCAATTGGGTTCGTCGGCGCGGAAGCCGGTGGAAACGCCGACCGGCCCGTAGAGCAGGTCCTTGTGACCGCCGTCGGCGTGCAGGTGCGTGGAGAGGATGCCGGGCTCGTCCGAGGCCTTGAGCACGACCGCGCCGGCGCCGTCGCCGAACAGCACGCAGGTCTGGCGGTCGCTCCAGTCGGTCATGCGCGACAGCGTCTCCGAACCGACCACGAGCGCGGTCCGGACGGAGCCGGACCGGATGAACTTGTCGGCGATGCCGAGCGCATACATGAAGCCGCTGCAGGCCGCGTTCACGTCGAACGCCATGCAGCCGTTGGCACCCAGCCGATGCTGGAGCAGGCAGGCGGTGGACGGGAAGACCAGGTCCGGCGTCGTCGTGCCGAGCACCAGCAGGTCGATCTCCGAGGCCTGGACACCGGCCGCCTCGAGCGCGCGGCGCGCCGCCTGCAGGGCCAGGTCGCCGGTGGTCTCTCCGTCGGCAGCGATGTGCCGCTCGCGGATGCCCGTACGCGAGACGATCCATTCGTCGGTGGTTTCGACGAGCTTCTCGAGATCCGCGTTGGTCAGGACCTTCTCGGGCAGATAGCTGCCGGTACCCGCGATGCGTGAGTGGATCAGAGTCAACCCCTTCTGCAGCTAGCTACGTGGCGTCGGCGACCGCCGGGTGGTGCCCGGAACGCCGCCCACCGGCAAAAACGCGAAGCCGGCCCGAAGCGGGCCGGCTTCCGAACACATCGCCGACGCGCCGGCGCGGACGGGCCGCGGCCAGCCGCCGGCAAGGATCGTCAGTCCTCGACCCGCACCGAGGCGCGCGTGTCGATGACCTTCTTGCCGCGGTAGTAGCCATCCTTGGTCACGTGGTGACGGATGTGCACCTCACCCGAGGTCGGGTCGGTCGCCAACTGCTTGGCGGTGAGCGAATCGTGGGCGCGACGCATGCCGCGGCGCGACGGGGTTTTGCGACTCTTGGCAACTGCCATGACACTTCTCCGATGAAATCTGCGTGTTGCTAATCCTGCCTGAGCCGGGCGAGCACCGCGAACGGATTCTCGCGCGCCTCCTCTGCTTCGGCCGGCTCCTCGATACCGGTGGTGAACTCGAGCGGTGCGCCCGGGCTCACCGGGACGACCGGCAGCGTCAATATCAATTCGTCCTCGATCACGTCCGCCGGCGCCAACTGGCCGTCGGCGATCAGCAGCGGTTCGTAACCTTCGGGCAATCCCGCCTCGTCCTGCTCCTTGCCTATCAGCCCCAGCCGCTGGTCGATCGTCACCGGCTGCACGAAACGCTCGAGCGTGCGCTGGCAGATCAGCGGCAAGCCGGCATCCACGTGCAGCCGCAGGAAAGCGATCCCGAACGCATCACGACCGAACTCCAGGTCGTAGACGACATCACCGACCGTATCCGCCAGACTGCCGGAAAGCCGCTGCAGGCCCGACAACGGCAGCCGTCCCTGAAACGCGCGCTGCCCTTGCACCATGCGCCAGGCGTCGACACTCTCGGGCAGGGCGGCTGACATAGGGCGCGCGATAGTAGGTGCCACCCCCTCCAAAGTCAACTTTGCACGCTGCCGGGAACGCCCGAAATTGCCGGACCCGGCCTGCTCGGGCAGACTGTGTGATTCCGTCCGGCGCACCGCAACCGCATGAATCTCCTGACGATCGCCGCGCTCGCGGCCGCCGCCTCGGTGCTGGCCGCCGCATGGGTCGGGCAGCGCCACGCGCGGCGCGCACGCGTGCTGCGCAGCATCCTCGACCGCGCCGATGCGTTCGAGCAGGCACTGCACGACTGCCGGCAGCGCCTGCTCGACGTGCCCGCCCTGCTCGCCCCGGTGGCCGGCCCGTCCGGCCCGGCGGGCGGCACCCCGGATGCGGCCATCGAGGCGGCCCTGCGCGACCTGCTCGCGCACCGCCTGTGGCTGAAGGACAGGGCCGACAGCGCACCCCAGGCCGACCTCGAAGCCGCCGACACCGCCCTCGCCCGCTCGCTGGCGGACCTGCAGCGGCAGATCGGCCAGCTCGACCAGGCGCAGGCGCAGCTGCGGCAGGCGATCGACGCCACCGCCACGGACCGCCCCGCATGAAGCTGGCCGACGTCGACCTCGTGCTGGCCTCCACCTCGCGCTACCGGCGCGAGCTGCTGCAGCGCCTGACGCCCCGGGTACGCGCACTGCCGCCGGAGACCGACGAGGCGCGCCGGCCCGGCGAGGCGCCGGCCGCGCTGGCGCGGCGCCTGGCGGCGGCCAAGGCGCAGGCAGTCGCCGGACAGGCGGCCGGTGCCCTCGTCATCGGCTCGGACCAGGTCGCCGACCGCGACGGCCGGGTGCTCGGCAAGCCGGGCGACGAAGCGACGGCCCGCGCCCAGCTGGCGGCCTGCTCCGGCGCCGTCGTCGTGTTCCACACCGCCGTCTGCCTGCTGGACCTGCGCGGCGATGTCCCGGTCGCATACACGGCAGCCGACCTGACCGAGGTGTTCTTCCGGCCGCTGGCCGCCGACGAGATCGCGCGCTACGTGGCACGCGAGCGTCCCCTCGACTGCGCCGGCAGCTTCAAGTGCGAGGGCCTGGGCATCGGCCTGTTCGAGCGGATCGCCAGCGACGACCCGACCGCCCTGGTCGGCCTGCCGCTGATCGCGGTCTGCCGCCTGCTGCGCGAGGCCGGCGTCGAGGTGCTGTAGCGGGTCGGCCGCCGTGGCAATGGCCGATTGTGCGCACGGTTGCGGCCGATTGATTCCCGCCGCTGCGCGGTCGGCCGGGGGGAGCCACTGTTAAACTTTCCGCGCCCCCTAGCCGCCTGCCAGGTCCGCCCCATGTCCGTTCCCGCGCCGAACGTCGATCGCGAGTACACGCTCGACCACAAGTACACGCGTAGCGAAGGCCGCATCTATCTATCCGGCGTCCAGGCGCTGGTGCGCCTGCCGTTGATGCAGCAGATGCGCGACCGGGCCGCCGGCGTCAACACGGCCGGCTTCATCTCCGGCTATCGCGGGTCGCCGCTCGGCGGCTTCGACCTGGAGCTGTGGAAGGCCAGGAAGCACCTGAAGGCGTCCGCCATCGAGTTCACGCCGGGCCTCAACGAGGACCTCGGCGCGACGATGGTCTGGGGCACGCAGCAGACCAACCTGTTTCCCGGCGCCAAGGTCGATGGCGTGTTCGCGATGTGGTACGGCAAGGGCCCCGGCGTCGACCGCTGCGGCGACGTGTTCAAGCACGGCAACGCGGCGGGCACGTCCCGCCACGGCGGCGTCCTCGCGCTGGCCGCCGACGACCACGCCTGCCGCTCCTCGACCCTGCCGCACGGCTCGGAGCTGGAGTTCGTCTCGGCGATGATGCCGATCCTCAACCCGGCTGGCGTGCAGGACATCCTCGACATGGGCCTGCTCGGCTGGGCGATGTCGCGCTTCACCGGCCGCTGGGTCGGCTTCAAGACGATCGCCGAGACGGTGGAGTCCAGCGCCAGCGTCAACGTCAATCCGCACCAGCTCGACATCGTCCTGCCCGAGGACTTCGCGCTGCCGCCCGGCGGGCTCAACATCCGCTGGCCGGACCCGCCGCTCGACCAGGAAATGCGCCTGCACCGGTACGCGGTGCAGGCGGCGACCGCGTTCGCGCGCGCCAACCGCATCGACCGCATCGTGCTCGATTCGCCGAAGGCGCGCCTGGGCATCGTCACCACCGGCAAGAGCTACCTGGACGTGCTGCAGGCGCTGGAGTACCTCGGCATCAGCGAACGTGACGCGCGCGAGATCGGCATCCGCGTCTACAAGATCGGCATGACCTGGCCGCTCGAGCCGGTCGGCATCCGCCAGTTCGCCGACGGCCTGGAGGACGTCATCGTCGTCGAGGAGAAGCGCTCGTTCATCGAGTCGCAGATGAAGGAGTACATGTACAACTGGCCGACGCGTCCCAGCGTGGTCGGCAAGTACGACGAGGACGGCAACTGGGTGCTGCCCTCGACCAACGAGCTGACGCCGGCGATGATCGCCCTGGTCATCGCCAGGCGCCTTTCGCGCTTCTTCAGCAGCGAGGCGATCCGCGCGCGCGTGGCGTGGATCGAGGCCAAGGAGCAGGAGCTGACGCTGCCGCGCGCGAACTTCCCGCGCGCCGCGCACTATTGCTCGGGCTGCCCGCACAACACCTCCACGGCCGTGCCCGAAGGCTCGCGCGCCCAGGGTGGCATCGGCTGCCACTACATGGTCACCTGGATGGACCGCCGCACCGACACCTTCTCGCACATGGGCGGCGAAGGCGTGACCTGGTGCGGGCAGGCACCGTTCACCGAGACCGAGCACGTGTTCCAGAACCTCGGCGACGGCACCTATTTCCATTCCGGCTCGCTGGCGATCCGCCAGGCGATCGCCGCCAAGGTCAACATCACCTACAAGATCCTCTACAACGACGCGGTCGCGATGACCGGCGGCCAGCCGGTCGACGGCACGCTGACGGTGCCGGACATCGCGCACCAGATGCGCGCCGAGGGCGTGCAGGCGATCATCGTCGTCTCCGACGACATCGCCAAGTGGTCGCGGCCGGAGATCTTCCCGAGCGGCGTGGAGTTCGTCCATCGCGACGAGCTGGACGCCGTGCAGAAGCGGATGCGCCAGATCAAGGGCGTGTCGATCCTGATCTACGACCAGACCTGCGCGACCGAGAAGCGCCGCCGCCGCAAGCGCGGCAAGCTGGAGGACCCGAAGAAGCGCGTCTTCATCAATTCGCTGGTCTGCGAAGGCTGCGGCGACTGCGGCGCGAAGTCGTTCTGTGTCTCGGTGCTGCCGAAGGAGACCGAGTACGGGCGCAAGCGCGAGATCGACCAGTCCGGCTGCAACAAGGACTACTCCTGCGTGAAGGGCTTCTGCCCGAGCTTCGTCACCGTGCACGGCGGCGGGCTGCGCAAGAAGAAGGGCAGCGGCGGCGCGGTCGATTTCGGCGCATTGCCGATGCCGGTCTTCGCGACCGCGCTGGACCAGCCCTGGAACATCCTGGTGACCGGCATCGGCGGCACCGGCGTCGTCACGATCGGCGCGCTGATCGGCATGGCCGCGCACCTGGAAGGCAAGGGCAGCACCGTGCTCGACCAGACCGGCCTGGCCCAGAAGGGCGGCGCCGTGACCTGCCACCTGCGCATCGCGAAGTCGCCGGCCGACATCCACGCCGTGCGGATCGCCGCCGGCGAGGCCGATCTGGTGCTCGGCTGCGACATGGTCGTCGTCAACGACTACTGGGCGCTGTCGAAGATCCGCGCCGGCCGCTCCAACGTCGTCCTCAACTCCTACGAGGCGATGCCGGGCACGTTCACGACCAAGCCCGACCTGGTCTTCCCGGCCCAGAAGATCATCGATTCGGTCAAGCTGGCGCTCGACGGCCGCGCGCCTGAACTGGTCGACGCGACCGAACTGGCCACCGCCCTGCTCGGCGACACGATCGCGGCCAACCTGTTCATGCTCGGCTACGCCTGGCAGAAGGGCTGGGTGCCGCTCTCGCTCGATGCGCTGATGCGCGCGATCGAGCTCAACGGCGCGGCGATCGAGATGAACACCGCCGCGTTCAACTGGGGCCGCCTGGGTGCGCACGACATCGGCCAGGTGCGTGCGGCCGCCGGCATCAAGCCGCACCTGCCCTCGGGCGCGATCCCGCTGGCGCTGCCGATCCGTCCCGCAGCCGGCGCAGCGGTGCCCTCGCCGGCCGCGGCCGGTGCCGACGCGCTCGACGACGTCGCGCTGAGCGTCGATCTCGACGAGGCGATCGCGCGGCGCCGCACGTTCCTGACCGACTACCAGAACGCCGCCTATGCCGGACGCTATGCCGCCCTGGTCGAGCGCGTCCGCGCGGCCGAACAGCAGGCCGCTCCCGGCACGAAGGCGCTGACCGAGGCGGTCGCGCGCTATGCATTCAAGCTGATGGCCTACAAGGACGAGTACGAGGTCGCCCGCCTGTACACCCGCGGCGATTTCGAGCAGCGCATCCGCGAGACGTTCGAGGGCGACTACACGATCCACTTCCACCTGGCGCCGCCGCTGCTGGCCCGGAAGGACGCCGAAGGCCACCTGCGCAAGGCCGAGTACGGCCCCTGGGTGTTCACCGCGTTCCGCGTCCTGGCCCGCCTCAAGGGGCTGCGCGGCACGCCGCTGGACCTGTTCGGCTACACCGCCGAGCGCAAGATGGAACGCCGCCTGATCGAGGACTACTTCCGCCAGGTCGAGGAACTGCTGGCCGGGCTGGACCGCGACAACCACGCGCTGGCCGTGGACATCGCCAGCGTGCCGGAACTGATCCGCGGCTACGGCCACGTCAAGGAACGCCACCTGGCCGATGCGATGAAGCGCCAGGACGACCTGCTCGCCGCCTGGCGCAATCCGGCCGGCGCACGCGCCGCCGCCTGACCCGGCGGCGCCCGTGCGGCGCCGCCCGTCACCGTGCCGAGGTGTCCTCGGCCAGGGGCGCCAGCTGCGGATCGAGCGCGACGCGCTCGTCGAAGACGAAGCAGCGCCCGGCATAGCCGTAGCCGCCGACCTGCTCGAAGTAGCCGAGGATGCCGCCGTCCAGCTGCAGCACGTTGTCCCAGCCTTCCGCGCGCATCCACAGCGCCGCCTTCTCGCAGCGGATGCCGCCGGTGCAGAAGCTGACGACGGTCGCATCCGCCAGCGCCTCGCGCTGGGCGGTGACCGCCGCCGGAAAGTCGGTGAAGCGCTCGATCGGCAAGGTCAGCGCACCGGTGAAGCTGCCGTAGGCGATCTCCTGGCGGTTGCGCGTGTCGAGCAGCACCAGCCGGCGGCCGCGATCGTCGTGCCCTTGCGCGATCCACTGCGCGAGCACCGCGGGCGCGACGGCCGGCGCGCGTCCGCCGGACGGCACGACACCCTCCCGGCGGAAGCTGATGATCTCCGGCTTGACCTTGACCCGCAGCCGCGCGAACGGCTGCGTGCGGCTGCGGCTGAACTTCGCCGTGATCCCGGCGAAATGCGGGGCGGCGCGCAGCCACGCCAGGAAGGCGTGCACCTGGGTTTCCTCGCCGGCGAGGAACAGGTTGATCCCCTCGTCCGCGACCAGGATCGTCCCGCGCAGCGCGCCCGCTTCGGCGGCTTCACGCGCCTGCGCCGCCAGTGCATCCGGATCGGCGACAGGAGCGAACTGGTAGGCGGCCAGATTGAGGATCATCGCCTGGTCTGCGCTACGTGCCGGCACCGATGCCGCGCTATTGCGCGGTGACCGGTCCGGCCATCGGCGGCGTGCTCGCGAACAGGCCGGCGATGTCGACCCGGTCGAGCCGGTAGTTGCGATTGCAGAACTCGCAGGTAACGCCGACCTGGCCGTCGGCGGCGATCGCCGCCTCGCACTCGTCACGGCCGAGCGAGCGCAGCATCGTTTCCACGCGCGACCGCGAGCAGCTGCAGGCGAACGCCAGCGGACGCGGCGCGAACACGCGCACGCCTTCCTCGTGGAACAGGCGGGTCAGCAGCTCCTCCGCGGACAGGTTGACCAGTTCGTCGGTCATCGCGGTCGCCATCAGGTAGCCGACCCGGTTCCAGGCGTCGGGATCCCCGAGCGAAATGCCGCCGCCATCGGCGATCGGCTGCAGCAGCAGGCCGGCGCAACGCCCGCCGTGCTCGACCAGCAGCATGCGTGTGGGAAGCTGCTCGGACTGCTCGAAGTAGCGCTCGAACGCGCCGGTCAGGTCGTTGCCTTCGCAGGCGACCAACGCCTGCTGGCGCAGGTCACGATCGGGCTGCTCGATCGTCACCGCGAGAATCGCGCCCTCGCCGAGCTCGGCGGTGCCCTCCGCCTCCTCGTCCCAGCGCGCCAGCCCGCGCAGGCCGCCGCTGTCGGTGCATTCGGCGAACAGCAGCCTGAGCGCGCCTTCGGAGCGGAACTGGATCGAAAGCCGGCCGCGGAACTTGATCGTGCCGGTCAGCAGCGCGCTGGCCGCCAGCGTCCGGCCGAGCAGCGAAGCCAGCGGCTTGGGATAGTCCGTATGCGAGCGCACGTCGCGCCAGGTCTTGTCGAGGCGGACGAACGCGCCGTGCACCCCGGCCTGTTCGAGCAGGAATCGTTGCAGGAAATCGTGCGTCGCCATCGAATGCCCGGCCGTGAAGATCTCCGCCGTGGCGGATGAACGAATGGAAGATGGGCACCCTGCCCGTCCGCACCGCGGCCTGGCTGGCCCGGAACGGGCTTGTCGGGCATACGGCGCAGCCGCCAAGAATACCAGAGCCGCCCGAGCGGCTCCATGCAGTCCGGCGCGAAGCGCACCGACACGCGGCCGCAGCCACGCACGACCGGCACGCACCGCGCCGCGACCGGCCACGCCTCGCAACGAAGACGGCGCGCCGGCCCGGAAACGAAAAAAGCCCTGCGTGAGCAGGGCTTTCTCGACTGGCGGAGAGAGAGGGATTCGAACCCTCGATAGAGCTTTTGACCCTATACTCCCTTAGCAGGGGAGCCCCTTCGGCCTCTCGGGCATCTCTCCGGGAAATCACTCGTGCCGCCCGGCGGCAGAGCCGCCGTCCCCGCGCCGGAAGCGGGCGAGGTCGCGTACGAGGGGCGCAGGATAGCCGCAGCGCAGCGGATCGTAAAGTCAGCCTTCGTGATGGCTATCGGCCCCGGCGTCTTCCGCTCCGGGATTCTGCTCGCGCTTGATGCGCTGGTAGATTTCCTCGCGATGCACGGCGACGTCCTTCGGCGCATTGATGCCGATGCGCACCTGGTTGCCTTTCACGCCCAGCACGGTGACGGTGACCTCGTCGCCGATCATGAGGGTTTCGCCGATACGGCGGGTGAGAATCAGCATTTCTTCATTCTCCTACGATGCTTATGGTCGGTCCGATGTCTCACGCTGCCGGCGCTCACTCCGAACAACGGACACATCAGGGGACCGGATCAGCCTCCCTAGCTGATCACGTGACCCTTCCCCTGTTTCAAGAAACCGGCCCGTGAACGGGGCCCTGGAAGAAGCCATCGGTGAATGGATGGCCGAAACAATCGTATAAAACTGTTGCGATGGTAACCTCAGCAATCCTGCCTGCGCAATCGAGATCGCGCAAGGACTTGCGCGCTTTCTCCACCCATCAGGCAAGGCGTTCGGCTAGCCATTTCGGCACATGCGCCAGTGCCTGATCCAGTGCTGGGGAGTCGACGCCGCCGCCCTGGGCGAGGTCCGGACGGCCGCCGCCCTTGCCGCCGATCTGCGCGGCCACATGCGCGACGACCTCGCCGGCCTTGACCTTGCCGAGCGCGGCGCCACCGACGCCGCCGACCAGGGCGACCTTGCCCTCCGCCGCTGCCGCCAGCAGCACGACGCAGTCGCCGAGCTGCTGCTTGAGCGAGTCCACGCCTTCGCGCAGCGCCTTCGCATCGAGACCGTCCACGCGCGCGGCGACGACGCGGATGCCACCGACATCACCCGCCTGCGCCGCCAGATCCTGCGTCGCGGAACTGGCGGCCTTGGCCTTGAACGATTCCAGCTCGCGCTCGAGCTTGCGCTGGCGATCGAACAGCTGGCGCAGCTTGTCGACGACGTCGGCCGGCCCGACCGAGAGCAGGTCGGCGACGGCACCGAGCCGGCGCTCCTCGTCGACGACGAAGGCGACCGCCGCGGCGCCGGTCAGCGCCTCGATGCGGCGCACGCCCGATGCGACGCCACTCTCGGCGACGATCTTGAACAGGCCGATGTCACCGGTGCGCGAGACGTGCGTGCCGCCGCACAGCTCGGTCGAGAACTCGCCCATCTTCAGCACGCGCACCTGATCGCCGTACTTCTCGCCGAACAGCGCCATCGCGCCGAAATCGATCGCTTCCTCGTAGCCCATCGTGTGGACTTCGGCGGCGACGTTGCGGCGGATCTCGGCGTTGACCAGATCCTCGATACGGCGCAGCTCCGTGCCGTCGACCGCCTGGAAGTGCGCGAAGTCGAAGCGCAGGCGGTCGGGCGCGACCAGCGAACCCTTCTGCGTCACGTGCGTGCCGAGCACGCTGCGCAAGGCGGCGTGCAGCAGGTGGGTGGCCGAATGATTGAGGATCGTCGCCTGGCGCCGCTCGCCGTCGACGGCAGCGGCCAGGCGCGCACCGCGCTGCAGTGGGTGGGCGCCCTGCCAGCGACCGACGTGACCGTGGAACGCACCGGCCAGCTTCTGCGTGTCGCCGACCGCCAGCGCACCACCGGTGCCGGTGAGCACGCCGACATCGCCGACCTGTCCGCCGGATTCGGCGTAGAACGGCGTGCGGTCGAGAATGACGATGCCTTCCTCGCCGTCCGCCAGCGCGTCCACCGCACGGCCGCCGCGCAGGATCGCCAGCACCTCGCCGCCTTCGCCCTGCAGCGTGTCGTAGCCGAGGAACTGCGTCGGCGGCAGGCTGGCCGCGAGCTCCGCCGGCAGCTGCCCCTTGGACTCGAACTGGCTGGCCGCCCGCGCCCGTTCGCGCTGCTGCTCCATCGCCTGCTCGAAGCCGGCCATGTCCACCGTCAGCCCGCGTTCGCGCGCGATGTCGGCAGTGAGGTCGACCGGAAAACCGTAGGTGTCGTAGAGCCGGAACGCATCGGCACCGGGAATGGTCGTGCCCGCGCGGGCCGCCACCTCGGCGAACAGCTTCATGCCCTGCTCGAGCGTCTCGCCGAAGCGTTCCTCCTCGACCTTGAGCGCGCGCTCGACCACGTCGCGCTTGGCCGGCAGCTCCGGATACGCCTCGCCCATGACGTCGATCAGCGGCGCGACCATCTTCCAGAAGAAGTCGCCGCGCACGCCGAGCATCCAGCCATGGCGCAGGGCGCGGCGGATGATCCGGCGCAGCACGTAGCCGCGTCCTTCGTTCGACGGCAATACACCATCGACGATCAGGAAAGAACAGGCACGGATGTGGTCGGCGATCACGCGCAGCGAGGTGTTGCCGAGATCGGCCGTGCCGGTCAGCGCGCCGGCGGCGCGGATCAGGTGCTGGAACGTGTCGATCTCGTAGTTGGTGTGCACGTGCTGCAGCACGGCCGCCAGCCGCTCCAGGCCCATGCCGGTATCCACGCAGGGCGCCGGCAGCGGCGTCAGCGTGCCGTCGGCGGCGCGGTCGAACTGCATGAACACCAGGTTCCAGATCTCGATGAAGCGGTCGCCGTCCTCGTCGGGCGAACCGGGCGGCCCGCCGGCGATGTGGGCGCCGTGGTCGTAGAAGATCTCGGTGCACGGGCCGCACGGGCCGGTATCGGCCATCTGCCAGAAATTGTCCGAGGCGAACGGCGCGCCCTTGTTGTCGCCGATGCGCACGATGCGCTCGGCCGGCACGCCGACCTGCGCGTTCCAGATCGCGTAGGCCTCCTCGTCGGTGTGGTAGACCGTGACCAGCAGGCGCTCGGGCGGCAGCTTCCAGACCTCGGTCAGCAGCTCCCAGGCCCAGAGGATGGCGTCGCGCTTGAAGTAGTCGCCGAACGACCAGTTGCCGAGCATCTCGAAGAACGTGTGGTGGCGCGCGGTGTAGCCGACCGAATCGAGGTCGTTGTGCTTGCCGCCAGCGCGCAGGCAGCGCTGCACGTCGGCCACGCGCGGGCCCGGCGGCTTCTCGCTGCCGAGAAAGGCGTTCTTGAACTGCACCATGCCCGAGTTCGTGAACAGCAGCGTCGGATCGTTGGCCGGCACCAGCGGCGCCGACGGCACGATGACGTGCCCCTTGGAGCGGAAGAACTCGAGAAACGTGGAGCGGATTTCGGCGCTGGTCGTCATGGGCATCTGGCAAGCCGTCAAGGGAATCCTGGTGAAATGCAGCATTCCGCCGTCACGCCCCGGTCGGGGCGCGCCCGGTTCCGGGCGGATCGGAGGACGCTTCGGACCGGCGGCCGGCACCGGCCACACCCGGCCGGGACAGCACGGCGGGACGGCGTTTCAATCGAAGGAATCGTCGTCGCTGCCGGCGTCGGCGCGCGTCAGGGCGCCCACTGTGGGGCCATCGAAGCCTCGGCGCAAGAGAAAGGCGGCCCGGCGCGCGCGCTCCTGGGCCGAGCGCGCCGGCGTGCGTCCGTACTGGCGCTGGAGCTGCCGGCGGGCCGAGGCCAGCCAGTCGACGTCGACCTCGGCCAGCGCATCACGGACGGCGGCATCGGCGATACCGTGCGAACGCAACTCGGCGACGATGCGCCGCGGGCCGTAGCCCTGCCCGGCGCGCGATCGCGCCAGCGCCCCGGCGAAGCGGGCATCGCTCTGCAGCGCACCGGCTTCCAGGGCTTCCAGGGCGGCGGCGGCCTCGTCGGCGGCATGGCCACCCCGCGCGAGCTTCGTGCGCAGTTCCGAACGGGAATGCTCGCGCCGGGCCAGCCAGCCGAGCGCCCGGTCATAGGCGGCGGGCTTGTCTGCGGGCGTTCGTGGCGGACGGGACGTCATGATCGGCGCACCGGAGTGGCGCGGCGGCCGGCCGGCGGCCGTCGACACCGCGAGGACGGCCGGAGGATGCGGCTGCGGTCGTCAGTTGGGCGCGATCCGCTTGGCATCCGGCTGGGTGCCGAGCAGCTCGAACTCTTCCAGTGCGCCCACCAGGGTCGAGCCGTCGACCTTACGCGCCCCGATCCGGCTACCGTCCACGCCACGCTCGGCCTGCACGACGACGACGACGGTCTTGACGCCCTCGTCCACGAACAGCGCGTACTGCGGGACGTCGATCGCGAGCGGCGATCCGGTGGAAACCGCCCCGTCGCCGATCACGAACACCGCGTTGCCGGCGTCGACGTCGGCCTGGGTGGCCGGCCGGCCGGCGACGAACCCGCTGGCGGTCGGCAGCGGCGGCAGGGACGTCAGTTCGGCGGCATGGAGACTGCCGGTACCGAGCGCGAACAGCACGATGCTGGCGAAGACGATGCGATGCATGGCTCTATCCTTCCCGAATCGGCACGGCGGCCGGCGGACGGCCCCTCGATGCCGCAGCACCTTAGCGAGGCCCCCACGGTGCGTCCAGCCGGCAGCCGACCGACGGTCGGGCCGGCGGACCGGCGGACCGGACCCGGCCCGGCCACCGGTCGCCACGGCACGGCCGGGCCGGCGCCTGCCGGACCGGCCTGCGCGCCGTACGCCCGGACCGGCCGCGATCAGGCTTCCTCGACCTCGACCGCCGGCAGCGGCGAATTGCCGTTGCTGACCAGCAGCTTGGCGCGCAGCTGGGCGTCGATCGCCGCGGAGATCTCGGGATGCTCGCGCAGGTACTGGCGGGTATTGTCCTTGCCCTGGCCGATGCGCTCGCCGTTGTAGCTGTACCAGGCGCCGGACTTGTCGACGAGGTTGTGGGCGACGCCGAGCTCGATCAGCTCGCCCTCGCGCGAGGTGCCCTCGCCGTAGAGAATCTCGAACTCGGCCTGGCGGAACGGCGGCGCGACCTTGTTCTTGACGACCTTGACGCGGGTCTCCGAGCCGATCACCTCGTCGCCGCGCTTGACCGCGCCGATCCGGCGGATGTCCAGGCGGACCGAGGCGTAGAACTTCAGCGCGTTGCCGCCGGTGGTCGTCTCCGGGCTGCCGAACATCACGCCGATCTTCATGCGGATCTGGTTGATGAAGATCACCAGGCAGCCGGACTTCTTGATGTTGGCGGTCAGCTTGCGCAGCGCCTGGCTCATCAGGCGCGCCTGCAGGCCCACGTGCGAGTCGCCCATCTCGCCCTCGATCTCGGCCTTCGGCGTCAGCGCGGCGACCGAGTCGATGACCACGACGTCCACCGCATTGGAGCGCACCAGCATGTCGGCGATCTCCAGCGCCTGCTCGCCGGTGTCGGGCTGCGAGACCAGCAGGTCGTCGACGTTGACGCCGAGCTTCTCGGCATAGCTGGGATCGAGGGCGTGCTCGGCGTCGACGAAGGCCGCGGTGCCGCCGTTGCGCTGGCAACTGGCGATCACCTGCAGCGTCAGCGTGGTCTTGCCGGACGACTCCGGTCCGTAGATTTCGACGACGCGGCCGCGCGGCAGGCCGCCGACGCCGAGCGCGATGTCCAGGCCCAGCGAGCCGGTCGAGACCGTCTCGATCGCGTCGTCGGTACGATCGCCCATGCGCATGACGGCACCCTTGCCGAACTGCTTCTCGATCTGGGAAAGCGCGGATGCGAGCGCGCGGCGCTTGTTGTCGTCCATCGGGCGGTACCTCTGTGTGTTTGATCGGCGCGGAGGATGCCGCGCCCGCATCTCAGCGATTGAGACGGCGCGGCGGGAGTGCCCGGCATTATTCCACAGCGCCCGGGACGGAACAGGGGCGGACGGCGCGTCAGCTCGTAAGAATCCGGCGCAGGCCGTCGAGCGCGGCGGCAACGGTGCTGCGCCGTACCGCCTCGCGGTCGCCGGGAAAATGGAACAGTTCAGCTTTCGCGTAACCGCCGCGCCGTTTCCAGCCGATCCAGACCGTGCCGACCGGCTTGCCGGGCGTGGCGCCGCCAGGGCCGGCAATGCCGGTGACCGCCACCGCGACGCTGGCGCCGTAGCGCGCCAGCGCGCCGGAGACCATCTCCACGACGGTTTCCTGACTGACGGCGCCGGTGCGTTCCAGGGTCTGCGGCTGAACGCCGAGCAGGGCTTCCTTGGCCTCGTAGCTGTAGGCGACGACGCCGCACTCGAACCAGGTCGAGCTGCCGGCGATGTCGGTCAGCACCTTGGCGATCCAGCCGCCGGTGCACGATTCGGCGGTGACCATGCTCATCCCGCGCGCGACCAGGAGCTCGGCGACCGACTGGCCGAGCAGCGCCAGATCGGCGTCGTCGTGAACGTGGGGGGCGGACATGGTCCGGCTCCGCGGAAGCCAGGGGCGATGCGCGGGGACGGTAGCCGATCCGCGCGCGGGCGTCGAGTGCGCTCCCGGCCGGCCCGGCACGTGCGAGCCGGCGCACCCGGCGGAAGCATCGCCGCGCGATCTCGCGCATGATGCCGCTGCGTCGGGCCCGGCAGGTAACGAACCCATGGACCTCAAGAGCGGCTATCCCTTCTGGGCGATCAGGAACGGACTGATGCACGCGTTTCCCGCACTCGAGCGGGACCTGCGCTGCGACGTCGCCATCGTCGGCGGCGGCATCAGCGGCGCGCTGATCGCCGATGCCCTGGCCGGCGCCGGCCACGACGTCGCCGTGATCGAGCAGCGCGACATCGGCTGGGGCAGCACTGCCGCCAGCACGGCGCTGCTGCAGTACGAGATCGATACCCACCTGGTGGACCTGGCCCAGCGCTACGGCGAGGCCGCCGCAGTGCTGGCCTACCGCAGCTGCGCGGAGGCGATCGGCCAGCTGCAGGCCAAGGCGGGCGAGGTGCGCGACGTCGGCTTCGCACGCAACCGGAGCCTCTACTACGCCAGCAGGCGGCGCCATCGGTCGGCCCTGCTGGAGGAGGCGGCGCTGCGCGCGCGGCACGGCTTCGCCGTCGAATGGCTGGAGCCCGCCGCCCTGCGCGAACGCTACGGCTTCTCGGCACCGGGCGCGATCCTGAGCGCGCTCGCCGCGCGCGTCGACCCGTACCGCATGACCTACCGCCTGCTGACGCGCCTGGCCCGGCGCGGTACCGCGGTGTTCGATCGCACCGCGGTCGCGGCGATCGACACCACCAGCCGCGGCGTGGCGCTGCGCACCCGGCAGGGCGCGACCATCCGCGCGCGCCATGCGGTGCTGGCGGCCGGCTACGCCTGCCAGCAGTGGATCGACCAGCGCGTCGCCCGCAACCGCAGCAGCTATGCCTTCGTCACCGACCCGCTCGCCGCGGCGGCGCTCGGGCCGCTGGCCGACACGCTGGTCTGGGAATCGGCCCGCCCATATCTCTACCTGCGGGCCACGGCCGATGGCCGCCTGCTCGTCGGCGGCGACGACGATGCCGTGGACATCCCGGCCCGGCGCGACACCCGGGTCGAGCGCAAGGCCACGCGGCTCTCGCGGAAGGTACGCAAGCTGTTCCCCCACCTGGCGGCGGAGCCGACGTTCTCGTGGGCCGGCACGTTCGCCGAGACCCGCGACGGCCTGCCGTTCTTCGGGCCGCACCGGCAGTTGGGACCGCGGGTGCTGTTCGCGATGGCCTACGGCGGCAACGGGATCACCTACTCGATGCTCGGCGCCGAGCTGATCCGCGCACGGATCGAGCGGCGGCCGCATCCGCTTGCCGCGCTGTTCGCGTTCGACCGGCTCGAACGCGCCTGACCGCCGCCGCTTGCCTGGCCCTGGCATCGGCGCGATGCTGGCTGCTCCAAGGCCGGCCGGAATCCCGCCATGAAGATCGCCCTCGTCGCCGCCACCGGAAAGATCGGGCGCCAGATCGCCCGGACCGCACTTGATCGCGGCCATGCCGTCACGGCCGTGGCCCGCCGCGACGGCGCCCTGCCGGAGGAACTGGCCGGCGCCCGTGCCGTCGTCGCCGCCCTGGACGATCCACCGGCCCTGGCAGCGGCCGTCCGCGGCCACGACGTCCTGGCCAGCGCATTCGGCCCGGACGGCCCGGACGTCGCCGCGCTGGCGCGAACGGCCGCCGCACTGGTCGACGCCGCGCGCGCGGCCGGCATCCGGCGCCTGATCGTGGTCGGCGGCGCCGGCAGTCTCGAGGTCGCGCCGGGCGTCCAACTGGTCGATACGCCTGGATTCCCGGACGCCTACCGCCCCGCGGCGCTCGCCCACCGCGAGGCGCTGGCGGTCTACCGCGCGGCGCCGGACCTGGACTGGACGTTCTACGCACCGGCCGCGGAGATCGGGCCCGGGCCGCGGCTGGGACACTACCGCAGCCAGGCACGCACGCTGCGGGTGGACGAGACCGGCCACAGCCGGATCGCGTATCCGGACTACGCCGATGCCTTCGTCGACGAGATCGAGCACCCGCGCTACCTGCGCGAGATCGCCACCGCCGCCTACTGAACCGCGGAGCGGTACGGCCGGGCGCCGGTCCGGCAGCCTGCGACCGCCGGTCGCGCCCCGGCACCGGCGCGAGGGCCGATAATCGCGCGATGCGGACGCCCCCGGCCTCGTTTCTCGGCACCCTGTGCACGCTGCGCTGGCTGGCGATCGCCGGCCAGGCGGCGGCCGTGCTGATCGCAACCGGCCCGCTGGGCCTGGCACTGCCGCCGATGCCGCTGTGGCTGGCGATCGCCGCGCTGGCCGCCTTCAACGTCTACGCGAGCTGGCGCGTGCGCCGGGGCGACGCCGGCCCGGCCGAGACCTTCGCGCACATCGCCGTCGACGTGGCGGCGCTGGCCTGGCTGGTCGGCTGGAGCGGGGGCGTCACCAATCCGTTCACGTCGCTGTTCCTGCTGCCGATCGCGTTCGCCGCGCTGGCGCTGCCGCTGCCGTGGATCCACGCCACCGCGGCGATCTGCGGCATCGGCTATGCGGCCGCGGCCTGGTTCGGGCAGCCGCTGCCGCACCTGCACGGACTGGCGATCGACGGCTTCGACCTGCACCTGGTCGGCATGGCGGTGAACTTCCTGATCTCCGCCGGCGTCGTGCTCTACTTCTTCTCGCGCCTGGCGATCGCGCTGCGCCGGCGCGAGCACGAGCTGTCGCTGCTGCGCGAGCGCTTCGCGCGCAACGAGGGCATCGTCGCGCTGGCCACGCATGCCGCCTCGGTCGCGCACGAGCTCAACACGCCGCTGGCCACGCTGACGCTGATGCTCGACGACCTGCTCGAGCGGCCGGCACCGGCGGACATGCACGAGGACCACGCGACGATGCGCGAGCTGGTGGACGTGTGCCGCGACCGTGTCCGCGAGCTGGCCACGCCGGCGGAAGCGACCACCGCCGGCGCACCGCCACTCGAGGTCGACCTGGAACAGGTGATCGCGCGCTGGCAGCTGGTGCGGCCAACGATCGAGCTGCGGCGCAGCGGCGCGATCGGCCGCCACGCGGCCGTCGATCCCGCCGTGGGCCACCTGCTGCAGGCCCTGCTCAACAACGCCGCCGATGCCGGCACGCAGGCCGGCACGCCACGGGTGGACCTGCACCTGGACGCCGACGAGACCGGACTGCGCGGCCAGATCCGCGACTACGGCGCCGGCTTCGACGCTGCCCGGCCATTCCTGCCCGGGACGCTGTTCGGCAGCAGCAAGCCCGACGGCCTCGGCGTCGGCCTGGCGCTTTCGCACGCCACCGTCGAACGGCTGGGCGGCGAGCTGTCGATGCAGGCCAGCGACGGCCGCGGCGTCTGCGTGCGCTTCCACCTGCCGGCCGGACGCAAGGAACGGACCCGATGAAGCGAGGCCTGCTGGTCGACGACGATGCACTGTACCTGCGCGCGCTGCAGCGCTCGCTCGAGCGCCGCGGCCTGGAGGTCGCCGTCGCCACCACCGGCGTGGCGGCGCTGGCCTGCGCGCGGCGGCTGCAGCCCGATTTCGCCCTGGTCGACCTCAAGCTGGACGGCGAGACCGGGCTGGACCTGATCGCCCCGTTGCGCGCGCTGCGCAGCGACATGCGCGTGATCCTGGTGACCGGCTACGCCAGCGTGGCGACGGCGGTCGAGGCGATCAAGCGCGGGGCCGACAACTACCTGCCGAAGCCGGCCACGGTGCCGATGATCCTGCGCGTACTGCGCGGCGAGCCGCTGCCGGCGCCGGAGGTCGGCGTGCAGATGACGCCGCTCAATCGCCTGGAGTGGGAGCACATCCAGCAGGCGCTGGCGAGCACCGCCGGCAACATCTCGGCCGCGGCACGCATGCTCGGCATGCACCGGCGCTCGCTGCAGCGCAAGCTCGCCAAGCGGCCGGCGCGGGAACGCACGCCGGCCGACGAACTGGACTAGGGCGTGTCATCAATCCCCCGGCAGGTCGCGTTGGCCCTGGAAAGTCGTCAGGGGGTGGTGTGTGGCGCCGCGCCTGACTGGCCGTCAGGTCAAGCCGCGCAACGCACGCTGGCGGCTTTCCAGGGCCAACCCGTAGGGCCGCTCTTGCGTGCGCCCGGGACTGCGTCATCGCTCGGGCGTGGACCGACGTCCACGTCCTCCCTCTTCCTTGGCCCGGACGCACGCAAGAACGGCGCGGCCTACCGAGGGATTGATGACACGCCCTAGAGCCTGGTTGAACCGGCACCGCCGGGCGCCCATGTCCCGGCGTGTCACGGCCGCTCTGGCATCGGACGCCGGCGCTGCCGCGCCCACCCCGGGCTCTGGCATTCCACGGCGTCACCTGCGTTCAATTCACATGCGCACGATAGATGCGCATGCCGCGAGGCGATCATGGGAGAACGACTCATCGAACCCCTGGGCAGGCGTATCGCCCGGTTCCTCACGCAGCGGTCGCCCGGCTACCGGCCGACGACCCCGAGCGACGCGCAGGCGCTGCGGCACGCCCTGCACCCGACCGATATCCTGCTGGTCGAGGGCGACACGCGCGTTTCGGCGATCATCAAGTACCTCACCCAGTCCACCTGGTCGCACGCCGCCCTCCACGTCGGCCCGATCGCCGGCCGCAACGAGCCGGACGGCGAGCCGCACGTGCTGGTGGAGGCCCTGCTGGACCAAGGCGTCGTCTCCGCGCCGCTGTCCAAGTACCGCGATTTCCATACCCGGATCTGCCGGCCGGTCGGCCTCACGCCGGAAGACCGGGACACGGTGCGCCGGTTCGCGATCGACCGCATCGGCCTGGAGTACGACATGAAGAACCTCCTGGACCTGATGCGCTACCTGGTACCGATACCGGTTCCGGTGCGCTGGCGGCGGCGCATGATCGCCCTGGGGTCGGGCGACCCGACGCGCGCCATCTGCTCGACGCTGATCGCGCAGGCGTTCGAGTCGGTTCGCTACCCGATCCTGCCGAAGATCGAGCAGGTGGCGCCGCAGGGCGAGCAGCGCGCCCGCGGCCGGCACGCGCAGCGCGAAGTGCTGCACATCCGTCACCACTCGCTCTACGCGCCACGCGACTTCGACCTGTCGCCGTATTTCGCAATCGTCAAGCCGACGATCCAGCACGGCTTCGAGTACAAGAAGCTGCTGTGGGGCGACCCGGAGCCGGCTGCCGGCCCGGCGCTGTCTGCCGCCGGCGCACGGCAGGCTTGAGCGATCGCGCCGGCGCGGGGCCGGGCACCGCGCGCACCGGCGCACCTTGCGCAGGGGCGGATCGCCACGCCCCGGCCCTGCCCAGCGGCCGCCGCGAACCCGGGGACGAGACCTGCGCCCCCGTTCCTTTCCGCCGGACCGGCCGCCGCGCCTTTCCTTTCGACCGAAGGTCGTGGAAACATGCACGCCGCATCGCATCCGCGGACACTGGATGAAGCCGGATCGCCGCCCATCGGCCCGGCCCCCTCCAAGAACCGCCACCGCCCTGGTCGACCGAATGTCCCGAGCCACCGATTCATCCGAAAGCACCAGGAGCGCCAAGGGCCTGGAGCAGCACACGCCCTTGATGCGCCAGTACTTCGCAGCCAAGGCCGAGCACCCGGACGTGCTGCTGTTCTTCCGCATGGGGGACTTCTACGAGCTGTTCTACGACGATGCGCGCAAGGCCGCGCGCCTGCTCGACATCACGCTGACCCAGCGCGGCGCCTCGGGCGGCGCGCCGATCCCGATGGCCGGCGTGCCGTACCACGCCGCCGAAGGCTACCTGGCCAAGCTGGTCAAGCTCGGCGAGTCGGTCGCGATCTGCGAGCAGATCGGCGACCCGGCACTGGCCAAGGGCCTGGTCGAGCGCAAGGTCGTGCGCATCGTCACGCCCGGCACCGTGACCGACGAGGCCCTGCTGGAGGAACGGCGCGACAACCTGCTGCTGGCGATCGCCGCCGGCAGGACCGGCTATGGCCTGGCCTGGGTCGACCTGACCGCCGGCCGCTTCCTGCTGGCGGAGGTGGCCGATGCCGAGGCCCTGGCGTCGGAGCTGGCGCGGCTGCAACCGGTGGAGACGCTGGTGGGCGAGGACGTGGCCTGGCCGACGTTCGTGACCGCCCTGCCCGGCCTGCGCAAGCGCGCGCCGTGGCACTTCGATGCCGAGACGGCCCGCCGCGAGCTGTGCCGGTTCTTCGGTACGCGCGACCTGTCGGGGTTCGGCGCCGATCGCCTGTCGCTGGCGGTCGGCGCCGCCGGCGGCCTGCTCGGCTACGTGGAGGAAACGCAGAAGGCCGCCTTGCCACACCTGACGGGCCTGGCGACCGAAAGCGCGAGCGAGACGATCGCGCTCGATGCCGCCACGCGGCGCAACCTGGAACTGGACTGGCACGCCTCCGGCAATCGCGAGGCGACCCTGCTCGGTGTGCTCGACACCACGGTGACCCCGATGGGGGCCCGCGCGCTGCACCGCTGGCTCAACCGCCCGCTGCGCGACCGCACGACGCTGGAGCGCCGCTACCACGCCGTCGGCCTGCTGCTCGACGGCGCCGCCGAACGCCTGCGCGACGAACTGCGCGGCATCGGCGACCTCGAGCGGATCCTCGCCCGTGTCGCGCTGCGCTCGGCCCGCCCGCGCGACCTCTCCACGCTGCGCGACGGCCTGGCGCGCACGCCGGTGCTGCGCGAGCGCCTGGCCGGCATCGACAGTCCGCTGCTGGCGGACCTGCTGGACCGCCTCGGCGAGCATGCGGGAACCGCGGCCCACCTCGCCGTGGCGATCGTCGAGCAGCCACCGGCGCTGCAGCGCGACGGTGGCGTGATCCGCGCCGGCTTCGACGCCGAGCTGGACGAACTGCGCGCGCTGGCGACCAATGCCGACCAGTTCCTGATCGACCTCGAGGAGCGCGAGAAGGCCGCCACCGGCATCGCGACGCTCAAGGTCGGCTACAACCGCGTGCACGGCTACTACATCGAGATCAGCAAGGGCCAGGCCGACAAGGCGCCGACCCACTACACGCGACGGCAGACAATCAAGGGCGCCGAACGCTACATCACCGAGGAACTCAAGGGATTCGAGGACAAGGTGCTGTCCGCGCGCGAACGCTCGCTGATGCGCGAGCGCGCATTGTACGAAGCCCTGCTCGATCGCCTGGCCGAGCAACTGGCCGCGCTGAAGTCGGCCGCCGCCGCGGTGGCCGAGCTGGACGTGCTGGCCGCGCTGGCCGAGCGCGCCGATGCGCTCGACTGGAACCCGCCCGAACTGGTCGACGAACCGGGCATCCACATCGAGCGCGGCCGGCATCCGGTCGTCGAGCAGGTCCGCGACGAGCCGTTCGAGCCGAACGACCTTCGCTTCGACGATGCCCGCCGGATGCTGATCGTGACCGGCCCGAACATGGGCGGCAAGTCCACCTACATGCGGCAGAACGCGCTGATCGTCCTGCTCGCCCACATCGGCAGCCACGTGCCGGCGGCACGCGCGGCGATCGGTCCGATCGACCGCATCTTCACGCGCATCGGCGCCGGCGACGATCTCTCGCGCGGCCAGTCGACCTTCATGGTCGAGATGAGCGAGACCGCCAACATCCTGCACAACGCCACCGCGCACAGCCTGGTGCTGATGGACGAGATCGGCCGAGGCACCAGCACCTACGACGGCCTCGCGCTGGCGCAGGCCTGCGCGACCCACCTGGCGACCGTCAACCGCGCCTTCACGCTGTTCGCGACCCACTACTTCGAGCTGACCCAGCTTCCGGCGCAGCACGAGGCGATCGCCAACGTCCACCTCGACGCGGTCGAGTACGGCGAGCAGCTGGTCTTCATGCACGCCGTCAAGGAGGGGCCCGCCAACCGCAGCTTCGGCCTGCAGGTGGCGGCACTGGCCGGCCTGCCGAAGGCCGTCATCGCCGACGCGCGGCGCGTGCTGCTCGGCCTGGAGGCGGGCGGCCACCCGGCGCCGGCCGCCATCCCGGCACAGGCGGCGGCGTCGCAGCTGGGCCTGTTCGCCCCGCCGCTGCCGTCGCCGATCGAGGAGACGCTGCGCGCGGTCGACGCCGACGAGCTGACGCCGCGTGCGGCACTCGACCTGGTCTACCGCCTGCGCAAGATGCTCTGACATGACCGCGCAGAGCGAGCGCGTGGCCGCCGCCCTGGCGGCCAAGGACAGCCGGCGGCTCGACGGCGTGGACCTGCTGCGCGGGCTGTCGATCCTGCTGGTCGTCGTCCATCACCTGGCGCTGCGCATTCCGCTGCGCGACGGCTGGCTCGAGACGGTCCTGCCGCGACGCTTCCTCGGCACGCTGATGTACAACGGCTACGAGGGCGTGTTCGTGTTCTTCGTGATCTCCGGCTTCCTGATCGCCGGCAATGCGATCGCGCGCTGGGGCAGCCTCGCGCGCATCGATCCGGGAACGTTCTACGCCCTGCGCGCCGCGCGCATCCTGCCTTCGCTGGTGCTGGTGGTGGCGGTCCTGAGCGTGCTGCACCTGGCGGGCGTGCCGTTCCACGTCATCGACCGCGAGGGGCAGTCGCTCGGCCGCGCGATCCTCGCCGTGGCGGGCCTGCACCTGAACTGGTACGAAGGCCGCACCGGCTATCTTCCCGGCGGCTGGGACGTGCTGTGGTCGCTGTCGATCGAGGAGGCGTTCTACCTCGCTTTTCCGGTGGTCTGCCTGCTGCTGCGCCGGCAAGCGTTGCTGGTCGCGGTGCTGGCGGTGCTGGCACTGTCGCTACCCTGGACGCGTGCCGCACTGGTCGGCAACGAGATCTGGCAGGAAAAGGCCTACCTGCCGGGCATGGCGGCGATCGCGGCGGGCGTCCTCGCCGCGCTGGCCGCGGCCCGCTGGCCGCGGGTGCCGCGGGCGCTGATGATCGCGCTGGCCCTGCTCGGCAGCGTGGGACTGGCTGCCACGCTGCTGTTCGGCTACCTGCTCTGGCCGCTGCTGCGGGACGGCACCGTGCTGGTGCTGACGCTCTCGACCGCGAGCCTGGTGCTGGCGCTTTCCTGGGAGGCACGCACCGGCGGCGCGCGGCCCCCGCGCGGGCTCGGCTGGCTGCGGGCGATGGGCCGGCGCAGCTACGAGATCTACCTCACCCACATGTTCGTCGTGTTCGGCGTGGTCGCCGTATTCCAGGCGACCGGTGCCGGGACGTACTGGGGCTTCCTGTGGCACCTGCCGACCTTGCTGCTGGCCTGGGCGCTGGGCGAGCTACTGGCATGCGCCTGGTCCGATCCGCTCAACACGCTGCTGCGGGCGCGCTGGCGGGCACGCAACGCCACCGGGGTGCCGGGCCCGGCGGCCACCGGCGAAGCGGCAGCTGGAAGCGGACCGAGCAGTAATGGGATCATCGCCGCTTCGCCCGTTCCGGAACCCGCAGGCCCCCGCGCATGACCCTACGCGATACCCACAGCCCGGCCATCGGGAAGAGGCCGCGCCGGCCGATCGGGCTCCCCGTCCGCGCCCCGTCTCCCGTGCAGGGCCTCTGACGTGCGTGCCGACATCCTGGCTTCCGCACCGGCATCGTCTCACCGCTCGGAAATAGGCTCGGCCTACATTCCGCACATCGACGGCCTGCGTGCGGTCGCCGTGCTCAGCGTCATCGTCTACCACCTGCAGAAGACATGGCTGCCCGGCGGCTTCGCCGGCGTGGACGTCTTCTTCGTGATCTCCGGCTTCGTCGTCAGCGCGTCGGTCAGCCATTGGAGCGGCGGGTTCGGCGGGTTTCTCGCCTACTTCTATGCGCGGCGCCTGCAGCGGATCGCGCCGGCGCTGATCGCCTGCCTGCTCGTGACGGGCTTCCTCTGCGTCCTGTTCGTACCCACGGCCTGGCTCAGCACCGCCGTCGAAACGACCGGCCTGCGCGCGTTCTTCGGCATCAGCAACCTGTTCCTCGCGAGCCACAACGAGAACTACTTCTCCACGATCTCCGAGTACAACCCCTATACCCACACCTGGTCGCTCGGCGTCGAAGAACAGTTCTACCTGCTGTTTCCGCTGCTGTTCTTCGCCTGGACCCGCGCCGGGCGCTGGCGCGCGGCCTGCACCGGCGTGTTCGCACTGGCGGCGCTGGCCTCGGTCCTCCATGCGCGTCACCTGGCCACCGCCGACCCGGCCGCCGGGTTCTATCTGACCACCACGCGCTTCTGGGAACTGGCCGCCGGCGTGCTGCTGTTCCAGTGCCTGCACCGGACGCCCTCGACGGCACCGGTGTCGACGCTCGTCCGGCACGCGACGACGCTCGGCGCCTGGCTGTCGCTCGGCCTCCTGATCGCAGGCCTGGTGGTATCCAAACCGGCTACGTTTCCATTCCCGGGCGCGATGCTGCCGGTGGCGGCGACACTCGGCCTGCTCGGCTGCCTGCACGTCGCCGGCGGCAGCTCGCCGCTGCGCCGCCTGCTGGCGAGCGCACCGATGGTCTACATCGGCAAGCGTTCCTACTCGCTCTATCTGTGGCATTGGCCGATCTTCGTGCTGCTGCGCTGGACCTTGGGCCTGGAAACGCCCAACCAGCTGATGGCGGCGATCGTCGCGACCTTCGTGGCCGCCGAGGTCTCCTACCGGGTGATCGAACGCCCGTTCCGCTACGCCGCCTGGCTGCGCCGCTGGCCGCGGCCGGGCATCATCGCGGCCGGCCTGACGATGATCGTCTCGGCCTGGTGGCTGTCCGATCGCGTCACCAGCCTGCGGCCGCAGCTGTCGCTGAGCACGGTCAGCCGCCACGCGGAGGACTGGTACACCGGCTACACCTGGGCGGTCCCCGAGCTGCCCGGCTGCGTGCTCGACCTCAAGGACGACAACAACCGGCCGGCACCGGTGTGGATCCTCACGCGCCGCGACTGCCCGGACCAGCCGGTGTCCGGCCGCACGGTCTTCGCGATCGGCGATTCGCACGCGATCTCCTACTCGGCGATGCTGAGCGAATACGTGCTGCGCACCGGCTCCACCGTCCTGCTCTACCCCAACGTCGGCTGCACGTTCGCCAGCCTGCAGCCGCATCGGGAAGCCGGCGCCTGCCCGGCCCAGGGCAAGACCGCGGTCGAGGACATCCTCGCCCGCGCCAAGCCGGGCGACGTGCTGTTTCTGGCGGCGCTGCGCATCACCCGGCTGAGTACGCCGCTCGGACTCCAGAACGAGCAGGAAGCCTGGCAGACCATGCTCGGCGCCGACTACCTGCAGCGGCGGCGTGACGCCGAGCAGGACCTGGTGGCCCTGCTCGAGCCGGTCATCGCGCGCGGTGTCCAGGTCGTGCTCGAAGCCCCGAAACCGCTCCTGAGGGTGTCGCCGTTCCGCTGCGCCGATTTCTTCAATGCCGGCAACCCGGTCTGCCGTCCCGGCATGGCCGAGCCGCGCGAGCGGCTCGAGCGCTATCGGCAGCCGGTGCTCGACAGCTATGCGCGCATCACCGCCCGCCTGCCGTCGGTGATCGTCTGGGATCCGTTCCCCCTGCTGTGCGAAGCGACGATGTGCCCGGCCCTGCGCGACGGCCGGCCGCTGTTCTTCGACGGCGACCACCCCAGCGCCTACGCCAATCACATGCTCTACCCGTCGTTCGAGGAGAGGATTCGCCAGCCGCCGGCACCGGCCGAGCCGACGGAGGGCGAACGAGGATGAGCATCGCCGCGTTCGTCGCCGGCCTGGCACTGGGCCTGATGCTGATGCATCTGGCGCAGCTGCGAGGACGACGACGACCGGCAGCGGTTCCGGCGACCGCACCGCCGGCGCTCGAAACACCGGCGTCTCCGGTGCAGGTCACCGAGTCCTCGTCGCGGGACCGCCTGTTCGAGCTCAAGCGCCTGATCGATGCGCAGGACGAGCGCATCCAGCGTCCGCAGCATCTGCATGCGCTGCCCGAGTTCCGCGAAGCGGCCGCGCTGATGGCCTCACCCGAACTGGCACGCAGCGAATGGCTCTCGCACCTGGGCAGCGAGGGCTACGTCCTGGGCTGTGCGGCCGCGGCCGCCCTGCCCCAACGCGAGGACGTCGATCCGGAGTGGTTGCTGGGCGCGATGCCGCAACTGGGCGGCTATGTCCTGCATTTCGTGCTGGACTACCTGCAGACCCGTGCCGATGCGGCCAGCCTGCCGGCCCTGCTGCTGCACGCCCGCGACTACTGGTGGGACTACGCGCTGTTCCGGTCACGGTTCCGCGAATACCTGCAATGGGCGGCCCGCCACGCCCCGGGGCGCTTCGAGGACAACAGGCTCGACGAGATCGACGAGACCGCGCTTGCCACGATCGAGGCGGTGCTGGAGAAGTTTCGCGAACCGGCGCTGGCCGACCCGCTCGCGCAGATCGCCGCCGCGCGCGTTCGTCATCGCGAAAAGCGCATCCTCGGTGGTTTCGGCCGCATCGCCGGCGCGGCCACGGCGCCGACCCTGCACGCGGCGCTGCGGACATTGCAGACGCAGACCTGCGAGAAGCTGCTGGCAGGGCGTTCGATCGTCGCCACCGGCGAACACGGCGTCGGCAAGACCGCAATGGTGGATGCGGTGGTCGCGCGATTGCGCGAGGCCGGCTGGCTGGTCTTCGAGGCCAGCGCCGCGGACATCCTGTCCGGCCAGAAGTACGTCGGCGAGCTGGAAGGCCGCGTCAAGGAAATGCTTTCGCTGCTGAATCGCCCCAAGGCCCTGTGGCGCACGCACGACCTGCTGGACCTGGTGCTCAAGGGGGCGACCACGCAGGACCCGCGCGGCATCCTCGATCTGGTGCTGCCCGCGCTCGAACGCGGGCAGTTGCTGATGATCGCCGAGGCGCCGCCCCGCGGGCTCACGCAGGCACTGCTGGCCAGACCCGCCTTGCGCCGGCATCTGGACATCGTCCCGGTGGCGGCGCCGGATGCCGATGCGCTGCAGGCGCTGGCGATGACCTGGGCGCAGGAGAAGGCCGACCTGCTGGGCCAGCCGGTCGCGGACGCTGCCACGCTGGCCGAGGCGGCCCGGATGGTGGCGCAGTACTTTCCCGACACCCAGGAGCCCGGCCGCCTGCTGCGGGTGCTCGCCGACGCGCTGCAGCACAGCCTGGAGCGGACACCGCCCACCCTGCCCCTGTCGCGGGAAACCCTGCTGGCGGCGATCGCCGGCCGCAGCGGCGTGCCGCTGGACATACTCGACGATGATCGCCCGCTGGACCTGGAAAGCGTACGCGCATTCTTCTCGGCCCGCGTGCTCGGCCAGGACGAAGCGGTCGAGCGGCTGGTCGACCGGATCGCGATGCTCAAGGCGGGCCTGATCGACCCGGGGCGCCCGATCGGTGTCTTCCTGTTCGCAGGGCCCACCGGCACCGGCAAGACCGAGCTGGCCAAGGCGCTCGGTGAGCTGCTGTTCGGCGGCGCCGATCGCCTGCTGCGGCTGGACATGAGCGAGTACGCATCCGAGGATTCCGCGTGGCGTCTGATCGCGGAAGACGACGCCCGCGGCGGCGTCCGCTCCCTCACGGCCCGAATCCGCGAACAGCCCTTCTCGGTGGTCCTGCTCGACGAGTTCGAAAAGGCCCATCCCAAGATCTGGGACCTGTTCCTGCAGGTGTTCGACGACGGTCGCCTGACCGACCGCGGCGGCAATACCGTCGACTTTCGCCATGCCCTGATCATCCTGACGTCCAACGTCGGCTCGACGCTCTCGAGAGGAACCGGACCGGGCTTCGTGGCGCGCGCCGGCGAGTATTCCCGGGGCATGGTCGAGAAGGCGGTCTACGAGACCTTCCGCCGGGAGTTCCTCAACCGGCTCGACCACATCGTGCTCTTCAAGCCACTCGACCGGACGCTGATGCGCGGCATCCTGCACAAGGAGCTCGACCGCGCGCTGACCCGGCGCGGCCTGCGCAATCGCGATTGGGCGGTGGAATGGGAGCCGTCGGCGATCGAGTTCCTGCTCGATCGCGGCTTCACGCCCGACCTGGGCGCCCGCCCGCTCAGGCGCGCGATCGAGCAGTACCTGCTCGCGCCGCTGTCGCGCAGCATCGTCGAGCAGCGAACGCCCCAGGGCGACCAGTTCCTGTTCGTGAGCAGCAAGGGCGACCACCTCGATGTCCGGTTCATCGACCCGGATGCGCCCGCCGCCGAGCCCGGACCGCAGGCCGATCCGGGCGAGACGCCGGATCTGCGCCGATTGGCCGCAAGAGCCGGCGAATTCGCCGATGCGCCCCGGCATCTGCGCGAGCACCACGCGCGCATGCTGGCGCGGGCCGCTGGCGCGGCCTGGGTCGAGGCGCGCGAGGGCGACTACGCCCGCATGGCCGATGCCGGCTTCTGGAGTTCGCCCGAGCGCTTCGAGGTCCTCGACAGGATCGAGCGGCGCGACCGCGTGGAGAGCGCGCTGGCGAGCACCGGCCGGCTGGTGGAGCGGCTGGCGACGACGACCCGTGCGGAGCACGCGGAGCGGCTCGCGCAGGGATTGTTCCTGGCCGACATGGCGATGGACGATCTGGAAGAACAGCGGCCGCAGGACGCACTCGTGGAGATCTTCGCCGGCGACGGCGAGCGGATGCGCGATGCGGTCGCGATCCGCTCGTGGTGGCGCACGCTGCTGGCGATGTACGTCAGCTGGGCCGAACGCCGGAACCTGCGGATCGAAGTGCTCGCGCAGGATGCCGACCGGCCGTACGCCTGGCTCGCGATCACGGGTTTCGGCGCGCTGCGCACGCTCGAAGCGGAGAGCGGACTGCACGTGCTCGAGTACGAGCAGGACGGCGAGACGACCTCGCGCCTGCCGCTCCACGTGGTCGTCCGGCCGGACCGCCCCGGACACCGCCGCCACGCACCGGCAGCGGTCGCCGACGGCCAGCGCGTCGTCAGGCGCTATCGCCAATCCCCGTCCGCGCTGGTCCGCGACTCGATCCGGGGCTGGCGCACCGGCCGGCTGGATCGTGTCCTGGCGGGTGATTTCGACCTGATCGACTGAGCGCCCGCGCGCTGCGCGGATGACCTCACCTGACCGCGGCGCCGGTGCGCAGGCGGCGCTGACCCGTGCGACCCTTGCGATCGACAGTGTCTATCGATCGATTCAATAGAAACAACTTCACGCTATCGCGGCACCCTCGTACAGTTCGTCGCGTCCCCGCCCGCCCGAGAGCACGCCATGACGAAAACGACACTGACCACCGCCGCCGGCCGCCCGGTGGCCGACAACCAGAACAGCGAAACCGCCGGCCGCCGCGGCCCGGTCGTCGTGCAGGACTTCTGGCTGATCGAGAAACTCGCCCATTTCGACCGCGAGCGCATCCCCGAGCGCGTGGTCCACGCCAAGGGCTCGGCCGCCTACGGCACGCTGACGATCACCCACGACATCACGCGCTACACCAAGGCCGCGCTGTTCGCCGGCATCGGCAAGAAGACGCCGCTGTTCCTGCGCTTCTCGACCGTGGCCGGCGAGCGCGGCGCGGCGGACGCCGAGCGCGACGTGCGCGGCTTCGCGATCAAGTTCTACACCGAGGACGGCAACTGGGACCTGGTCGGCAACAACACACCGGTGTTCTTCATCCGCGATCCGCTCAAGTTCCCGGACTTCATCCACACGCAGAAGCGCGACCCGCGCACGAACCTGCGCAACCCGACCGCCGCCTGGGACTTCTGGTCGCTGCACCCGGAGTCCCTGCACCAGGTGACGATCCTGATGAGCGACCGCGGCATCCCGGCCAACCTGCGCCAGCAGCACGGCTTCGGCTCCCACACCTTCAGCTTCCTCAACGCCGCGGGCGAGCGCTTCTGGGTCAAGTTCCACTTCAAGTCGCTGCAGGGCATCGCCAACCTGACCGATGCCGAGGCCGCGCAGGTCGTCGCGACCGACCGCGAGAGCTCGCAGCGCGATCTCTACGCGGCGATCGAGCGTGGCGACCATCCGCGCTGGCGCATGGCCGTGCAGGTCATGCCCGAGGCCGACGCGACGACCTACCGCTTCAACCCGTTCGACCTGACCAAGGTGTGGCCGCACGGCGACTACCCGCTGATCGACGTCGGCATCCTCGAACTCGACCGCAATCCGGACAACTACTTCGCCGAGGTCGAGCAGAGCGCGTTCAATCCGGCCAACGTCGTGCCCGGCATCGGCTACTCGCCGGACCGCATGCTGCAGGGCCGCCTGTTCTCGTACGGCGACACCCATCGCTATCGCCTGGGGATCAACCACGACCAGTTGCCGGTGAACCGGCCGCACTGCCCGTACCACACGCCGCACCGCGACGGCTCGATGCGCGGCGACGACAACGGCGGCCTGCTGCCCGGCGGCGCGGCGGTGCCGAACTACCAGCCCAATTCGTTCGGCGGCCCGGTCGACGCCCCGGCCGTCGCCGAGCCGCCGCTGGCCGAGGCGTTCGGCGGCACCGTGGCGCGCTACGACCACCGCGAGGACGAGGACTACTACAGCCAGCCCGGCGCGCTGTTCCGGTTGTTCACCGCCGACGAGAAGGCGCGGCTGTTCGCGAACATCGCCGCCTCGATCGGCAGCGTGCCCGAGGCGATCCAGCGCCGGCAGATCGCCCACTTCACGAAGGCCGACCCGGCCTACGGTGCCGGCGTGGCGCAGGCGCTCGGCCTCGCGATCTGATCCGCTCGGACGCGCGGCGGTTCGGCTTGGCCGCATCCGCTGCCGGCCGGTCGTCGAGAAACGACCTGGCGCGATCCATGGACGGATCGCTCGCGGAGCGACGACGCAAGCCGTCGCTCCGCGCAGTGGGTGGCGCGACTCTGCCGCGGCCGTGCGGGTCGAAAAAGGACAGGAGCGCCCTTTTTCGACATCCTGCTAGGATGCCGCGACCACCCGCCGGGAGCCCCGCGTGATCCCATCGACCGCCGTCAACTACTGGCCGCTGCTGGGGGTCGCGATCGTGGTGGCCGGCTTCGCGCTGCGCCGCAACCCGGTGCTGGTCGTCATCGTCGCCGGCCTGGTCAGCGGCCTGGCCGCCGGCTTCGGCCCCGGCGAGCTGCTGGCGCTCCTGGGCACCGCCTTCATCGAGAACCGCGCGCTGCTGATGTTCCTGCTGACGCTTCCGGCCGTCGGGCTGCTGGAGCGGTACGGCCTGCGCGAGCGCGCGCGCGACTGGATCGCCGGCTTCCGCCGCATGAACCTGGCGCGCTTCCAGATCGCCTACCTGGCGGTGCGCCAGCTCACCAGCATGGCCGGCCTGACCCATGTGGCCGGGCACGCGCAGACCGTGCGGCCGCTGGCCGCCCCGATGAGCGAGGCGGCCGCCGAGCGCGAACTCGGCCCGCTGTCGCCCGCCGAACGCGACCGCGTGCGCGCCACCACTGCGGCCACCGACAACATCGGCCTGTTCTTCGGCGAGGACGTGTTCGTCGCGATCGGCGCGGTGCTGTTGATCCAGGGGTTCTTCGCGCGCAACGGCATCGTGTTGGAGCCGTTGACGATCGCGCTGTGGGCGCTGCCGACGGCGCTGGCCGCCTTCGCGATCCACGCGCTGCGGCTGTGGCTGTTCCGGCGTGCGCTGCTCCGCAGCCGCAACACCCAGGCGGCGGCCGATGCTGCGGATTGAGTATCTCTACGCGCTGATCGCGGCGCTGCTCGCCTGCACGGCGCTTTTCAACCTGCGCGAGCGCCGGTTCGCGATGGCCGCGTTCTGGGTGATCCTGGCGGCGCCGTTCGCGCTCGGCGACACGATCCTGGCCGCCGCGCGCGACGGCTTGGCGTGGCCGTCCCAGGCGGCCGGCATCGGCGTCATCGCGCTGGGGCTGCTGGCGGCCGGCGGCCGCCTGGGGAGCGAGCCCGACACGGCCGAAGCCGCGGCCGAACGCCGCGCCGCCGCGCGACGCCTGGGCAACCGGCTGTTCTGGCCGGCGCTGTCGATCCCGGTGCTGACGCTGGCGCTGTTCTTCGGCGGCGGCCACCTGGGCTGGAACGGCCGACCCCTGCTCGATCCGAAGGCCCTCACGCTGAGCGCGCTGGCGCTCGCCAGCCTGATCGCACTCGGCGCCGCCCTGCGCGTCACGCGCGCACCGCCGTTGCAGGCGCTGGGCGAGGGCCGCCGGCTGGTCGACGCCCTCGGCTGGGCGATCCTGCTGCCGATGGTGCTGGCGACGCTCGGCGGCGTGTTCGCGGCGACCGGCGTCGGCGAAGCGGTCGCCGAGCTGATCGGGATGGTGATTCCCACCGGCAACCGAATCGCCTGCCTGCTCGCCTTCGCGTTCGGCATGGTGTTCTTCACGGTCATCATGGGCAACGCCTTCGCGGCATTTCCGGTCATGATGGCGGGCATCGGCCTGCCGCTGCTGATCCGCCAGCACGGCGCCGACCCGGCCCTGCTCGGCGCGGTCGGCATGCTGACCGGCTACTGCGGCACCTTGCTGACGCCGATGGCCGCCAACTTCAACATCGTGCCGGCGGTGCTGCTGGAACTGCCGGACCAGCACGCCGTCATCCGCGCCCAGATCGGGACCGCGCTGCCGCTGCTGGCCTTCAACATCGCGCTGATGGCCTGGCTGGTGTTCCGCTGATGGCGCCGCGCCAGGCCAAGGCACGCACGCCGGTCCGGCAGCCACGCGTGCTGCTGACCGGCTTCGAACCGTTCGACGGGGAGCACGCCAATCCGTCGCAGCAGATCGTCGAGCAGCTGGACGGCCGGACGATCGCCGGCCACCGGATCGTCGGCGCGGTCCTGCCGGTCACCTTCGCGCAGACGCAGCCGCTGCTGCAGCAGTTGCTGGAGCGTCACCGGCCGCGCCTGGCGATCGCGCTCGGGCAGGCCGGCGGCCGTGCCGAACTCTCGCTGGAGCGTGTCGCGATCAACCTCGTCGACGCGCGCATCGCCGACAACGGCGGCGCGCAGCCGGTCGACCAGCCGGTGATCGCCGGCGCGCCGCCGGCGTACTTCTCGAGCCTGCCGGTCAAGGCGATCCTCGCTGCGCTGCGCGATCGCGCGATTCCCGCCGCGCTCTCGCTGAGCGCCGGCAGCTACGTCTGCAACCAGGTGTTCTACCTCCTGGCGCACCTGCTGGCGACCGCCCATCCGGACACGCGCGGCGGCTTCATCCATGTGCCCTGGCTGCCCGCCCAGGTCGCTGCCCGCCCCGGCCAGCCGAGCATGGCGCTGGCGACGATGACCGACGGTGTCGCCACCGCGATCGCCTGCGCGCTGGCGACCGAGCAGGACCTGCACGTCCCGGGCGGCAGCACGCACTGAGCGGCGGCGGCGTGGCGGGAGGAATGGCCGCCGCGGGGCGGCCCGATCCGCCGGCGCGGATCAGTCGAAGCCGCCCTTCATGATCTCCTGCGAACTGATCCGGTAGATCGCGTCGCCCGCGGTGTGCGCCACGTAGAGGTTGCCGGCCTCGTCCTCGCCGAAGCCCGAATAGGTCCCGTAGCCGTCGGCATCGTCGCGCCAGACCGACACGTCCCAGGCGTCGCCGGCACCGGGCTTGGCGAACAGGATCTCGCTGGAGCACGAGTCGGCGAACAGGTACATGCCCTGCAGCGCGCGCACCGGACCGCGGAAACGGAATCCGCCGGTGATCGCGCAGCGGGCTCCGGCACGCGCGTAGTCGATCACCGGGAGCACGTTGGGCGGCAGCGGCGGCTGGCAGATGTTGGCGGTGTTGAACACGCTGGTGCCTTCCATGCAGCGCCAGCCATAGAACAAGGGCTCCACCGAACCGGCCCGGCGCAGGTCGATCTCCTCGCGTACGAACTGGCCGACGTCGCCGATCCACAGGTCGCCGGTGGCGCGATCGAAGCTGAAGCGCCACGGATTGCGGAAACCGTGCAACCAGATCTCGTCGCAGGTGCCGGCGCTACCCACATGCGGGTTGTCGGCCGGGATCGCGTACTCGGCGGCCGCGCCGGCGACGCTACCGCACATTTCGGCGGTGGCCGTCGCACCCCGCCGGTCGACGTCGATGCGCAGCATCTTGCCGCGCAGGAAATACTGCGGCGTGGCGCTGCTGCTGCCGCAGCTGGCCGGATTGGCATCGGCCGGCTTCTTCCAGAGGCATTCGGCGAAGCCGTGCGTGCCGTTCTGCTGCCCGCCGTCGCCGGTCGACATCACCAGCATGCCGTCCGGGGCGAAATGCAGGTCGCCGCCGAAGTGCGCGGCGCCGTTGCTGGCCAGCCGCAGCACCAGGGTCGACGCGGGATCGGCGACGTCCGGATCGGACGAGACGCGGTAGCGCAGCAGGACCTCGTCCGGCGAGGTTCCCAGCCGCGGATCGGACGCCGGCCGTACCGCGGCGACGTAGAACTCGTCGTTGTGCGCCAGCCCGGGCCGGCCGAAGTTCGGATGGAATGCCAGCCCCAGCAGGCCGCTGATGCTGTCGAAGCTGACCGGGACACTGACGAACGGCGTCGGCGCCACCGACCCGTCATGCCGCACCACGTGCACGCTGCCGCGCTGGCTGACGACGAACAATCGGCCACTGCCGTCATGCGGCGCGCGCACCGCGACCGGATCGGGGATGGTGCCGCCGACGCGGACCAGATCCAGGTCGGCCGGCGCCGTCTGCGCCGGAACCGCCACCGGGCAGGCCGCCACGGCAGCCAGAATGATCCACCTTGCCACTTTCGCCATGGGCTGTCCTCCCCTGCCGCCGTAGCCGGCGGCCCGGGCCGATGCTACGCCCGTCCGCGGCGGTCCGCGCGACCGGCCGGCCGGCGGCTGTACGGAACGTGCGCCGCGATCAGCAGCCCTGGTCGGCCGCGGGCTGCTCGCTGAGCTCGACGACCAGCTCGCCGGTCGCGGCGTACGGCAGCTTCACCTTCATCGGATCGGTCGAGTAGTAGAACTTCCCCTTGCTGGGCGCGCTGAGCTTGCCGCGCGCCGTCGCGTCGAAGGAGGTCCCGACGGCCTTGGGTGTCGTCGCGATGGCCAGGCGGCGCACCTTTTCGAGGTTCACGCAGGCCAGCAGGCGCGTCGGCTTGAACGGGCGGATGTCGATGTAGAGCGGATCGACGTCCTTGGTCTCCAGCACCTTGTCGCGATCGTCGAGCAGGTAGAGGACCGGCTTGAACACGGTGTTGCCGCGGCCACGGTCGTTGGGAACCGCACGCACGCGGATGCGCAGGGTCGCGTGCGCCACCTGGCGCGGCAGCTCGACCACGCGATAGCGGCTCTTGCCTTCGGGAAAGTCGCGCTCGAACGACGCCTCGTCGATCCGGAAACGTTCCGGCCGGTCGAAATCCAGCTCGATCGCCTCGTGCGGCGCCGTCGCCGACAACGGCGTGTCGTCGGCCTTGGCCCCGAACAGCCGGTCGCGCCACTCGACGAACGGGTTGGCCGCGCAGGCAGCGGCGCCGATCGTGAAACCGGCCAGGGCGAAAGCAAGAACGAGGACTCGACGCAGGTGCACGGCGGTATCGAAGAAAACGTGACGGACGACGATGGGTTCCACCGCCGGGCGGTGATTCCGGGGTGTCGGCACTGCAACGGTGGCCGTGCGCGACAGATCCACGGAGGCCTGGCGGCCGATGCGGGCAGCCGCCACGAAGCCGGCAGGGTAGCCGCGCAGACCCCGCGACAGGCTGAACGAGCGGCGGACGACCGCGACGCGGAACAGCGCGACTAGGGCTGGGCGCCCTGCTGGCGCAGATCCACGCCGTCCGTGTCGACCGCCTCGATCTCCAGCGCACGCGCGATCGAGCCCAGCGCGCGAAGCTGCGCCTCGCTGGCCTTCTTGCTGCGCTTGAGCACGATCGTGCGCAGGCCTTCGCTGCTCTTGAGTTCGCTGAGGTAGCCGTACAGCTCGGCCTTGCCCATCGTGAAGCCGCTGACCGAGAACCTGTCGTCCCGGGCCGGTTCCACCGACAGCTTGCCGTCGCGGACATCCTTCGCCAGCACCGGCAGCGCCAGCAGCAGCGCGGCCATGACCACCAGTACCTTGCGTACGAAGCGTTTCATCTCGATCCCCTTGAGGTTCACTTCGACCGGCTCTGGACGCGGATCTCGCCGGTTTCACCCTTCTGCTCGACCCAGGCGCGGAAACCGAGCTCGTGGGCGACGCGCATCAGGGCCAGGATATGCGCATCGGTGACCTTCTGCTTCTCGCCGCGCTTGAGCAGCACCGACTGCAGCGACAAGGCTTCCTCCTTGCGGTAGCGCATCGCGTCGCGGAGCGCCTCGGCGGTCAACGGCACGCCGCTGTAGTCGAACTGGCTGTCCTTCTCGGCCAGCAGGACCACGTCGAATTCGGCCGGGATATCCTCGCTGCGCACCAGTTCCTCGTTGCGGGCGCCGCCCAGGCAGGCGGCCAGCGACAACAGGAGCAACGCGAGCGGAACGAAGCGCCAGCGGCGCAGGGCAACGACTGAGGACATTTCGCGGATCTCGGGCACGGCGGGCGGGAACCGGAAGCCTACCACCGGAATCAGGTTCGCGGCAGGGTCACCCCGCGCTGCCCCTGGTACTTGCCGCCGCGATCGCGGTAACTGGTCTGGCAGACCTCGTCGGATTGGAAGAACAGCATCTGGGCGACGCCTTCGTTGGCGTAGATGCGTGCCGGCAGCGGCGTGGTGTTGGAGAACTCCAGCGTGACGTGCCCTTCCCACTCCGGCTCCAGCGGCGTCACGTTGACGATGATCCCGCAGCGGGCATAGGTGCTCTTGCCGAGGCACACCACCAGCACGTCGCGCGGAATCCTGAAGTATTCCACCGTCCGCGCCAAGGCGAAGCTGTTGGGCGGGATGATGCACTCGTCCGCTTCGATGTCCACGAAGCTCTTCGGGTCGAAGTGCTTCGGATCGACGATCGTCGAGTTGATGTTGGTGAACACCTTGAATTCGCGCGAGCAGCGCACGTCGTAGCCGTAGCTGGACGTGCCGTAGCTGACGATGCGCTGTCCGTCCCCGTCCTGCTTGACCTGGCCCGCCTCGAACGGCTCGATCATGCCGTTCTGCTCGGCCTGGCGGCGAATCCACTGATCGGACTTGATGCTCACGTTCGCTCCGGCGGGGACAAAGGCCGGCAATGGTACGGCATGCCCGCCTTTCGCAACCAACCGGCTTCAGGGGTCGCGGCGAAACGGGCAGAGGAAGGTCCAGGCCGCGGCGATGCCGGCCGCGTCGTAGACGTGCCCGCCTGCGAACTCGGCATAGGCCAGCGTATCGCCGGCGGTCCAGCCGGCCGCGAGGAAGGCCGTGCGATCGGCCTGGGCGTACGGCAACAGGCTGTCGGACTGCCCGATGCGGATCGCGACCGGCACCCGGACCGGCGCCGTGGCCGGATCGCAGTACGGACCGATGTAGTCCACGCACTGGATGCGTGCCGCCGCGGCCACCGCGTAGGCGGAGAACGCCTGGTAGTGCCGGTTGATCGGCGTGAGATTGAGGTCGTGCATGACCGCGCCGCCGGCCGAGTAGCCCCAGCCGTACACACGCAGGAGGTCGATGTTGTAGGCAGCCGCCGCATCCGCGATCGCCGCGGCGACGACGTCGTAGTCCGACGGGCCGCTGCCGTCCACGTCCGGCGCGAGCCATCCGCCCTGGCTGCCGCCGGCCACGGGCGCCAGCACGACCACCTGCCCGGCATCGGCTGCCGGCGCCCAGGCCATCGCCAGGGCGGTGGCCGCGGCCGCCGCATTGCCGGGACCGGCGGCGCCGTGCAGCGCCACCACCAGCGGGAACGCGTGGCCAGGCCGGTAGGCGGCAGGCAGGTACAAGCGATAGCTGCGGCTGCCGACGCCGGGCACCGATACCGTGCGCGTGACGGCGCCGGGATAGCTGCCGCCGGAACCGCCGGAGGGTTGGCGCAGGACCGCCGGCACCGCGTCCAGGCCGTCGACGAACAGCGCATCGGGGTGCGTGCAGATCCAGCCGGGCAACCGCGCCGCCGCAAGCGGCCCGGCGGCGAGCGCGATCGCGACCGGCAGCGCCAGCGCAGGCAGGCGCGGCAGGGCGCAGCCGGAGCGGTCGGTCCTGGCAGCCACGACCGGATCGCGCCCCGGCGCCGTCGATCAGCGCGACTTGCTGCGCAAGCGCGCGACCAGCGCCTGCAGCGTGCCCTGCGACTCGTCGGAGAACCAGCCGTCGACGAATGCCTCCACCGGAAACGCCGCCAGGTCCGCGAAGGCGGCGACCAGGTCGGCACGCGCCAGCCGGCGGGTCTCGGCCATCGCGCGCGGCGGCAGCTGCAGCAGCTCGCCGAGCCAGACCAGCGCCCGCGGCACGACGTGGTCGACGTCGACCAGTTCGTCGACGAAACCGATCGCCTGCGCCTGCTCGGCCTCCAGCATCGTCCCGGAGACCATCAGGCGCTCGGCGCGATAGGTGCCGACCAGCCGGCGCAAGCCGACCTGGATGCAGTCGGGCACCGACAGGCCGACCTGGACCTCGTTGAGGCCGATGCGGTACGGACCACGCGCCATGACGCGGTAGTCGCAGAACATCGCCAGCACGGCGCCGCCGGCCGGACTGTGTCCGGTCAGCGCGGCCACGCTCGGGATCGGCGAGCGGGCGATCGCCGCGCACAGGGCGAAGAACTCGGTCCAGAACGCGTGCATCGCCGCCCGGTCCAGTGCCAGCAGGGCTGGAACGTCCAACCCGGCCGAGAACATGCCGGGCGCGCCGGACAACAGCAGCCCGCGCGCACCGGACGCGGGCGCCGCCTCGATCGCTTCGCGCAAGCGGCCGACCAGGGCCGGATCGAGTGCGTTTACCGGCGGACGGGCGAGGCGAAGTTCACGGACGGAGGGGTGGTCGACGATATCGAGCATGGCGGTGCGTTCATTCCTCGGTGGGCGTCCAACTGTAGCGCAGCGCGTAGTCCAGCGTCGCCTTGCCACCCTTGGGAACCTCCACCGCGAACTCGAGCTGATTGACCGTCTGCCGCGCCGGCTTCTGGCTGGAACTGACCAGGCTCCAGGTCCGCCAGCGGTTGGGGTACGCACGCACCGTCACCGTTCGCGCGACGTCGCCGCTGTTGGTCAGCGTGACGCGGAACCCCTCGTCCATCGTGCGTCCGCCGCGATCGACGCTGAACGCCGTGCGCTCGCGCTGGCCGGACAGGTCGAAGGCATTGCCGAGCGTGATCGTGGCCGGCAACCCCTTGGCGGTGTCGTCCAGGCGCGCCTCGGCGAGCAGCTCCAGGCTGCCGTCGCGATCGCGCGTCAGCACGCGCAGCGTGCCGGCCGGCAGGTTCTCGTCGGCGACGAAGCGCAGGCTGCTGACGACGCGCGACGCCACCGGCGCGCCCTCGTAGTCCGCGGTCAGCAGCGGCTTGGCCGGGAACCAGGCATTGCCGACGTCGAACAGCCAGCTGCGCTGGCAGTTGAGCGTGCGCGGCGCGTACAGCGGCACCTGGGTGACGCTGGCGTCGGGAAGGTCGAGTGCACCGTCGATGACGTAGCTGCGGTAGTCACCGAGCGCAGCCTGCTCGGGCAGCGATTCGGGTGCCGAGTCGCGCGCCATCATCGCCTTCATCGCGAACGGCTGGGGACCGCCGCCGCTGGCGATGTTCGGCTCGCCGGCGATCAGCTTGAGGCGTGCGCCCTGGTAGTCGCGGCCGCTGCGGTTGGCGATGCTGGCGAGCGCCTCGAGATTGAGACTGCAGCCGCTGCCGTCGGCCAGCGTCGCCGCATAGGCCGCACGCCAGCCGAGGCCCGAGGTCGGATACGTCAGCGCAGCCAGGGTGTTGCCGGCACTGCCGTCCACCACCAGCTGCAGCGTGCTGCCGGGCTGGCCGGTGCGATCCAGGAAGCGCACGGCGGCGTACTCGCGTAGGTAGCGCATGTCGCCGCTGTCGTCGCGCACCGTCAGGCCGTTGCCGTCCACCCCGACCAGCACGCCGGTGACGATCGCGCTGCCGTCGGCGCGCTGGATCTGCACGCGCTCGCCGCGGTGCGCCGCCAGCGTGCCGCCGTCGCCGGCCGAGAGCACGCGCTGGGCCAGCACGCGGCTGCGGCCGAGGTCGAGCGCGACCGCTTCCGGATCCAGCGTCGTCGGCAGGCCGCCGAGCGACAGCGACTCGCGGCCGCCGCTCAACGAAATGCTGCGGCGCTCGTGCACGACCGCGTAGCCGTCGGCGACGGGAGAACCGCCCCCCTCGAACAGCGCACCGCCGCTGTTGCGGTAGATCGTCAGCCCGACGCTGTCGGCGGCGGCCGCCGGAACCACGGCGGCAAGGGTCAATCCAGTGGCGAGCAACGTGCGGTGCATGGTCGCGTTTCCTTGGGGGCTGCGTCAGGCGGGCTATGATACGGGGCGCTCAGGAGATACCGATGAATCGATTGCAACAATGCATGACGGCCGTCGCGGCGCTATCGTCGCTGTTCGCCGGCAGCGCCTGGGGCGCCGGCCGGCTCGACGTCGAGGCGGGCTGGATTCGTCCCGCGCCGCCGGGGGTTTCGATGCTGGCCGGCTACGCGCGGCTGCACAACGGCGGTGATGCGCCGCTGCGCGTGACCGCCGTCGAAAGCACGGCGTTCGGCGCGGTGTCGATCCACGAAACCACGCTCGTCGACGGCGTCTCGCGCATGCGCGAGCTGGCCGGACTGTCGATCGACGCCGGCGCAAGCGCGACGCTGGAACCGGGTGGCAAGCACCTGATGCTGATGGAACCGGCGCAGGCGATCGAAGCCGGCGGCAGCGTCCGGATCGTGTTCGTGCTCGACGACGGCAGCCGCGTCCCGGCCGAGTTCACGGTCGCCGATCGCGCGCCGGCGACGGGCCACGGTCACGCCGACCACGACCACGCCGGCCACGCACACTAGGACGCGTCTTCCGGCCCGGCGCCCGGGCCCGGTAACCGCACGAGAACCGCCCGCGCGCCGCGGGCTTCAGCCGTCGCGGCCGGCGTGCTCGCAGGCCGTGAGGATCGCCGCCGGCAACGGCGTCGACCGCCCGTCGGCCGGATCGATCCAGACCACGACGACATGGCCGTCGACGTACAGCGTATGGTCCGTGCGCGCCACGATCCGGTGGCCGATCGTCAGCGAGGAGCGGCCGACGCGCTCGCAGTACAGCTCGACGTCGATCTCCGCCGGCCAACCCAGCTGGCGCCGGTAGTTGACCTGGATCGCGGCCACCACCGGCATGCTGTGCTCGTCGAACCACGGCCCCTCCACCCCCGACAGCCAGCGCAGCCGCGCTTCCTCGAGAAAGGTCAGGAAATTGCCGTTGTTGACGTGATTGAAGGCGTCGAGGTCGCGCCAACGCAACGCGATTGGAAATGCGCCGAGGCAGGTACCGCCCTCGCCGCCCGTCTCCGCACGGCCGGCGGGTACCGGCACGGTTTCCGGCGGGGGCGGCTCCGCCGGCGCCGCGGCCGGCTTCTTGCGGGATCGATTCATGCCTTCTTCTTCCTCTTCGTGTTCTTGGCACCGGTGGCGCGTGCGCCACGACCGGCCGGCGGTGCGACCGGCGCATCGAGCACGCGCGCCAGGAACCGGCCGGTATGCGAGGCCGGGTTGGCGGCGATAGCCTCGGGCGTGCCGGCGGCGATGATCGTGCCGCCGCGGTCGCCGCCCTCGGGACCGAGGTCGACGACCCAGTCGGCGGTCTTGATGACGTCGAGGTTGTGCTCGATCACGACCACGGTATTGCCCGCCTCGGTCAGGCGGTGCAGCACCTTGAGAAGCTGCTCGATGTCGTAGAAATGCAAGCCGGTGGTCGGTTCGTCCAGGATGTACAGCGTGCGCCCGGTGTCGCGCTTGCTGAGCTCGCGCGACAGCTTGACGCGCTGCGCCTCGCCACCGGACAGCGTGGTGGCGCTCTGGCCGAGCTTGATGTAGCCCAGTCCCACGTCGATCAGCGTCTCGAGCTTGCGCGCCAGCGTCGGCACGTTCTCGAACAGCTTCATCGCGTCCTCGACGGTCATGTCGAGCACGTCGGAAATGGTGCAGCCCTTGTAGAGGATCTCCAGCGTCTCGCGGTTGTAGCGCTTGCCGTGACAGACGTCGCAGGGCACGTACACGTCCGGCAGGAAGTGCATCTCGACCTTGATCAGGCCGTCGCCCTCGCAGGCCTCGCAACGGCCGCCCTTGACGTTGAAGCTGAAGCGTCCGGGGCCGTAGCCGCGCGAGCGCGCCTCGGGCACCTGGGCGAACAGCTCGCGCAGCGGCGTGAACAGGCCGGTATAGGTGGCCGGGTTCGAGCGCGGCGTGCGGCCGATCGGCGACTGGTCGATGTCGACCACCTTGTCGAACAGCTCCATCCCCTGCATCTCGCGGTACGCGGTGGCCTTCTCGTGCGCCCCGTTGAGTTCGCTCGCGGCGAGCCGGTACAGCGTGTCGTTGATCAGCGTGGACTTGCCCGACCCGGACACGCCGGTGACCGCCACGAACAGCCCGGCCGGGATCTCCAGGTCCACGTTCTTGAGGTTGTTGCCGCTGGCCCCGAGCAGGCGCAGCATCGCCTCCGGGTCGGGCGTGCGCCGATGCGCCGGCACCTCGACGCGGCGCTCGCCGGACAGGTACTGCCCGGTCAGCGAGCGCGGTGCGGCGAGCACGTCGGCCAGCGAGCCCTGGGCGACCACCTCGCCACCGTGGACGCCAGCACCGGGGCCGATGTCGACGACGTGGTCGGCCAGGCGGATCGCATCCTCGTCGTGCTCGACGACGATCACCGTGTTGCCGAGGTCGCGCAGGCGGTTGAGCGTGCCGAGCAGGCGCTCGTTGTCGCGCTGGTGCAGGCCGATCGAGGGCTCGTCGAGCACGTACATCACGCCGACCAGCCCGGCGCCGATCTGCGAGGCCAGGCGGATGCGCTGGGCCTCGCCACCCGACAGCGAGTCGGCCTGCCGGTCGAGCGTCAGGTAGTCCAGACCGACGTCCACGAGGAAATGCAGCCGCTCGCGGATTTCCTTGACGATCTTCGCGGCGATCTCGCCGCGCCAGCCGGCCAGCGTCAACGCCTGGAAGAAGCCCAGCGACTGGTCGATCGGCAGCGCCGTGAGCGTCGGCAGGTTGCGATCGCCGACGAACACGTTGCGGGCGCTGCGGTTGAGGCGCTGGCCGCCGCAGTCCGGGCACGGCTGCTCGCTGACGTACTTGGACAGCTCCTCGCGCACGGCCGGCGATTCGGTCTCGCGATAGCGGCGCTCCAGGTTCGGGATGATGCCCTCGAAGCGGTGCTTGCGCGTCACCGTGCCGCCGGACTCGCTGAGGTAGCGGAAACTGATCGGGTCGTCGCCCGAGCCGTACAGCACGTGCTGGCAGATCGCCGCCGGCAGCTCGTCCCAGGGCGCGTCGACGTCGAACCGGTAGTGCCGCGCCAGCGACAGGATCATCTGGAAGTAGTAGGCGTTGCGCCGGTCCCAGCCGCGCACCGCACCGGCCGCGAGGCTGAGCTGCGGATGGACGACGACCCGTCCCGGATCGAAGAACTGCGTCACGCCGAGGCCGTCGCAGGCCGGGCACGCGCCGACCGGGGAATTGAACGAGAACAGGCGCGGCTCCAGCTCCGGCAGCGCGTAGTCGCAGACCGGGCAGGAAAACCGCGAGGAGAACGTCGTCTCGGCCGACCCGCCGTCCATGTCGGCCAGGATCGCGATGCCGTCGCCGAGGCGCAGCGCCGTCTCGAACGACTCGGCCAGCCGCTGCTTGAGGTCCTCGCGCGGGCGGAAGCGGTCGATGACCGCCTCGATCGTGTGCTTCTGGCGCAGGGTCAGCGGCGGCACCGCGTCCAGCTCGTGGACCACGCCGTCGACGCGGGCCCGCACGAAGCCCTGCGCACGCAGCTGCTCGAACACCTGGACGTGCTCGCCCTTGCGCTCGCGGATCACCGGCGCCAGCAGCATGTAGCGCCTGGCGCCATCGAGCGCCAGGGTCGCGTCGACCATCTGGCTGACGGTCTGCGCCTCCAGCGTGATGCCGTGGTCGGGGCAGCGCGGTGTACCGACCCGCGCGAACAGCAGGCGCAGGTAGTCGTAGACCTCGGTGATCGTGCCGACCGTCGAGCGCGGATTGTGGGAGGTGGACTTCTGCTCGATCGAGATCGCCGGCGAGAGGCCCTCGATGTGGTCGACGTCGGGCTTCTCCATCACCGAAAGGAACTGGCGCGCATAGGCCGACAGCGACTCGACGTAGCGGCGCTGGCCTTCGGCGTAGATCGTGTCGAACGCCAGCGAGGACTTGCCGGAGCCGGACAGGCCGGTGATCACGATCAGCTTGTCGCGCGGCAGGTCGATGTCGATGTTCTTGAGGTTGTGGGTGCGCGCACCGCGGATGCGGATCGTGTCCATGGCCGGCTCGGGGGGAAGGCGAACTGGGCACTATAGCGCGCAGGCGGAGGCGACGAACCCCGTGACGGACGGCCCGATATCAAGGGCCGGCGCCCCGATCACGCCCGGTTGTTCAGCTTGAGGACGCACCTGCGACGGCTTGACGCGACCGCCCGCTCCGGCTATAGTCGGCGGCCGATTTTTACCGGCGCTTCGCGCGTCGGCGGGCAGAAGTCAGAATAACTACAGAGGCATTGCCAGCATGTACGCAGTCATCGTTACCGGCGGTAAGCAGTACCGCGTGGCGCAGGGCGAGACCCTGCGCGTCGAGAAGCTCGTCGCCGACGTCGACAGCACCGTCGAGTTCGACCAGGTGCTCCTGATCGGCGAAGGCGAGTCGATCACGATCGGGGCCCCGCTAATCAGCGGCGCCAAGGTCGCGGCCAAGATCCGTTCGCACGGCCGCGCCGACAAGATCCGCATCGTCAAGTTCCGTCGCCGCAAGCACCATCGCAAGGAGATGGGCCACCGGCAGCACTACACCGAAATCGAAATCACCGGCATCACCGGCGCCTGAGGAGAGTCTAGTCATGGCACACAAGAAAGCTGGCGGCTCTACCCGCAACGGCCGCGATTCCAATCCGAAGTACCTCGGCGTCAAGATCTACGGCGGCCAGGCCGTCAACGCCGGCAACATCATCATTCGCCAGCGCGGCACCAAGTTCCACCCGGGCACCGGTGTGGGCCTGGGCCGTGACCATACGCTGTTCGCGCTGGTCGACGGCGTGGTCGAGTTCAAGGTCAAGGGCGCCGAGAAGCGCAAGACCGTCAACATCGTCCCGTCCGCCTGACGCCGGCCCCGCCGCCTCGCGGCGGGCCCGACATCGCGAAGGCCCCGCTACGGCGGGGCTTTTCGTTTGTACGGCGCGACCGCCCGCCGGCACGCGGCGGACCCGCCGGCAACCTCCTCTTTCCGCTCCCTGCAACGGTGTCTCATGCATTTCGTCGATGAAGCCACGATCCGCGTCATTGCCGGCAACGGCGGCAACGGCTGCGTCAGCTTCCGGCGCGAGAAATTCATCCCGTTCGGCGGCCCCGACGGCGGCGACGGCGGCGGCGGCGGCAGCGTCTACCTGGTCGCCGACGAGGGCCTCAACACGCTGGTCGATTTCCGCCACGAACGCACCCACCGCGCCCAGCGCGGCGAGAACGGCATGAGCCGCCAGATGAACGGCAAGGCCGGCGCGGACAACGTCATCCGCGTGCCGGTCGGTACGGTCATCTACAACGTCGCGACCGACGAGCAGATCGGCGACCTGACCCGGCACGGCGAGCGCCTGCTGGTTGCGCGGGGCGGCACCGGCGGCATCGGCAACGTCCACTTCAAGAGCTCGGTCAACCGGGCGCCGCGGCGCGCGACGTCCGGCTCGGAAGGCGAGGACCGCGAGCTGCGCCTGGAGCTGAAGGTGCTGGCCGACGTCGGCCTGCTCGGCTTCCCGAACGCCGGCAAGTCGACCTTCATCCGCGCGGTCTCGGCGGCGACCCCGCGCGTGGCCGACTATCCGTTCACGACGCTGCAGCCGCACCTGGGCGTGGTACGCATCGATACCGACCAGAGCTTCGTGATCGCCGACATCCCGGGCCTGATCGAGGGCGCTGCCGAGGGCGCGGGCCTGGGCGTGCAGTTCCTCAAGCACGTCGCCCGCACCCGCCTGCTGCTGCACCTGGTCGACATCGCGCCGCTCGACGGCATCACCGACCCGGTCGACCAGTTCCGCACGATCGAGCAGGAGCTTGCGCAGTTCGATCCGGAGCTGCTGCAGCGGCCGCGCTGGCTGGTACTCAACAAGGCCGACCTGCTGCCCGAGGAAGAGCGCGCCAAGACCGCCAAGGCGATCGTCCGGCGACTCAAGTGGAAGCAGCCCTGGTTCGTCGCCTCGGCGATCGGCCGCGACGGCACCTGGCCGATCTGCCTGGAGATCCAGCGCTTCTTCGACGAGCAGCGCCGCGACGCGCTCGATGCCGCCGGCTGACGGACGGACGCATCCGCCCCCGCGCGGCGCACAACAAAAAAAGCCGGCTTTCGCCGGCTTTTTCGTTGCTGCTTCGTCCCGGACTCAGCCCAGCGCGCGGATGTGCGCGGTCAGGCGGCTCTTGTGGCGAGCGGCCTTGTTCTGGTGGATCAGGCCGCGCGCGGCATAGCGATCCATGATCGGCTCGGCGACGCGGAACGCCGCTTCGGCGCCGGCCTTGTCCTTGGCGTCGAGCGCCTTGACGACCTTCTTGATAGCGGTACGCACCATCGAACGGGCGCTGGCGTTGCGCTGACGCGCCTGCTCGGACTGACGCGCACGCTTCTTGGCGGACTTGATGTTGGCCACGGATGGTACTCCAGGAATCGGGGCAAGAAAAAAGGCGTGGGATTATGAAGCCGCTGGCCGCAACGGTCAAGTCGCAGGCCGGAGACGGCCGCGGGGGATTGGGGACGCGCAGGTAAAAGCCCGATACTAGCCGCTTGGTTTTCGCCTCCCGGGCCGGGGATCGCCCGGCCATCCGCCGACACTGTACCCGTTCCCGTCGGCAGCGGCCGGCCTTCATTTTCCATTCGCGTAGCGCCGATGCCTCCAACTCCCAGCCTCCTGCGGTCGATGCTGAGCTTCAGCGGCGGCACCTTCGTCTCCCGCGTCCTCGGCCTGGTCCGCGAAATGGTCATCGCCTGGACCTTCGGCGCCAATGCGACCACCGACGCGTTCTGGGTCGCGTTCCGGATCCCCAACTTCATGCGCCGCCTGTTCGCCGAGGGTTCGTTCGCGGCGGCGTTCGTGCCGGTGCTGACCGAGGTCAAGGAGCGCGACAGCGCCGAGGCGCTGCGCGAGCTGATCGCGCGCACGGCCGGCACGCTGGGCGGCATCCTGCTGGTCGTCACCGCACTGGGCATCGCCTGCGCCGAGGGCGTGACGCGTGTCTTCGCACCCGGCTCGATCGACGATCCGGCCAAGCTGGCGCTGACCGCCGACCTGCTGCGGCTGACGTTCCCGTACCTGCTGTTCGTCTCGCTGACGGCACTGGCCGGCAGTGTGCTCAACAGCTTCCACCGCTTCGCGCTGCCGGCGCTCACGCCGGTGATCTTCAACCTGTGCATGATCGCCGGCGCGCTGTGGCTGGCGCCGCGGATGGACGTGCCGATCATGGCGCTGGGCTGGGCGATCCTGGCCGCCGGCGTGCTGCAGTTGCTGTTCCAGCTGCCGGCGCTGCGCCGGCTGAACCTGCTGACGCTGCCGCGCTGGGGCTGGCGCCACCCGCAGGTGCAGCGCATCCTGAAGCTGATGGTGCCGACCCTGTTCGGCTCGTCGGTGGCACAGGTCAACCTGCTGCTCGACACGCTGATCGCCTCGTTCCTGATCACCGGCTCGCAGACCTGGCTGTCGCAGACCGACCGGCTGCTGGAATTTCCATTGGGTCTGTTCGGCGTCGCGCTGGGCACGGTGATCCTGCCCTCGCTTTCGCGCCACCATGTCGGCGACGACCCGCTCGGCTATTCCAAGGCGCTGGACTGGGGCCTGCGCACCGCGCTGCTGATCGCGCTGCCGGCGATGCTCGGCCTGGTGCTGCTGGCCGGCCCGATCGTCTCGACGCTGTTCCAGCACGGCCGTTTCGACGCCCACGACGTGCGCATGGCGTCCCTGTCGCTGTCGGCGCTGAGCTTCGGCCTGCCGGCCTTCGTGCTGGTGAAGGTCCTGGCACCGGCGTTCTATGCGCGCCAGGACACACGCACGCCGGTTCGCGCCGGTGTGGCGGCGATGGTCGCCAGCATGCTGCTCAACGTCGTCTTCGTCGGCCTGCTGCTGGCGCTGTGGCATGCGCCCGGCGACCTGTCCGACGGCTGGCTCGCGGCGCTGGAGCGCGTACCCGGCCTGCACGTGGGGCTCGCGCTCGCCAGCGCGCTCGCCAGCTATCTCAACCTGGCCCTGCTCTGGCGCGCGCTGCGCCGCGAAGGCCTCTATCGCCGCCAACCTGGCTGGGGCCGGCACCTGCTGCGACTGGGCCTAGCCTGCGCCGCGCTGGTCGCCGTGCTCGTCGGCGGGCTCGTCGTCTGGAACGACTGGACCGCCTGGCCGGCGGCGACCCGACTGCTGCGTCTTTCGATCCTGATCGTCGCGGCAGGCACGGCCTTCGTCGCGACGCTGTTGGCGCTCGGCCTGCGCGTCCGCGACCTGCGCGCACACTAGGGCGTGTCATCAATCCCCCGGTAGGCCGCGCCGTTCTTGCGTGCGTCCGGGACAAGGAAGAGGGAGGAAGTGGACGTGGGTCCACGCCCGAGCGATGACGCAGTCCCGGGCGCACGCAAGAGCGGCCCTACGGGTTGGCCCTGGAAAGCCGCCAGCGTGCGTTGCGCGGCTTGACCTGACGGCCAGTCAGGCGCGGCGCCACACAACACCCCCTGACGACTTTCCAGGGCCAACGCGACCTGCCGGGGGATTGATGACACGCCCTAGAGCGGTCCGCGGCCGTTCGCGGACCGCGGCGAACGGCCGGCTTGCGGAACGGCCCGACCGGCTCGACCGTGAGCGCCGGAGCCGGTGATGCAGGCGGTGCGATGACCGTGCCGCCGGGCGGTTCGGCACGACGGCATTGCCACCGGCTCGCTATAATCGCGCGATGATCCAGGTATTCCACGATGCCGCGGGCCCGCCCTTGGCCCCGGGCGGCAGTGTTCTGTGCGTCGGCGCGTTCGACGGCGTCCATCGCGGCCACCGCGCCCTGCTCGACCAGGTCCGCCGGCGCGCCGACGCGCTCGGCCTGCCGGCGGCCGTGGTCAGCTTCGAGCCGATCCCGCGTGAGTTCTTTGCGCGCACCACGCCGCTGCTGCGCCTGTCGGACCTGCACGACAAGATCGAGCAGTTCGAGGCCGCCGGTATCGACATCCTGCTGTCGCTGAACTTCGATGCCGAGCTGGCCCACTGGGAGGCCGAGCGCTTCATCGCGTGCGTGCTGGTGGACCGGCTGCAGGCCCGCGAGGTCTTCGTCGGCGCCGACTTCCGCTTCGGCCACGGCCGCAAGGGCGACGTCGCGCTGCTGCGCGCGGCCGGCGCCGATGCCGGTTTCCGCGTCGAGGTCTTCCCGGACTTCGCGGTGGACGGCGCGCGCGTGCGCTCCAGCCACATCCGCGAGCTGCTGGCGGCCGGCGATTTCGACGGCGCCGCGGCGCTGCTCGGCCGCCGCTTCCGGATCGGCGGCACCGTGGTGCACGGCCAGCAGCTGGGCCGGCGGCTCGGCTATCCGACCGCGAACATCGCCCTGGGCAGCCGCATCTCGCCGGTCAACGGCATCTTCGCGGTGCGCGTGCACGGCCTGGCCGGCGAGCCGCACCCGGGCGTGGCCAGCCTCGGCGTACGGCCGACCGTCGACGGCAGCGAACCGCTGCTGGAGGCGCACCTGTTCGATTTCGACGGCGACCTGTACGGCCGCCGCCTCGACGTGGAGTTCGTCGCCAAGCTGCGCGACGAGGAAAAATTCGCCGATCTCGACGCCCTGGTCCGCCAGATGGACCTCGACGCCGCCGCGGCGCGCACGATTCTGGGCCTTCCGCAGGCTGCCAAAGCCGGAGTGACCGCGTGACCAAGGACTACAAGAGCACCATCAACCTGCCGAAGACCGACTTCGCGATGAAGGCGGACCTGGCCAAGCGCGAGCCGGCGATGCTGGCCGAGTGGTACGCGAGCGAGCGCTACCAGGCAATCCAGCGCCACACGGCCGGGCGCGAGCGGGCCTTCATCCTGCACGACGGCCCGCCGTACGCGAACGGCGTGATCCACATCGGCCACGCCGTCAACAAGGTGCTCAAGGACGTCGTCGTCAAGTCCAAGCTGATGGCGGGCTACCGGTCGCCGTACGTCCCGGGCTGGGACTGCCACGGCCTGCCGATCGAGATCGCCGTGGAGAAGGAGGTCGGCAAGGTCGGCCAGAAGGTGGACGCGGCAACGTTCCGCCAGAAGTGCCGCGAGTACGCCGCCAAGCAGATCGACCTGCAGCGCGCGGACTTCAAGCGGCTGGGCATCCTCGGCGACTGGGACCATCCGTATCGCACGATGGATGCGCGCTTCGAGGCCGACATGCTGCGCGCCCTGGCCAGGATCTACGCCAACGGCCACGTCACGCGCGGCTTCAAGCCGGTGCATTGGTGCTTCGACTGCGGCTCGGCGCTGGCGGAGGCCGAGATCGAGTATGCCGACAAGACCTCTCCGGCGATCGACGTCGCCTACGACGCGGTCGATCCGCAGGCGCTCGCGAAACGGTTCGGCGTGACGGTCGACGAAGCGACCCTCGTCGCCGTGCCGATCTGGACCACGACGCCGTGGACACTGCCGGCCAGCCTGGCCGTTTCGCTCGGCCCCGAGCTCGAGTACGTGCTGGTCGAGGGGCCGGCGCGCGAGGGCAAGCGCGTGCTGCTGGTGATCGCCGCCGCCCTCGCGGAAAAGGCGCTCGCGCGCTATGGGATCGACGGCGTCGCACTGCCGGCAGGCAGCCGCACGGCGATCGGCGCGGACCTGGAGCTGACCGCCCTGCACCACCCGTTCTACGACCGGCAGGTGCCGATCCTGGTCGGCGCTCACGTCAGCGCCGAGGACGGCACCGGCGCGGTCCACACCGCGCCCGGCCACGGCGTCGAGGACTTCGCGGTCGGGCAGGCCTACGGCCTGATCGACCGCTACAGCGCAGCGGAACTCAATCCGGTCGGCGGCAACGGCGTCTACCTGCCCGGCACGCCGCTGTTCGAGGGGCAGTTCATCTGGAAGGCGAACGACGCGATCGTCGAGCTGCTGCGCGGCAACGGCCACCTGCTCGCGTTCGCCAGGTTCGAGCACAGCTACCCGCACTGCTGGCGCCACAAGACGCCGGTCGCGTTCCGCGCGACGCCGCAGTGGTTCATGAGCATGGAGAAGGAAGGCCTGCGCGCCACCGCCCTGGAGGCGATCAAGGCGGTGCGCTGGATCCCGGCCTGGGGCGAGGAGCGCATCACCGGCATGATCGCCGGCCGGCCCGACTGGTGCATCTCGCGCCAGCGCACCTGGGGCGTGCCGATCGCGCTGTTCGTCGAGAAGAGCACGCAGCTGCCGCATCCGCGCAGCGTCGAGCTGTTCGAGCAGGTCGCGCAGCGCGTCGAGAAGGACGGCATCGACGCCTGGGCCGCGCTCGATGCCCGCGAGCTCCTCGGCGAGGACGCCGAGCGCTACGAGAAGGTCGGCGACGTCCTGGACGTGTGGTTCGACTCGGGCGTGACGCACTACGCCGTGCTCGACCAGCGTCCCGAGCTGGCGCACGGCCCCGACGACCGCATCATGTACCTGGAAGGCTCGGACCAGCACCGCGGCTGGTTCCACTCCTCGCTGCTGACGGCATCGGCGATGCACGGTCGCGCGCCGTACGACGAGGTGCTGACGCACGGCTTCACGGTCGACCAGCACGGCCGCAAGATGTCCAAGTCGCTCGGCAACGTGATCGCGCCGCAGAAGGTCGTCGATACGCTCGGCGCCGACGTGCTGCGCCTGTGGGTGGCTTCGACCGACTACCGCAACGAGATCGCCGTCTCCGACGAGATCCTGAAGCGCGTTTCCGATGCCTATCGCCGCATCCGCAACACCGCCCGCTTCCTGCTCGGCAACCTCGACGGCTTCGATCCGGCCCGGCACCTGCTGCCGGTGGAAGGCTGCCTGCTGCTGGACCAGTGGGCGGTGCAGCAGGCGCACGACGTGCAGACCGCCGTGATCGCCGCCTACGAGCGCTACGACTATCCGGAGATCGTGCAGCGCGTGCAGAACTTCTGCACGAACGAGCTGGGTTCGCTGTACCTGGACATCACCAAGGACCGGCTCTACACGATGCCGACCGACAGCCACGGCCGGCGCAGCGCGCAGAGCGCGATGTTCCGCATCCTCGAGGCACTGGTGCGCTGGCTCGCCCCGCTGACCAGCTTCACCGCCGAGGAGATCTGGCAGCACCTGCCGGCCGCTGCCGGCGGCAGCGCGCGCGGCGCGTCGGTGTTCTTCGAGACCTGGTACGAAGGCCTCGCGCCGATGCAGGCCTCGCCGGAGCGCCGCCGTTTCTGGGCCGACCTGCTGGCGATCCGCGGCACCGTCTCCAAGGTGCTGGAGGGCATGCGCAACGACGGCGCGATCGGCGCCTCGCTGCAGGCCGAGGTGACGCTGCACCTCGACGCCGCGACGCGCGCCCGCTACGCCGACACGGCCGCCGAGCTGCGCTTCTTCTTCATCACCTCGGAACTGGTCCTGGCCGACCTGGATACCCGGCCCGCCGACGCGGTGCGCGTGGAGATCGACGAGGGCGAGGCCTGGGTCGTCGCCCGGCCGAGCGCAGCGGCCAAGTGCGTGCGCTGCTGGCACTACCGGGCGGACGTGGGCGGCACGGCCGACGATCCGGAGCTGTGCGGGCGCTGCGTCGAGAACGTCGCCGGTGCCGGCGAGGTACGGCAGTGGTTCTGAAGCCCGGGCGCCGCCGACCGGCCGTCGGCGGTACCGGCGGCGGACGCCGGCATCCACCGGCAATCCGGCGCGACGACGGTGTTGTCCACGGCACGCCGAGTGTCTATACTGCGCGGCCCCGCGGGCCGGAGTAGCTCAGTTGGTAGAGCAACGCATTCGTAATGCGTGGGTCGGGGGTTCGATTCCCTTCTCCGGCACCATGGGCGGTTAGCTCAGCGGTAGAGCACTGCCTTCACACGGCAGGTGTCGCAGGTTCGATCCCTGCACCGCCCACCATCCAATCAAGCACTTAGCGATTCGGATAGATGCGCGTACGGAAAACCGCCCTGGGCAACCGGGCGGTTTTTTCGTTTCTGCCATCGAGCCGCCCCGCAGGCGGCAGCGCCATCCGTTCGCGCTGACGAATGACCCGCGTGCATTCACCGCCTCACGCGCGGCTCCCTCGGTGCCCCACGGGCATCGTGGGCCACGCGACACATGGTCGGCGCAGTGCGATCGACGGACGCACGGCGCGCAGAATCGGCATGCGACCAGCCAGCCGTGATCTGGCGCTCTTCTCCGGACGCTCGGACGCGATTGACCCTCGCAAACCGGGATACGCGAAGACGAGGACGACGTCGGAGGCAAGCAACGGCCCGCCGTTCGGAGCAAGACCGACCCGGTCGACGCGCTCCCGCGACCCGACCACGTTCCGCTTCGGCGCCTGCCGATTGAATCGCGCCGTGCGGGAGGCGTCGAGCTCATTGCTCACGATGCCCGCATGGTCCCCGTGGCGAGATCCGCCACGGCATCCTCGGGCTCACGCCGGGGACGCAGGCGAAATTGCGACGAGACCGACGATCCGGCGAACTGTGGGAAAATCAAACGCATCGGCCGAGAGGCCGCCCATAGCGCGAAAACGGGAGCATGGCACAGGCGTTCAGGCACTATCGTTTCGGCCGGTTCATGCTGAATCCGCAAGCCCGCCAACTGTTCGAGGACGGGCATCTGGTGACCTTGGCTCCCAAGGTTCTCGATGTCCTGCTGTGGTTGTTCGAACATCGCGAACGCGCGGTCGGCCGTGACGAGCTCGGCGCGGCGATCTGGGGCAAGGCGGATTTCACCGACGGGCAGCTCGACCAGCTGATCTGGGGATTGCGACGCGCACTCGGCGACAGCGAGCGTGCCGTGATCCGCACGGTGCCGCGTTTCGGCTATCACTGGGTCGCCGATGTCGAGCCGGTGAAGCCGCCCGGCGACGCGGACACGGCCCTGGCCGCGTCCGAAGCCGCGGACGTCGACGAGGAGTCTCCCGCCGCTCCTGCGGCGGAGGCGGCCAAGATCCCGGCGGCCGCGAGCGCGACGCGCCGACTCCCGCGATTCGCGCTCGGCGTTCTCGCGCTGCTGGCGGTGGCCGCAGGTGCGTGGGCGCTGCATTCATGGCATCGCGCGACGCCGCTGGACGCGGCGACGGCCAAACCGTCCGCAGCGCCCGCGACGGCAGCCTTGGTGGCGGTGCTCCCGGTCGCGATGGATGTCGAGTCGGACAGCCAGTGGGCGTGGCTGCGCCTGGGCCTGATGGACCTGCTCGCCGCGCGCCTGATCGAAGGCGGTGTCCACGTGGTACCGGCGCAGAACATCGTGGCCCTGATGGGGGGACAGGGCGAAGCCCTTCCGAGTGCGGAAAAGATTCGCGAGGTCACCGGGGCGACGATCGTCATCGCACCGTCGATCCATCGCGGCAGCGACGGCTGGCTGTTGCGGCTGGAGCTCGGCGGCCTGGAAGGAGCCCGCGAGATCGAGGTCCGCCAGGCCGAGCCGACCGCTACGGCGCGCCAGGCAGCCGATCGCGTGCTGGTGATGATGAACCGTGCGCCGGTCGCCGGGCGACTCGGCGACGAGCGCGCCGGCGAGGAAGAAGCCGCGCTGCTCATCGATGCAGCCGTCGCCAGCGAGCGCTTCGACGTCGCGCAGCGGCTCCTGGACGAGGTTCCGCCGGCCCTGCGCGGTGCGCCGCGGGTACGCTTCATGGGCGTCCACGTGCTGCTCGCGCAGGGCAGGACGGCGGAGGCGCTGGCCGAACTGGAAGCGCTGACCGGGCCCGATTCGGACACGATGGAGGACGTCGAGCTGCGTTCGTCGACCCTGCAGGCCTTGGGCGCGGTGCTCGTCCGCAGCGGACGTCCCGTGGAGGCGCTGAAGCCCCTCGACGGTGCCGTCGAGGCCGCCCGCAACGGGCATTCCGCGGGCAACTACGGCTCCGCGCTGCAAAACCGGGCGGCGATGAACGTCCTGCTCGGGCGCTGGCCCGAGGCGGATGCCGACTTCGCCCAGGCGCGCATCACGATGGAGATGATCGGCGACAGCCTCGGCCTGGCGGAGCTGGATGCGAACGAAGCCGGCGCCCTCATCAAACGGCAGCGCTATGCCGAAGCCACGACGCTGCAGGCCCGGGCGATCGAGCGCCTCGAGCGTTTTCCGGTCGGGGAGGCTCTGCGAGTGGCCTATGGCAACCAGATCGCCATGGAACTGGACCTGCTCGACACGCAGTCCGCACGCGCAACGGCGTCCAAGGCCCTGAAAAGCATGGAAGAAGCCACGGACCAGCGGGCCATGTCCTGGCTCGCCGTGCAGGTCAGCCGGGCGGATGCCGCGGCCGGACGCCTGGGTGAGGCGGAACGACGGCTTCTCGCCGTCAGGGCAGCACTCGACCCGGCGGCACCGGCGGATCGCTATTCGAATGCGCAGCTGGTGCTCGGACAACTGGCGCTCGGGCGCGGAGACGCCGCCGAAGCGGCACGCCTGGCTGCCTCGGCCGAGGAACTGCGCCCGATGCCGGCTCCGACCGCCGCGCATTTCGCGAAAGTGCGGTCCGCGGCAGCGCTTCTTCGCGTCCGCGCGCTGCTGGCGCTGCGGAAGTCCGCGGAGGCGAAGGCAGCGTCGCGGGCGTTCTCCCAGTGGGCGGACGGGTCCACCCAACCCGACGTCATCACCCATCTCCGGTTGGCGGAGGCGCTGGTGAGCGCTCAGGAAGACGCCCCCGAGGTCGCCGGCCGGCACTTCGACGCGGCCCTGGACGCCGCTGCGACGGCGGCGCCGGCGAGTCTCGCCGACGTCGCGGTCGCCTACGGCACGCAGTTGCTCGACGCGCATGAGCTCGGACCGGCGACGCGCGTCATCGGGCGCGTCGCCCGCTGGGCGGAACAGGACTTCGACTGCGCCTTGCTGCAGACCAGGCTCTACCACGCGCTGGGCCAGCCGGAACCGTGGCGGCGCGCGCTGGCCGCCGCCAAACGACTGGCCGGCGAGCGCGGCATCCCGCCGGCGCTGGCAGTCGCGCCGGCTCCGATCCCGGCGCGCGGGATCGACACGTCGATTTCCGGCCGCGCTTCTCCGCGCTGACCGGCCGCGCCACCGTCGCCCGGATCCGGGCTCCTGGCGGGGCTCATGAGCCTCCCATAAGGCAGGCCTAAGCCTCCCGATAGGCAGGGCGAATGCGCATGTCGCCCGCTCCCACCATGTTCGTCCCCTGCATCCACCGGACGTCGTGGCTGGCGTCCTCTTTTTCAGTGTTTCGGGGAATCCTGCAATGAAGCGATTCGTCATACCCCTGCTGGCGGCTTGGGCCGGGCTGGGTCTCCACCCAGCCCGCGCGGCCATCCCGGCCGTCGACGCAACCGAGGGCGGTGTTCCCGCATCGGCCACCTCCGCCGTCGCTGACTCACCCCTGGCCTGGACGGCCCAGCGCATGCCGACGCCCGGCGACGGAAGCGAGCTGCGCAACGGCATCGCGATGACGGACGCGGTGGCCATGGTCGGCGACCTCCGCAGGGTCCACGTCTACCGCAAGGAGGACGGCCGCTGGGTCGAGCGCCAGGTCCTCGATCCCAGCCTCGCCGTCCCACCGGAGGCCTTCTTCTCCTTCGGAGCCGCCATCGCCATTCGCGGTTCGCAAGCCGTGATCGGCCACGCCCGCGGAAACAACGGCATTGATTTCGCCCCGCCGGATCCGGCCGAGGCGGCCGGGACCGAATCGCAGCCCGCGGCCTACGTCTTCGAGGAGCGCGCCGGCTCCTGGATCGAAACGGCCCGCCTGACGCCGGACGACGGCGCTCCCGGCTCGTGGGGGCAACGCGGCAACTCGTTCGCGACCAGCCTGGCGATCGACGGGACGACCGTCGCGGTCGGCGCGTATTCGCACACCCCCGACACCGATCGCGCCAACCAGGGCGCCGTCTACCTGTTCAGCGACGACGGCAACGGCTGGCGGCAGACGCAGAAGCTCGTCCCCGACGACGGTCGCGCCGGCGACCAGTTCGGCAATGCCATCGCGTTGCAGGGAGATACCTTGCTTATCGGTGCACGCGGCGCGACGCGCAACCGCGATTTCCCCTGGCATGGCCTGGTCTACGTGTTCGAGCGCCAGAACGGGGTCTGGACGCAGCGCCAGAAGCTGTATCCGTCGCCGCTGTCGGCGGCGATCCGGTTCGGCCAGTCGCTGGGGCTGGACGGCGACACCGCGATCGTCGGCGCGCCGCGCGGATTGAGTGGCTACCTGGAATACGGCGACGCACGCGGTGGCGTCTTCATGCTGCAGCGCAGCCATGGCCTCTGGTCGGTGGCGCAGGCGCTGCCGTCGCTGAACGACAAGGACTACGCGGACTCGCTCGGCGAGAGTGTCGCCATCGCCGGCGATCTCGCGATCGCCGGCGCCTACCAGACCTTCTACACCGGCGGCCTGACGCAACAGGGCACCGCCTTCGCCTATGAGAGGGACGGCGATCGCTGGGTCCGACGCGGCCGGCTGACCTCGCCGGAAGGCATCGACTACGGCTACTTCGGTGTCTGGTTCGCCCTGTCCGGACGATCGGCGATCATCGGATCCTTCCCTCCCGGCAGCGTCTTCGCCTTCGAGGCACACAAGCCCGCGACCGCGCACGTGCAGCCCGGCTCGATCTACGCGACCGTGCCACCAGGCACCAGCGCGCGGCGATCGCTGCGGATCGACAATCCCGGTGACCAGACGCTGCAGTTCGAACTGAACGCAGCGGCAGGTGCGCACGCGGTGTCGATGCAGCCGCGCGCCCGTTCGGGTTCCGGTCATTCCACGCCATCGGGCGCGACGACGGGCGACGCGCTCGACTTCGCGCTCGACGATGGCGGATACGAAGCCAAGCAGTCGTTCAACTTCCAGTACACCGAGCAAGCCGCCATCTGGCTCAATCGCTTCGCGGCGCCGTCCGGCACCGGTGCCTTCACCGTCGACAGCATCTCGATACTGGTCCCTGCCGAGAACGGCGGATCGCTGGTCGGCCGCCCGATCACCCTGGTCGCTTACTACGACGCGGACGCCGATGGCGACCCGGGCAACGCCGTGCGGCTCGGCACCGACCACCCGGCAACGATCACCGCCGAGGGGCAGTTCATCACGTTCCCGACCGATTTCCGCGTGCCCGGCGACGGCGCCGTCTACGTCGGCTTCGAGTCGACCTACGCGCGCGGCGGCATCGCGGAACGGTTCCCGATCGCGCTGGATACGACGGCGCCCGTGCTCGAACACTCCTGGCTCGCCTCGATGGAAGACGGCGCGCCCAATCTCGAGGACCTCTCCGCCAATCGCGTGCAGATGTACCTCGAGGACTACTCGCGGGAAGTGCGTGCCGGCAACGCGATGATCCGCGCGACCGGCAAGGATCCGGCGAACGACTGCATCGATCCCGCCGGCGCGCCGTGGTTCACGCTGACCCCGGCGGCCGGCTCGGTCCCCGCGGGCGGCTCGGCGACGATCGCGCTGGAACTCGATGGCACCGGACTGGCCGAGGGAACGCACATCGCGCAGCTGTGCGTGGCCAGCAACGATTCCGCGCGCGCGATGCAGCGCGTGCCGGTCGTGCTGTCGGTCCTGCCCGACGGCGCGATCTTCCGCGACGGTTTCGAGGGCACGCCATGAACACACCGCGCCACGACCTCTCCATGCACTCACGCACGCCGGAACGGCGTGCGGTCATCGCCTGCGGAACATCGCCCATGAAGATCCTTTCCTTGTCCCTTGCCGGCCTGCTCGTCGCCGGCACCGCGGGTGCTGCATCACTGCAGCGCGCTCCGGCCGCCGGACGTGTCCCCTCCCCGGCGGTCGTGCTGGGCGCTCGCGCCCTCGCGCAGATGGACGACAACACACCGACCGAGCAGGGCGGCCTGTCGTGCACCGACGCACAGACCAACTACACGTCCAGCCAGAGCTATTGGCGGCGCTTCTACCTGGCCGAGCACGGCGCTCCGTCGTCCGTGCGCATCGAGAGCGTGACGATCGGCGCCGAGACCGGATCCGCACCGGTCACGATCCGGCTGCATGCACTCGCGCGCACGACGCCGGTCGACACGATTCCAGTCGACCTGCTGCGCCCGATCGGGTCCTCCGCGGAAGTCCTGGTGCACGGGCAACTGGACACCACCACGATTCCCGTGGCCGGCCTGCTTGCGGACGCCGCAACCGACGACCTGGTGGTCGAGTACCACGTCGGCGAGGCATTCGGCTCCCTGTTCTACGGCGGCGGCAACCCGACCGCCGAGACCCATCCGTCCTTCATCAGTGCGCCCGACTGCGGAGTGCTCGAGCCGACGCCCGTCGGCGGCGCCGGCTTCCCCAACGCGCACATGATCGTGGTCGCCAACACGGCTGCGCCGGGGGTCGGCCTGCTGCCGTCGTTCACGCCCGCGACGATTGCTTCGGGAGGGATTTCGCGGTTCGAGATCACACTGGCCAATCCGCTGCCGTCGGCGGCGGCATTGACCTCGACCTTCACCGTAACGCTGCCGGCCGGCCTGTCCGTGGCCGCCGTGCCGAATGCCGTCACCACCTGTGGCGGCAGCCTGACGGCGCCGGCCGCGGGCAGCGGTGTGAGCCTCTCCGGCGCCACGATCGCGGCACAGGGCTCGTGCACGCTCGGCGTCGACGTGACCTCGGTCGGCGGCACGTTCGATGTCGCGATTCCCGCCGGGGCGCTGCTCACCAGCCAGGGCAGCAACACGCAAGCGTCCTCCGCCCGGCTCGTCGTGGTGCCCGCCGGCGGGAACGGGCTGATCCGGTCGGGATCGATCAACCGCACGCTGGCGATCAACGCCGCCGGCACATCCTATGACATGGTCGGCAACGCCTTGAACTACACCGGCCTGCTCGGGCCCAGATGGGACCTGAAGGTCGGCATGCTGATGAACTTCGGCCTGCCCGCCGTCACCGTCTTCGGCTTCGCTTCCATACCCGACGTCGAATTCGCCCTCAACGGCAATGGCGAGATCGCCCTGCTCGGCGACGGTGCGGTCGTCGGGCCGGCCACCGGGTTCGGCAACAGCCCCGGCCTGGGCGTCGACGTGGGCTGGTACGCCGGTGCCGATGCCGCGATCGGCGTCCGCTTCCGCTGCGCCGGGCGCCTGGCGTTTCCGGTTGCCGGCGGCGACTACTGTTTCGGCTACGTCCGCCTGGCGACCACCGCGCCGAGCGGTATTCCGGTCCGGCTGGTCGAATCGGCGTTCGACGGCGACGGCAATCCCGTGACGGTGCAGCTGCCGCCGCCGATCAACCCGCCGGCGGCCAGCGTCACGCCGGTGTCGCTCTCGCTCAGCGTAGCCGCCAACGCGGTGTCGCACCAGGAGCTGTCTCTTGCCAATGCCGTCGGCAGCGCACCGCTGCGCTATTCGCCGAGCGGCCGCGGCATCGCGTTGGCCGCACAGCCGGGCATCGAGGATCTGGTGCGCCAAGGCGGCACCGCGCAAGCAATGGCGTCGCTGCCCGTGCCACCGGTTGCCTCGCCCCTGCGCCAGGCGCAGGTGCACGGTTTCGATGCCACACCGTGGAACGCGGCCGGAGGCTTCCTCTACGCGCTCGACGACGGCGCCTATGAGCAGATCGTCGGCATGGGCAGCCCTATCGCGGGTATCTGGCTGAACCGCTATTCGGTCCTGGAGGCGCAGACGATCAACTCGATCTCCGTGATGTGGCCGAAGCAGGCGATCGGCAACCCCGACGCCTTGCTCGGCCTGCCCGTAAACCTCGTGGCCTACTACGATGCCGACGGCGACGGCGATCCGAAGAATGCGGTGCGCCTGGGTGGCGACCGCATCGTGGCGATCGACGCGATCGACCGCTTCCAGACCTATGCGACGCAGTTCGAGGTTCCGGGACCGGGCGACATCTACGTCGGCTTCGTCGAGCACTGGCCGATGGACGGTTCAACGGAGGTCCTGTACGGGGCCGCCTTCGACTCGACCACGTACGGTGGCGCCTCCTACGCGTCCCTGAACTTCGGTGGGCCACCCGACATCGACGATCTGGGCGCGAATCCGTTCACCGCCGTGACCGGCGCGCTGGGTGCTGCCGGCAACTTCACGTTCCGCGCGACCGGCAGCGGCGTCTCCTGCGGCGGCGCCGAAGTGTCCTGGCTGCGCGTCGACGGCAATGCCGATGTCGTGGCCGGCGGGTCGTCCAAGCGGCTGCGCGTCGAGGTCGATCCGGCCGCGGGTCAACTCGACCCCGGCAGCCACCAGGCCGAGCTGTGCATCGTCACCAACGACCCGGCGCAGCGCACGCTGTCGGTGCCGATCACGGTGCAGGTGACCGCGCCGCTGGTGCACCACGCCTGCGCCAGCAACGGCGACGGCGTGTTCTGTTCCGGTTTCGATGACGGCGAAAGCGATGCCGTCGTCGACAGCGGCCTGCTCAGCGTCAACCTGCCGCCCACCGCGTACGGCCTGTCGTTCAATTTCCTGCGCGGCGAGTGGAGTGACCTTCCGTTCCCCGGCGACGACTTCGCGTCCTACTTCGGGGGACCGTTCGCGCCCTACGCCCTTTTCTACTGGGGCAGCGACACGAGCCCCGGTCGCGGCGGCGGTGTCGCCGATACGACATTCGGCCCGTACCGGGTATTGCGGAGCGGCGACACGATCGGCCCGGATTCGGTCTTCAGCGAGGTCTCCAGCGGCCGCTACGCGGAGACCCGGCGTTTCCTCGAAGGCGTGAACGGCTATCTCGGCTTCCGCTTCTACAACGAGGAAACGCGCCAGATCAACTACGGCTACGTCCACCTGCAGACGACCTGGCCGACCGGCTATCCGGCCAAGGTGATCGGCTACGCCTACGACCGCACCGGCGCGCCCATCACGATTCCCTGACGAGGGCACTTGCTCCTTTTCCACAGGCGTCGCCGGCAACGGCGGCGCCTTTTTTTCATCCCGGCGGAGGTGGGCTCGCGGATCGGCACCGTCGACGCGTGCGGCGCGAGGGTTCGTCGTCATGGCCTCGACCGAGGGTCAGGTTCATACCGGGTCATTGAGCGGTAGCCAGACCGCCGCAAGCGCCCCCCGGATCTCGCGGGAACCTCGGAACAGGAAACCCGCAGAGCGGCTCGAGCCGACCGTCACCGCCGTTCGCCTCCCAGGTCCGGAGGCATTCCGGGCGACTTCCCGCCGATCGGGCCCCCGTCGCATCCGGCATTCTTCGGAACGCATCCGAACCGCGCCGCTCGACGGGACCGCCCCTCGTCCGGCTGGCACCAGAAATGCATTTGTGTACGACGGACGCGACGGTAGCGAGCATGCACACGACCAACGACAAGGCCACGATCGCCCATTGGAACAAACTGGTCGGGGAGATCCGGTCGCGCGGGAATGGCGTGATCGAGCTGAAAACGTCGAACGGCCCGGTCGTCGGACGCCTCAAGACCGACCGGCTGCCGCACCTGCTGCCGCTCGACGGCAGCTTCTGCCGGGCGCCGGTCATCCACGTGATCGTGTCGACGAAAGAGACGCAAATTGTCAGCTTCTCGACAATCCTCGGCATTGCGCCGCCGCGCCGCCCCGATCCGATCGGCCCGCGTCGCACGCGGAGCCGCAGGCCCGAGTCGCCGGCCGTGCCGGAAATCCCGGCCGTGGCCGACGAGGACGAGGAAGGCCATCCGATCCAGGCGCGCGACCGCGCCGCCTGAGGGCGGCGCGAAGACGCCTGCCGCCGCCGTACGGCGGCGTCCGGTTCAGGCTACCGAGCGCAGCTGCCGGGATTCGTCCGTGCGGGCGCCGGCGGCGAGGTCGGCCGGGTCGAAATCGTCGACCGAGATGAACTCGAAGCTGGCCGTGCGCACGCGCTCGAGCAAGGCCCGCTCGGCGCCGGTCAGGATGCCGCGCGCCTCCGCATCGGCGACCTGGGCCGCGAAGTCGTAGCCGGCCAGTTCGCCGGACTTGAGCGCCTTGAGGAACTTGCGCTCGACCGGCTCGGCGGCGATGACCTCCGGCAGCAGCGCGTTCATGCGGCCGATCGTGTTGTTGGCGGTCGGCGTCAGGTACGTCCATTCCAGCAGTCGCGTGCGCGCCTCGTTCGGCGCGGTCAGCAGCGCGGCGACGCGACGGCCGAGGCGATCCGACGGCGGCACCTCGCGGCGCCCCAGCGGGAACACCAGCGCCCGCAGCAGCCAGGCGACCGGACGCACCGGGAAGTTGCGCAGCACGCCGTCGAGCGCCATCTGCATGCGCCAGACGCACTCGTGGAACGCCCAGGCGAGGAACGGCCGGTCGGCGACCGGGCGGCCCTGGTCCTCGTAGCGCTTGAGCAGGCTGGAGGCGATGTAGAGGTACGACAGCACGTCGCCGAGGCGGCCGGAGAGCTTTTCCTTGAACTTGAGCTTGCCGCCCAGCACCAGCATCGAGGTATCGGCCACCAGCGCGAGCGCGGCGGAGTACCGGTTGAGCTTGCGGTAGAAGCGCCGCGTATAGGCGTCGCCCGGCACCGCGCCGATGTGCGCGTGGGTCAGGCCCAGGACGAAGCTGCGCGCGGCATTGGAGAAGCCGAAGCCGATGTGCTGGAACAGCACCTCGTCGAAGGCGCGCAGGCGCTCGCCGTAGTCGGGCAGCGCCGCCGCCTGCATCTCCTTGAGCACGTACGGGTGACAGCGGATCGCACCCTGGCCGAAGATCATCAGGCAGCGCGTCATGATGTTGGCGCCTTCGACCGTGATCGCGATCGGCACGCTCTGGTAGCCGCGTCCCAGGTAGTTCTTCGGGCCGAGGATCACGCCCTTGCCGCCGTGGATGTCCATCGCGTCGGCGGAGATCGCGCGCGCCCATTCGGTGGCGTGATACTTGGCGATCGCCGAGGGCACCGCCGGCTTCTCGCCGCGATCCACGGCGGCGGCGGTGGCGCGCGACAGCGCGGTCATCGCATAGGCATGGCCGCCGATCCGCGCCAGCGCTTCCTCCACGCCTTCGAAGCGGCCGATCGCCAGGCCGAACTGCTTGCGGATGCGCGCATAGGCGCCGGTGGCCGCCACGGCGGCACGCCCCGCGCCGCTGGAATTGGACGGCAGCGAGATCGCACGGCCGACCGACAGGCACTCCACCAGCATGCGCCAGCCCTGCCCCGCCATCTCCGGCCCGCCGATCAGCTGGGCCAGCGGCACGAACAGGTCCTTGCCGCGGACCGGACCGTTCTGGAACGGGATGTTCAGCGGGAAGTGGCGGCGGCCGATCTCCAGGCCGCGCGTGTCGCGCGGAATCAGCGCCAGCGTGATGCCGAGGTCCTTCTCGTCACCGAGCAGGCCGTCCGGATCGTGCATGCGGAACGCCAGGCCGACGAGCGTCGCCACCGGCGCCAGCGTGATGTAGCGCTTGTCGAAGGTCAGCCGCACGCCGAGCACGTTGGCACCGTTCCACTCGCCCTTGCAGACCACGCCGTAGTCCGGCAGCGAGGTGGCGTCCGAGCCGGCGTACGGGCCGGTCAGCGCGAAGCACGGGATCTCGCGGCCGTCGGCCAGGCGCGGCAGGTAGTAGTCCTTCTGCTGGGTGGTGCCGTAGTGCAGCAGCAGCTCGCCCGGTCCCAGCGAATTGGGCACCGCGACGGTCGACGCCAGCGTCGCCGACATGCTCGAGAGCTTCTGCAACACCGCCGAATGCGCCAGCGCCGAGAAGCCCAGGCCGCCGTAGGTCTTCGGGATGATCATGCCGAAGAACTTGTGCTTCTTGACGAATTCCCAGATCTCCGGCGGCAGGTCGGCCAGCTCGTGGGTGATCTGCCAGTCGTCGACCATCGCGCAGAGCTGCTCGACCGGGCCGTCCATGAAGGCCTGCTCCTCGACCGTCAGCTCCGGCCGCGGCTGGCCCAGCAGCTGCGACCAGTCCGGCTTGCCGGTGAACAGCTCGCCCTCGAAGCCGACCGTGCCGGCCTCCAGCGCGGTCTGCTCGGTGTCCGACAGCTGCGGCAGCACCTTGCCGAAGATCGCCAGCAGCGGCGCACTCAACTTCCTGCGGCGAAAGTCCGGCAGGTTCAACGGCACCGCGATGGCGGCGAAGACGATCAGCGTCAGCGCGGTCGCCAGCCCGTGCGCGCCGGCCAGCCAGCCGGCCGCGAGGATCGCCACGGCGACGGCGACGGTCCAGACCCGCAGCGAGACGCGCAGGTAGGCGGCGACGATCGAAACGAAGATCGCGGCGATCAGGGGAAGCAGATGGATCATGACGGCACTCCTCGGCGCAAGGCCTCAAGCCGGGCTCGGGACGGCGCGACCCGCCGGCGCCGGGCCGGACCTCGGCGCGGGCGGCAGCGTTCGCAGGAACTCTTCCACATGGTGCGTGAAGCTGTCGTTGCGGTCGCCGACCACCATGTGCGTGGCGTCGGCCACCGCGACGTGGCGCGCATGCGGCACCAGCGCCAGAAATTCATCGATCGTTTCCGGCGAGACGACATCGCTCGCGCCGCCGCTCAACAACAAGGTCGGCACCCGGATCGATCGCGCCGCCGCGAACAGGCGCGGCTGATGGCGCTCGCCCTCGCTGGCGACCGGACCGAGCATGCGCGGATCCCAGTGCCAGCGCAAACGGCCGTCGGCATGCGGCACCAGCAGACTGCGCAGACGACCGGACGACTTGCGCTCGCTGCGGTGCGGCAGGAACGCCGCGATCGCCGCGGCCGCCTCGTCCAGGTCGGCGAAGCCCTGCGGATGGGCCTGCATGAAGGCCAGGATGCGGGCGACGCCCTGCGGCTCCCAGCGCGGCGTGCAGTCGACCAGCACCAGGGCGGCGAACAGCGGTGCCTGCTCGCCTTCGACCAGCAGTCCCAGCAGGCCGCCCATCGACGCACCGACCAGCACCGGCGGCCGTGCGAAGGTCCGTGCCACCCCGGCCAGGTCGTCGGCGAACTGCTGCAGGTGGTAGTCGCCATCGGCGAGATGGCCGCTTTCGCCGTGGCCGCGTGCATCGAAGCTCACGCACTGCCAGCCGGCAGCGGCCAGGCGTGCGGCGGTCGTCCGCCAGGCGTGGCGCGTCTGGCCGAAGCCATGGGCGAACAGCACCGGCGGTGCGTCCGCATCACCGAACCGCTCCCCGGCGAGCACGAGCCCTCCGTGACCGGCGAACAGGCAGCGGGTAGCGACGGGAGCGGAGGCAGGCGAATCCATACGCATTAGTATGGTTCACCTGGGCTGAACTTTTCAATACGTGCCGGTATGGTGCAATGCGGCAATTCAATCAACCGCTTGCGCCCCGTCGCCGCAACCGCGCCCCTATGCCTGGCGGCGCCCGCTGGTGCACACTCCGCGGATGTCATCGCCTACCGAAAAAATCCTCCCCGAGCGCGCCGCTGGCGACAAGGGCGAGAACCGCAGCCGCCTCTCGGCGGCCGACTGGGAACGCGCCGCGCTCGACGCGATCGCCGAATACGGGCTCGCCGGTATCGCCGTGGAGCCGCTGGCACGCCGTCTCGGCGTCACCAAGGGCAGCTTCTACTGGCACTTCCCGACCCGCGAAGCGCTGCTGAAGGCGGCGCTGGAGCGCTGGGAGCGCCAGGACGAAGAGGACATCTTCGACCCGCTCGAACCGATCGTCGATCCGCGCGCGCGGCTGCGCGAGCTGTTCCACCGCGTCGCCAACGACATGCCCTCGCACGTGATCTTCGCGGCGCTGCTCAAGGCGCTCGATCACCCGCTGGTGCAGCCGGTCATCGAGCGCGTATCTCAGCGCCGGCTCGACTTCCTGACCGTCGCCTACCGCCAGGCCGGCCTCGACAAGGTCTCGGCGGCGCAGCGGGCGCGCCTGGCGTACACGGCCTACGCCGGCTTCCTGCAGCTGGCCTGGGCCGGCCTGCCGCGGCTGACGCACGAGGAGTTCGAGCAGTACATGGAGCACGTCATGGCGACGCTGCTGCCGGCCGCAAATTGAGCCATTCCGTCACGCCATTGATTGCTTCGCTGCAACATCGTATTTCCTTGCAATGACCCTATCGCGCCGCTAACGTCGGTCGCATCCGCTCATTGTCCGTGCGCCGCGTGCGCGCCGAGGAAATCATGTCCAGTACGCTGGAAACCCTGAACCGATGGGTCGACGATGTCGCCCGCCTGACCCGTCCTGACGCGATCCACTGGTGCGACGGCTCTGACGCCGAAAGCCAGATGCTGACCGAGCTGATGCTCGCGCGCGGCGACCTGCTGGCGCTGAACCAGGAGACCCACCCGGGCTGCCACCTGCACCGTTCGCACCCGTCCGACGTCGCCCGCGTCGAGCACCTGACCCTGGTCTGCACGCGCAACCGCGAGGATGCCGGTCCGAACAACCACTGGCTGGCGCCGGAGGAGGCCCACGCCAAGATCGACGCGCTGTTCGACGGCTGCATGCAGGGCCGTACGCTCTACGTGGTGCCGTACTGCATGGGACCGATCGATTCGCCGCTGTCGCGCTGCGGCGTGGAGATCACCGACTCGCCCTACGTAGTCGCCAACATGCGCGTGATGACGCGCATGGGCGCCGCCGCCCTCGCCCGCATCGAGCGCGAGGGACACTTCGTCAAGGGCCTGCACTCGACCGGCGACCTCGACCCGGACCGCCGCTACATCATGCATTTCCCCGAGGAGCTCTCGATCAAGTCGATCGGCTCGGGCTACGGCGGCAACGCGCTGCTCGGCAAGAAGTGCCATGCCCTGCGCATCGCCTCCTGGCAGGCCCGCGACGAGGGCTGGCTGGCCGAGCACATGCTGATCGTCGGCATCGAGAACCCGCAGGGCCAGACGCACTACGTCGCCGCCGCCTTCCCTTCGGCCTGCGGCAAGACCAATCTGGCGATGCTGATCCCGCCGGAAGGCTACCGCCGCGACGGCTGGAAGGTCTGGACGGTCGGCGACGACATCTGCTGGATGAAGCCCGGCCCCGACGGCCGGCTGTGGGCGATCAACCCGGAAGCGGGTTTCTTCGGCGTCGCGCCCGGCACCAGCCAGGCGACCAACCCCAACGCGCTGGCGACGGTCCAGCGCGACACGATCTTCACCAACGTCGCGATCACCGCCGACGGCCAGCCCTGGTGGGAAGGCCTGCCCGGCGCGCCGACGGTGGACTGGCAGGGGCGCCCCTACGATCCGGCGAACGGTCCGGCCGCGCATCCCAATTCGCGCTTCACGGTCAGCGCGCGCCAGGCGCCGAGCTGGTCGCCCGAGGCCGAAGCGGCACAGGGCGTGCCGATCTCGGCGATCATCTTCGGCGGCCGCCGGCCGTCGCTGGTACCGCTGGTGTTCGAGGCGCACGACTGGACGCACGGCGTGCTGGTCGGCGCGGCGATGGGTTCGGAGACCACGGCGGCGGCAACCGGAGCGGTCGGCGTGCTGCGCCGCGACTCGATGGCGATGAAGCCGTTCTGCGGCTACAACTACGGCGACTATTTCGCGCATTGGCTGAGCTTCGACCGGCCCGGCGCGCAGTTGCCGAAGATCTTCCACGTCAACTGGTTCCGCAAGGGCGCCGACGGCCGTTTCCTGTGGCCCGGCTACGGCGACAACCTGCGCGTGCTGGAATGGATACTCGGCCGCTGCGAGGGCCGTGCCGAGGCGCGCGACACGCCGATCGGCTTCGTTCCGCGCCCCGGCGACCTCAATCTGGCCGGCCTGGACCTGCCGCGCGCGGCGATCGCCGAGCTGCTCGACGTCGACGCCGCCGGCTGGCTGCCCGAGATGGAAGCGATCGGCGAGTACCTGGCCACGTTCGGCGACCGCACGCCGGACCGCCTCGAGACCGAGCAGCGCCGCATCCTGGCCGCGCTGGCCGCCGCGGCGCCGGCACCGGCGCGCGCTGCCGCCGGCTGAAACCTCCGCCACGCAGCCGTCCCTGCACGGGACGGCTGCATCCGGCGCGCGCTGGCGGGCCGCTCTAAACCCTTCGTGGCGCCTCGGCATCCCATGCGCCATCATGAGCACCGCCTGCCTCGCCATGCCCCTGCCGTCGATGGACGCTCCACGGACCGAGCCCGAGGATGCCGATCTGGTGCGCCGTTCCACCGCCGGCGACGTGCGGGCGTTCGAAATGCTGTACCGGCGGCATGCCGCGCGCGTGCACGGCGCGGTCTGGCGGCTGTCGGGCATGAACGCCGCGCGCGCCGAGGAGCTGACCCAGGAGGCCTTCGTGCGGGCCTGGCAGAAGCTCGACAGCTTCCGTTTCGAAAGCGCGTTCACCACCTGGCTGCATCGCCTGGCCGTCAATGTCGCGCTGATGGAGCTGCGCAGCCGCGACCCGGAAGAAGCCCACGAGGCGGACGTGCTCGAAGCCGCCGCCGAGCCGGTGCGGCCGTTCTGCGCGGGCGAGCGCGGCGACCTGGAACAGGCCGTCGCGCGCCTGCCGCCGCGTGCACGCGCGGTGCTGATCCTGCACGATATCGAGGGCTGGAAGCACGAGGAGATCGGCCGCGAGCTCGGCATGGCGGTCGGCTCCTCGAAGGCACAACTGCACCGTGCGCGCGGACTGCTGCGACGCATGCTGGGAGACGACCATGACTGATTTCGAGATCCAGCGCCGGCTGCGCGACCTGCGGCTTCCGGTGGAGCCCTCGCACGACCTGTGGCCCGGGATCGCCACGCGCATCCTCGCCGCCGAGGCGGTCGCGCCGGTGCCGGCCGTGCGCCGGCGGCGCCTGCCGCTGGCGCTGGCGGCCGGCGTGGCCGTCGCGGCGGTGGCCGGTGTGCTGTCGGTCGCGCTGCAGCGGCAGCCGGACCCGCAGCCGCTGGTCCACGGCGAGGCGACCGGCCTGCCCGGCATCCGCGGCGTCGAGCTCGACCGGATACCGGGCAACGACCCGCGCCTGGCCGGTGCGACCCTGGTCATCGACAGCGCCCAGCAGCAGCTCGAGCAGGCCCTCGAACAGCAGCCGGAGGCCGTGTTCCTCGTCGGCCTGCTCAATCGCACCCATGCCCAGCGCATGAAACTCGAGCGCATCGGCGCTCAGGCCGGATAACGCAGGACACCTTCCGATGAAAACCCCCGTTCTGTCCCTGCTGGTCCCCACCGCGCTGGTCCTGCTCGCGGCGGCGGCCCATGCCGCGCAGCCGATCGACCAGACCCGCGCGGTCGACGCCGATGCGCGCATCGAGATATCCAACATCAAGGGCAGCGTCACGGTCGTGGGCTGGGACCGCGACGAGGTCGCGATCTCCGGCAGCCTCGGCGACGGCAGCAAGGGCCTGACCGTCGAGGGCAGCGGCTCGCGGCTGACGGTCCGTGTCGAGCCGCCGGAGAAGTCCGGCTGGTTCAGCTGGGGCGCCGATTCCCGGATGGGCGAGACGACGCTGCGGTTGTCGGTGCCGCGCCGCGCCGAACTGGATATCGACGTCGTCAGCGCGAACGTCGATGTCGACGGTGTCGGCGGCCGGCGGCTGGCGGTCGAGAGCGTCAGCGGCAAGCTGCGCCTGACCACCTCGGCCACCGACTGCGAGCTGAGCACCGTCAGCGGCAGCATCGAGATCAACGGGTGCAGCCGGAGCCTGGACGTCGAGTCGGTCTCCGGCAACGTGCGCGGCCGCGGCGCCGGCGGCGACCTCGGGTTCGAGACCGTTTCCGGCAACGTCGACGTCGAAGCCGGCCGCTACCGCAAGCTCACCGCCGGCACCGTTTCCGGCGGCATCACGATCCGGGGCGGCATCGAGCCCGATGCGCGGGTCGAGATCGAGAGCATGAGCGGCGAGGTCTCGCTGCAGGTCGGCGCCGATGTCTCGGCCGACCTGCACGCGGAAACCTTCAGCGGCAACATCCGCAGCGATTTCGGCACCGTGGTCAGCGAAGAACGCGGGCCGGGCCGCCACCTGCAGACCCGGATCGGCGGCGGTGCGGCGCGCATCCGCATCGAGACCTTCAGCGGCAGCATCCGCATCGTCAGCCGCTGACCGGCCCCGGCCGGCCGTGCGCCTGCCGCTGCGGCCGATACCGCAGCCTCGCTCCCGGCCACGGCGCGGGCCCGCCGTCCCGGCGCAGCCGCCTGAAGAACCCGCCGGCCTCGCGTAGAATGCGCGCCCCCGGGCGGCCCCAGCGGCACCGCCCCCATCCAGACCGCAGCCCATGACCGACCACGTCAGCGAGATGCGCCGCCGGCGCACGTTCGCGATCATCTCCCATCCCGATGCCGGCAAGACCACGCTGACCGAGAAGCTGCTGCTGTTCGGCGGCGCGATCCAGATGGCCGGCAGCGTCAAGTCGCGCAAGGCGGCGCGCCACGCGACCTCCGACTGGATGGCGCTGGAGAAGGAGCGCGGCATCTCGGTGACCAGCTCGGTCATGCAGTTCCCGTATGCGGACCGCATCGTCAACCTGCTCGACACGCCCGGCCACGCCGATTTCTCGGAAGACACCTACCGCGTGCTGACCGCGGTCGATTCGGCCCTGATGGTGATCGACTGCGCCAAGGGCGTCGAGGAGCGCACGATCAAGCTGATGGAGGTCTGCCGGCTGCGCGACACGCCGATCATGACCTTCATCAACAAGCTCGACCGCGAAGGGCGCTCGCCGATCGATCTGCTCGACGAGGTCGAGTCGGTGCTCGGCATCCGCTGCGCGCCGGTGACCTGGCCGATCGGCATGGGCTCGCGCCTCAAGGGCGTCTACCACCTGCTGCTCGACGAGGTGCACATCTTCGAGCCGGGGCGCAACTTCACGCGCCAGGACTCGACCATCTTCCAGGGGCTCGACGCCCCGGGGCTGGCCGAGCGCATCGGCGCCGAGGCCTATCGCGAGCTGCGCGACGAGCTGGACTTGGTGCTCGGCGCCTCGCATCCATTTGACGCGGCCGCCTACCTCGCCGCGCAGCAGACGCCGGTGTTCTTCGGCTCGGCGGTCAACAACTTCGGCGTGCAGCTGCTGCTCGACTTCTTCGTCGAGCACGCACCGCAGCCGCAACCGCGCGCGACGACCACGCGCGAGGTGCTGCCCGAAGAAGCCAGGCTCGGCGGATTCGTGTTCAAGATCCAGGCGAACATGGATCCGCAGCACCGCGACCGCGTCGCCTTCATGCGGATCTGCTCGGGTACCTTCACCGGCGGCATGAAGGCCTTCCACACGCGCAGCGGCAAGGAAATGAAGCTGGCCAACGCGCTGACCTTCATGGCCTCGGATCGCGAGATCGTCGAGCAGGCCTTCGCCGGCGACGTGATCGGCATCCACAACCACGGCACGATCTCGATCGGCGACACCTTCACCGAAGGCGAGCCGCTGGCGTTCACCGGCATCCCGAACTTCGCGCCGGAGCTGTTCCGCCGGGCGCGCCTCAAGGACCCGCTGAAGGCCAAGCAGCTGCAGAAGGGGCTGGCCCAGCTGTCCGAGGAAGGCGCGACCCAGTTCTTCCGGCCGCTGATGTCCAACGACCTCATCCTCGGCGCCGTCGGCGTGCTGCAGTTCGACGTGGTCGCCTACCGGCTGCGCGACGAGTACGGTGTCGAAGCGGGCTTCGAGGCCGTCGGCGTCGTCACCGCGCGCTGGGTGCATTGCGCGGACGCGAAGAAGCTGGAGGAGTTCCGCGAGCGCAACGCGATGAACCTCGCGCTCGACGCCGCCGGCGAGCTGGTCTACCTGGCACCCTCGCGGGTGAACCTGCAACTGACCCAGGAGCGCTGGCCGGACGTGCGCTTCGCGGCCACGCGCGACCACATCGCCGCCACCGTCACACCGGACTGACGCCATGCCGACCCGCCGCTCTCCCGCCCCGGGCCGCGCGCCCCGGACACCGGCCTCCCCGCCCGCCGGGCCGATCGAGGTCGACGCGAGCCGGCGCGAGCCGCTCGGCATGCCGGCGGCGCGTTTCCTGCGCGACTACTGGCAGCAGCACCCCCTGCTGATCCGGCGCGCCTTCCCCGATTTCGTCAGCCCGATCGCCGCCGATGATCTCGGCGGCCTCGCCTGCGAGGAAATGGCGCTGTCGCGCCTGGTCGTCCACGATCGCGCCCGCGACCACTGGACCACGCGCAGCGGCCCGTTCACGGAGCAGGACTTCGCGACGCTGCCGACGGCGGACTGGACGCTGCTGGTCCAGGACGTGGACAAGTGGGATGCCGATGTCGCGGCCCTGCTGGACGCCTTCGATTTCCTTCCGGCCTGGCGCATCGACGACGTGATGGTCAGCTATGCGGTCGACGGCGGTTCGGTCGGCGCCCACGTCGACCAGTACGACGTCTTCCTGCTGCAGGGCATCGGCCGCCGGCGCTGGCGCATCAGCACCGATCCGCAGGCGCCGCAGGCGGTGCGCGACGACGTCGAGCTCAAGCTGCTGCGCTGCTTCGAGGCCACCCACGAATGGCTGCTCGAGCCGGGCGACATGCTCTACCTGCCGCCCGGCGTCCCGCACCACGGTATCGCCGAAGGCGAGTGCCTGACGCTGTCGGTCGGCATGCGCGCGCCGTCGCGGGCCGAGCTGATCGTGGACCATGCCGAGTTCGTCGCCGAACGCCTCGCCGAGACCGATCGCTACGGCGACGCCGGCATGGCGCCGGCGCAGCGCGCCGGCGAGATCGACGGCGCCGTGATCGACCGGCTGGCCGGCCTGCTCGGCGTGCCGGACCGCCGCGGCCCGGATGGCCTCGCGGCCTGGTTCGTCGGTTTCATCACGCGCTACCGCAGTGCGCAATGGGTGGCGCCGCGACCGCGGCCGCTGACCGCCGGCGCGCTGGAAAGCCGGCTCGCACGCGGCGCGAGCCTGGTGCGCAATCCATGGTCGCGCTGCGCCTGGACCGCCGAGGGCCGCGGCGCGCTGCTGGGTATCGGCGGGGCCAGCCATCGCTGTTCGCGCGCGCTGGCCGAGCGCCTCTGCGCCGCGCCGGAGATCGCCGCCGCCGAGGTGCTGGCGCTCGCTGCCGAGGAGCGGGAACTGGTGCGGGCACTGGTCAATGCCGGACACTATGGGCTGGCCGGAGGCCGCAGGAGCACGCGATGATCGACAGCCGTTTCCGCGTCGAGCCCGCCGCATGGCGGTACGACCAGGACGCGCTGCGCGCCGTGCGCGAACAGGTCTTCATCGTCGAGCAACGCGTGCCGGCCGAGGAAGAATGGGATGCGCTCGACCCGCTTTCCTACCACGTGCTCGCGCGTGATGCGCAGGACCGGCCGGTCGGTACCGGGCGGTTGACGCCGGACCGCCACATCGGCCGGATCGCCGTCCTGTCCGAATGGCGCGGCCGCGGCGTCGGCCTGGCGATCATGCGCGCGCTGCTCGATCGCGCCGCCGAGCGTGGCGACGAAACGGTGGAGCTGCACGCCCAGGACCATGCCATCGCGTTCTACGAGGCACTCGGCTTCGCGATCGAGGGCGAGGGCTTCGAGGAATGCGGCATTCCGCATCACCGCATGTGGCGGACCCTGGCGCCGCCGGCGCACCGGCCGGCCGTGGCCGCGCCGGCCCCTCCACCGCCCAGGATCTACGACTGCCGCGAGCGCGGCGACACGCTCGCCGCCGTCCGCGACCTGATCGGGTCGGCACGGCACGAGCTGGCGATCCTGACGCGCGACCTCGATCCGGCGCTGTTCGACCAGCCGGACGTGCTGGAGCAGATCAAGCGGATCGCCCTGTCGGGGCCGCGTGCGCGGATCCGCATCGCGATCCAGGACCCGGCCGTCGCGATGGCGGACGGCCATCGGCTGGTCGCCCTGGCGCAGCGCCTGCCCAGCGCGATCGCGCTGCGCACGCCGGTCGAGGACATCGACCGCCAGCTGGCCGCGGCCTTCCTGCTCACCGACGGGCGCGGCTTCCTGTATCGGCCGCTGGCGAGCCGCTTCGAAGCCGAGGGCGCCAGCTATGCGCCGGGCCGGCACGCGCAGCTGTGGGCCCGCTTCGATACGCTCTGGGAGCGCTGCGCGCCGGCCGACGAGCTGCGCCGCCTCTCGCTCTAGGGTGTGTCATCCCTCCGCGGCAGGGCACGCCCTGCCTGCGCGCGCCCGCGGCCGGCAGACGGAGCGCGCCGGCGGACGACGCGCCCTGGGCGGCCGGCGTAGCGGCCGCCTCGCCGATGCCAGCCGGGCTACAGGCAGGTCGGATTCACCTCGAAATCGTCTGCGAACAGGCGGTCGGCCGGTGCGCCGGCCACGGTGACGGTGACGGTCGAGCTGTTGTTCGCCGGCGTGCTGTCCGGCTGTGCCGAGGCGATCGTCGCGGTGTTGGCGATCGGGCCGGCCGTGTCCGGCGCCAGCACCGATAGCGTGATCGGCCCGGGCGCACGTTGCAGGGGCTCGCATTCGAGTACGCCGGCATCGATGCGGCAGTCCCAATCGGCAGCGGCGATCGCGGTCACGCACAGGCCCGCCGGCAATGCGTCGGCGACGACGACGGCGGTGGCCGAGGCGATCGCGCCGCCGGCCACGATCCGGTAGTCGAAGGCCGCGCCGGCCTGGACCGTCGCCACGCTCGCGGTCTTCGTCACCGAAAGATCGACCGGCGCCAGGACCGCGACTTCGACGCTCGCCACGTTGTCCGACGGATTGGGGTCGAGCTCGGCGGCCGTGACGCTGGCGGCGTTGACGATCGTCGTCGCCGTGGCCGGTGCGACGGCGGTGATCGCGATCGGATTGGCCTCGGTACCAGCCGTCAGCGGCGTGCCGAGCGCACAGCTCACGGTCTGCCCGACGATCTGGCAGCTCCAGCCGATACCGGTCGCACTCGCCGGCACGACCCCTGCCGGCAGGCTGTCGATGACGGTCACCGCGCTGGCGGCGGCCGGTCCCGCGTTGAAGGTCATCAGGTTCCAGACGATCGTCCCGCCGGCCGGAACGCTGGGAGGGGCGGTCTTGCGCAAGGCCAGGTTGGCGCCGCCGCCGGCCGGTGCCTGCAGCGCGCCGGCGGCGACCAGGGCATAGGGCTGGCTGCCGCCCATCGCGACGTCGATGCCGCGCACGCGCACCGTGTAGCTGCCCGCCACCGGCGCGGCGAAGGTGATCTGGTGGACGACGTTGCGGTCGTCGTAGCCGGTGGTCGTCGTGCTCTGGGTCGGATTCGGCGTGCCGCTGGCCGGCAGCTTCTGCGTCCAGATCTCGCCCGTGGGCGTCTCCACTTCCAGGCGCAGCCGGTTGACGATGTGCGGATTGGCGTTGACGGCCGCCGGGTAGTCGCCCCAGACCAGGGTGATCTTCAGCGGCTCGCCGGTCGTGACCGTCAGCGCATAGGTGTCGGTGTCGCCGGTGACGAGGCCGGCCGGCGCGTCGGCCAGCCACAGCCGGCGCGTGTCGCCGCTGAAGTACAGCACGTCGTCCAGGTGCATGCGCCCCCAGCCCTCGGTGATGTTCGGCGTCGCCACCGCCGCGCTGGTGCCGGTCATGTCGCGCGCGCCGTTGATCGCCATCGCCTTGACCAGCGCGGCCGAAGGCGTCGCGATCGCATCGGCGGCGTTGGCCTGGCCTCCCGGGTAGAAGCCGCGCCCGAGGTACTCGCGGATCAGCGCGATAAGGCCGGCCGCCGTCGGCGTCGCCATCGAGGTGCCGCTCATCGTGCAGGTGCCGCAGCTGGCCGAGGGCGGCGTACCGGCCGAGGCGGAGGAGACGATGCCGTCACCCTGGGCCATGATGTCCGGCTTGATGCGGCCGTCGATCGTCGGGCCGCGCGAGGAGAAGCCCGCCACGTTCTCGCCGGCGGTGCCCGCGCCGGACGCGCCGATGGTCAACGGGCTCTTGGCGAGGCCGGGCGTGCCGATCTGCTTGTTGGTGTTGGCGCAGCATTGGCCGTCGTTGCCGGCGGCGATCGCCACGATCAGGTCCTTGTGGTCCCACGAGACGCGGTCGGCATCGCGTGCGAACTCGTCGTAGGGCTGGCTGCAGCCGGACTGGCACAGGAAGCCGAACAGGCAGCAGCTGCCGCCCCAGGAATTGGAATGGATGCGCGCGCCGTTGAGGTAGGCGGTCTCGGCGGCGTGGTAGATCGTGCCGTTGAGCGAGTTGAGATAGTCCAGGTTCTCGCCCATCTCCTGCGCGATCAGCTTCGCGCCCGGCGCCGTGCCGTCCAGGTTGGTCGGCGTGCCGGCGAAGGTCCCCGCCGCGCAGTCCACCGTATTGGCGAAGTTGTTGCCGGTGATCGAGCCGGCCACGTGCGTGCCGTGCCCGACGCCGGTCGCGCTGCAGGTGCCGTCGCCGGCGGCGTCGCCGCTCGCCGACCACTTGTAGTACAGCGGCAGCTTGCGCTGGCCGAAGTCCGGTGTGCCGGGGGCGCAACCCTGGCCGCTGGCGCAGCTGCTGACCGGCGGCGTGCCGAGGGCAGGATCGCGGAACGCGCAATGCGCGTAGTCGACACCCGAGTCCAGCACGCCGATGACCTGGCCGCAGCCGAGCAGCCCGTGGTCGAACACCGGCCGCTGGTTCTGCGTGCCGCTCTGGTGCAGCCAGCCGGCACGGGCGTTGAAGTAGTTCATCTGCTTGCGCAGCGAGACCGCGGCGACGTCGGCGCGCGGCGCGATCGCGAGCACCACCGCCTCCAGCCGCGGGCCTTCCACGCTGAGCACGATGCGCCGGTCCGGCGCGCTGGTGACGGCGAAGGCGTGCGCGACGCCGTCGATCGCGGCGAGTTCCGCCAGCATCGCGTCGGCATCGGCTCCGGCATTGAGGCTGACGCTGATCGGCAACGCCGGCGGCCGGCTGGTGGCATCGGACAACCAGCCGGTGAGCATGGCGTCGACCTTCCACTGCGGCGCCATGGCGCCGGTCCACAGGACACCGGCGATACGGCCCTGCGGGGTCTGCCCGGCCGGCAGCCGGATGCGATAGGCATGGTGCGGCAGGTAGTCGAGCACGTCGGCGCCGATCGCCGCCAGCCGCGCCCGCTCGCTGCGGCTGGGTACCGTGGCGAACTTGACCACCCAATAGGACCAGGCACCGGCTTCGGTGCGGCCGGCCAGCGTCGACAGCGGCGTGGCCAATGTCGCGCCTCGGCCGGTGCAGACATCGAAGCGGCCGCTGTCGAACGACAGTTCGCAGCGTTCTTCGGCGTGGAGGGCGCCGGCGAACGCCAGCGTCGAGCAAAGCGTGGCTACACGGAACAAAGCCGATGACATGCTGAAAACTCCCCGAACGGTCCCCGATGGCGCCCGGCGCGACGCCGGCAGCGGCGGCGCGGACGAGCGGCGTGCGAATCGGCCGCCTGCTCCTGTCCCCTGAGCGGCCGGCCCGGCGTCGATCCTAGCAAACGCGTGCTCGCCGGAGCGGCGCCGCGGCGGCCACTCGCCGTCAATCGGTGAACGATCGGCATGCCCGATATGCCGGTGGGCTGTCGAGAAACCGCCGGCGGACGCGATCCCGGGAGGCACCGCTCACGGATCGACGGCGCAAGCCGTCGATCCGCGAAACCGGTGCCGCGGCGCTGCTGCAAACGTGTGCGTCGAGAAAAGCCGGGACAGCCGTTTCTCGACGGCGTGCTAGAGGTATTCGGCGACGCGCGCGAAGACCGGCGCGGTGATCTCGCGCAGCCGCCCGGCCTCCTCCGCGGTGAACGGCGACGCGTAATCGGGCGGGCTCAGGCGCGGCGCATGCCGCTCGACCAGGGGATCGAGGTCCGCCGCGGCGAGACCGACGTGACGGCCGATGCGCCGCAGTCCCGCGGCCGGTTGCTCGCACAGGCGCTCGTAGCCGATCCACAGGCAGGCTTCCCGCAACGACGCGTTGCAGTCCAGACGATCCAGTGCATGCCCGTACTGCGCCGCCCATTGCCGCGCGAAGCCTTCCGCCACCCGGCCACCGGCGAAGCAGTCGGCGATGACGCCCGCCGCCTGGGGATCGCCGAGGTTGAGCGCCTGCTTCTGCGGGCCGAACTCGAAATGACCGGCCCGCGCCAGGTGCCGCCCCACGTCCGGGTCCTCGGCGTCGAGGCGGCCGAACAGCCGATCCTGCGCGACCAGCGAGGCGATCTGCGCCACCGGGTCGCGTACCGGCACCACGAAACGTGCCTGCGGGTACAGCCGCGCCAGGTATTCCAGCCGCGGCAGGTGCTCGTTGGCCTTGGCCAGGTAACGCCGTGCATGCCGGACCGCCACCAGCTTGCGCATGTGCTCGTCGAGGAAGCGCTCGAAGGCCGGATTGCGGGTACCGGCGTCGAGCACCTGGTCCACCGCGGGATCGTGCCGACCCGGGAAGAAGTGCATCCAGAACACTTCCTCGAACGCTTCCGGGCTGCGCGGGCCGACCACCAGCCGATCGCGATGCGCGCGCTCGCGCAACGGCTGTCGTGCCAGCGGCAGGCGCTCGTAGAGATGGTTCCACCAGTACGGCGTCCACAGCCACGGATAGTCGCTGTAGCGATGCGTCGCGAACACCGGCGCATCGGCCAGGAATTCCAGCAGCACGGTGCTGCCGGCGCGGGCCATGCCGCAGATCCAGACCGGCCGGGACGTGTCCACGTCGGCGATCGCTTCGCGCAGCAGGCGCGTCTCGACATCGGCCAGGCGCTGCATGCCGCGCGCGCCGCGTGCGATCCAGTCCGCCAGCCGGCGTTGCGAGAAAGGTACGTGGTGGACGCGCAAGATCGCCGAAGGCCGCGGATCGGAACGCAAGCATAGCAAGCACCCCGGCCCGGCCCGCCGCCGCGGGCTGCGACGCGACGACGGGCCGGGCTAGAATCGACCGTTCCTTCGCGAGGTGATGTCCGCCGATGATTCCCAAGCCGATCCCGCACACCCTGGCCCGCGCCGTCCGGCCGGCGTTTGCCGCGCTGATGCTGTTCGTCGTCGCGGCCGGCTGCCCGGAAGCCTGGGCCTACATCGGCCCCGGCGCGGGCGTGAGTTTCCTCGGCTCGCTCTGGGCGATTCTCGTCGGCATCGTGCTGGCGCTGGCCGCCATCCTGTTCTGGCCGATCCGCTGGGCGCTGCGACGGCTGCGCAAGCCGCGCGACCCGCAGGCCGGACCCCGCGGCCGGCCGGGTGAGTAGCCGCCGCCCGCGGCCGCGGGCGCCGCGCATCGGACTGCTCGGGCTGGCCGCGCTGCTGGCGCTGGCCGCCTGCCAGCCGGCCACCGGACCCGCACCGCAGGCCCGCGCCCGCACCATCATCATCGGCCTGGACGGCTTCGATCCGGTCCTCGCCGAACGCGCCATGGCCGAGGGCCGGCTTCCGAACCTGTCCCGGTTGCGCGACGAAGGCCACTACCAGCGCCTCCAGACCACCAATCCGCCGCAGTCGCCGGTCGCCTGGGCGAGCTTCGCGACCGGGCACGCGCCGGGAGCTCACGGCATCTTCGATTTCCTGCGCCGTACGCCGGGCTCGTACGCCATCGACTTCAGCATCGCCGAGCAGACGCCGCCGGCAGCGCTGTCGCTGTTCGGCTGGCGACTGCCGCTCGGCGACGGCACGCTGCGCAACCGCCGCGAAGGAATCCCGTTCTGGGTCGAGGCCGAAGCCGGCGGCCAGCGCGCCAGCGTGTTTCGCGTACCGGTGACCTATCCGCCCGATCCGGTCCAGGCGATGATCGCCGGCATGGGCGTTCCGGACCTGCTCGGCACGCAGGGTACCTACACGCTGCTGGCGACCCGCCCGATGGCCGGTGCCGACAACGGCGGCCGCGTGCTGCTGGCACCGGTGGAGGAAGACGGCGCTGTCCGCGCCGCGCTGGAAGGTCCGGCCAATCCGCTCGACGCGGCCGGAAAACCGCTGTCGATCCCGCTGCGACTGCAGCCGGCCGGCGACGGCGCCCTGCTGACCCTCGGCTCGACCGAAACCCCGCTGGTGCGGGGCGCCTGGTCCGGCTGGATCCGCGTGCGCTTCGACCTGGGGCTGGCCGGTTCGATCACGGGCATGCTGCGCGCACGGCTCGCCGAGGGCTTCCCGCGACCGCTGCTGTACCTGTCGCCGATCCAGGCCGATCCGCGCGACCCGGCACTGCCGATCAGCGCGCCGCCGGGCTACGCGGCTGCGCTGGCCGAGCGGATCGGCGACTTCCACACCCTGGGCATGCCCGAGGAAACCTGGGCGCTCAATCAAGGGCACCTCGACGAGGCCGGCTGGCTCGACATGGTGGCCACGACGCTGGCCGAAGGCGAAGCGATGCTCTACGACGCGCTCGACCGCCGCGACAGCGAGCTGGTCGTCGAGGTCTTCGTGCAGCCCGACCGGGTGAGCCACATGTTCTGGCACGCGATCGATCCCGGGCATCCGCGTCACGCAGACGCGAGCGAGCGGGCACGGCACGCGATCGCCGACATCTATGCCGAGTCGGACCGCATCGTCGGCGAGGTGCGCCGGCGCATGACGCCCGACGACCGCCTGATCGTGCTCTCCGACCACGGCTTCGCGAGCTTCCGCCGGGCGGTCCACCTCAATCGCTGGCTGGCCGACAACGGCTACCTGGTGCTGCGCGACGGCGCCGATACGCAGCAGCCGCTGTTCGCCGCGGTGGACTGGGGCCGGACCCGCGCGTTCGCGCTGGGATTGAACGGTCTCTACCTCAACGTAAGCGGTCGCGAACCGCAGGGCATCGTGCCGGCCGATGCCGTCGCGACGCTCAAGCACGAGCTGCAATCGGCCCTGCGCACGCTGCGGGATCCGCAGGGCGGCGCGCCGATGATCGCCGAGGTCTACGACGGTGCGCAGGTCTATGCCGGCGCCCATGCCGCGGAGGCGCCGGACCTCGTGATCGGTTACGCACCGGGCTATCGCGCCTCCTGGCAGACCTCGCTCGGTGCCGTGGGCGACCCGTTGGTCGAGGACAACCAGCAGCACTGGAGCGGCGATCACTGCATCGACCCGCCCGCAGTCCCGGGCGTGCTGTTCTCGTCGCATCCGCTGGACCGGCCGGTCGCCGCCATCGAGGATCTCGCCCGGCTCGCGCTCGACCGGCATGCGGCCGGGTCGCCATGACGCCCCTGGGCCTGCTCGACCTGCCGGCACCGCTGCTGGACCTGATCGACCAGGGACTGGCGTGGCTCGGCCTGCCGGCGCTGCTGCGCGTGCTGCTGGCCGGCAGCGTGGCCGGCGCGGCCGGTGCCTGGATCTACCGGCGCTGCTCGCCGCAGGCGCGTATCGCCGACCTGCGGCGGGAGCTGGCCGCCGTGCAGGCGCAGCTGCGCGGCTACGACGGCGCGTTCGCCGGCCTGCTGGACCTGATCCGGCGCCAGTTCGCGCTGAACCTGCGGCAGTTGCGGTTGACTGCCGTCGCAGCGCTGCTGGCCGGCCTGCCGGCCCTGCTGGTGCTGCCGTGGCTGTCCAACCGCTACGAGGCCACGTTCCCCGATGCCAGCACGCCGGTGCGCATCTGCGCGGAACCGGCCGCTGCCGCGATCGCGAGTTCGGCACCGGCGCTGCAGGCCGGTGCCGACGGCTGCCTGCAGCTGCCCTGGCCGCCAGCGGACCACCCGATCCCGTTGCACGCGGCCGGCCACGCCCTGGTGGCGCTGCCGCCGGCCCGGCCGGCGACGGTGATCCACCCGTACCGCTGGTTCAACCTGCTGGTCGGAAACCCGGCCGGCTACCTGCCCGACGGCACCGCCGTGAACCTCCTCCGCCTCGACCTACCGCGACAGGACCTGCTCGGCATCGGGCCGGGCTGGCTGCGCGGCTGGCCGGCTCCGTTCTTCGCCGCGGCGCTCGCCGTCTCGCTGCTGCTGCACCGGCGCTGGCGCCTGCACTGACCCCGCGACGCCGTGCCGGCGGTCAGCCCGGCTGCAGGAATGCGCGCAGCGCCGCCACGTCGAACGGCCAGTCCAGTTCCCGGCCGCGGTGCCCGTCGTGCACGACCGGCACGCGCCAGCCGTAGGTGGTCTGCAGGGCGGGGACATCGTCGATGAACACACTCTGGAAGTCCGGGGCGCCGGCAGCGGCCATCAGCTCCAGCGCCTGGTCGCACAGCGAGCAGTCGTCGGTGACGTAGAGGACCAGCGCCGACATCACGAACCTCCGTTTCCGGCGGGCGCTGCATCCGGTGCATCGCGCTTCGCCGCAGCCAGGCGCTGGTACTCGACGCGTGCCGCCTGCGCGCGCTCGGGCTCGCCGGCCCGCTCGAGCGCCTCGGCCAGGTTGAACCAGGACTCCGCCCGCCGCGGCTGCAGCTCCGACAGGGCGGCCCACTGCTCGGCCGCGGCGAGGTAGTCGTGCTGGCGCATCAGCGCATCCCCCAGCGCGAAGCGCGCCTCGGCACGGTGCGGCTCGATCGCGACCGAGCGGCGCAGTACGTCGACCGCCTCGGTCGCACGCCCCAGCCGCAGCAGCGCGACGCCGGAACGCAGCAGCGCGTAGCGGTTGTCGGGCTCGCCGGCCAGCACGTCGGTGAGGATCGCCTGCGCATCGGCGAACCGCTGCTGGCGCAGCAGCGTCTCGGCGATCTGCAGCCGCTCCTTGATCTCGATCCGGTCCTTGGGGTCGGGACGTCCGTCGGGCGGTGCCTCGACCGGACCGCCGACGCCGACATAGCCGAGGCTGCGCAGCCGCTCGATCGCCTGCTGGTCGTCGCCGGTCGCGGCGACACGTGCCGGTGCGGCGGTGAAGCGCGTCAATGCCAGATGCAGCCGGTCGCCGGTCGCGACCTCGTCGGCGACCAGGTTGCGCGTCTCGCCCGGATCGTCCGCAAGGGCATACAGCTCCGGCGTCGGCGCGTCGATGAACTTCCAGCCCTGGTCGCGCCAGGCGCTCAGCGGCGCCCAGCCGTAGTAGGTCCAGGGCAGCCAGGTCTCGACCAGGGCCGGATGCACGGGCAACGGGCCGCCGGCGAGGCCGGGCGCGAGGCTGACGCCGTCGGTCGTGGGCAAGGCGTCCAGGCCGAGCAGGTCCAGGATCGTCGGCGCGACATCGATCAGCTGCACGGCCTCGTCGCCCTGGCCCGCCGGCACGCGGCCCGGCCAATGGAAGATCAGCGGCACCAGCATCGTCGAGTCGTAGACGAAATAGCCGTGCGTGACCTCGCGATGCTCGCCGAGCGCCTCGGCGTGGTCGGCCGTCAGGACCACCAGCAACGGGCGCGTACCGCTCGCCTGCCGGGCCTGTTCCAGCAGGCGTCCCAGCCAGTAGTCGGTATACGCCACCTCGCCGTCGTAGGCGCCGCGCGGCCCCGGCTGCCAGAACTCGCGTGGCGGCTCGTAGGGGTCATGCGGATCGTAGAAGTGCACCCAGCCGAACCACGGGCGATCGGCAGCGGACTGGCCGATCCAGGCCGACGCCGCCGCCACGGTGTCCGCGGCCTTGCGCTCGACCCAGCCCTGCTCGCCCTGGTCCATGCGGTCGTCGTAGTGGTCGAAGCCCCGATCCAGGCCGAACAGGGTCTGCAGCGGAAAGCCGCTGACGAAGGCGCCGGTGCGGTAGCCGTGGCTGCGCAGCACTTCCGGCAGCAGCGGCAGGTCCGCCGGTACGGTCTGGCCGTTGTCGCGCACGCCGTGGTGGCGCGGCAGCAGTCCCGAGAGGATCGAGGCATGCGCCGGCAGCGTCAGCGGAACCGGCGATACCGCGCCGCGGAACGCCCGGCCGTCACGGGCCAGCGCGTCGATGGCGGGGGTATCGCCCCGGCCGTTGACGAAACCGAGCGCATCGGGACGCAAGGTGTCCACGGTGACCAGGAGCACGTTCGGCTGCGGCTCCCGGGTGCCGCAGCCGGCTGCGAAACCGAGTGCCAGTACGGCGGTAATGGCCGCAAGGGCCCTGCCGGGGGGAAACGTCATCGAAAAATCCGGGCGAAAATGGCCGGGCGAGTATAGGTCCCCGCCGCGAAATGAAGAAAATGCGACGTCCGAGGTTGACTTGGCCCGGTCGCGAGGCTAGTTTGCCGCGAAGTCTTGCGTTTCGAACACCGGCCGGACGCCGGTCGTCAGACTCAATCCACCGCCCGGGGAAAATAACCAATGAACAAGATCCTTGCTGTTGCCGTTTCCGCTGGACTCGGTCTGTGCTGCACGGCTGCCGTGGCCGCCAATCGCTCCGATGCCGGCTGGGTGCGTCCCAACCCCGCGGTCGAAGTGCCCGCCGGCGGTGGCAGCTGCGCCACGCCGACCTCGATCACCGCACTGCCGTTCAGCCAGGCCGGCAATACCTGCGGCGGCGCGAATAACATTTCCAACTACGGCGGCGGCATCTGCGACGCCTCGCTGGCCTTTCCGTACCCGGGTCCGGAAGACGTCTGGGCCATCACGGTCGGCACCGGCAATGCGATCACGGTCCAGGCCGACCTGAGCGGCAGCACCGGCGACCTGGCGCTGTTCTTCCTCAGCGAGTGCGGCGACGGTGACAGCTGCATGTTCACCTCGCAGGACGCGATCGGCCCCGGCGCCGGTCCGGAAGCGCTCAACAACACCGCGCCTCCCGGCTCGCCGCCGGTCCCCGGCGTCCTGACCGGCCTGTCGGCCGGCAGCACGTACTACGTCTATGTCGACTCGTACTACGGCACCGGCTCGGCCAGCTGCGGCAGCTACACGCTGCAGGTCGCCGGCACGCTGCCGGTGTCGCTCGATTCGTACCGAATCGACTGAAACCGCTTTCCAATGTGTTGAACCCGAAACCCACCTCCGGTGGGTTTCGGCTTTTTAGGGTCCCGTTGATGATCGCAAGACGCCTGTTCCTCCTCGCCGCCTCCCTGCTCCCGCTCGTCGCCTGGGCCGAGAGCCTCGTCATCGAACCCAAGCACGCCAAGTTCGACACCGCCACCGCATTCTCGACCGTGCAGCAGCGCTACACGGTCGTCAATAACAGCGACAAGCCGGTCCGGATCAAGGACTGGAAGGCGATCGCCGGCCATGGCGAGGTGAAGGGACTGCCCGAGGTGCTGGCGCCGGGAGAGCGCCGCGAGTTCGAGGTGGTGCTGGAACTGCCGGGCAAGCTCGGCTCGGCCCTGCATCGCTTCGCGATCTTCACCGACGAACCCGGCGTGGAACGCTACCGGTTCACGCTGTCCGGCTTCGTCCTGTCGCTGGTATCGCCGGCGCATGCCGTCATCGATTTCGGCAAGACCACCGCGGATGCGGGCGGCGAGCAGAAGGTCACGTTGAGCGCATCGGAGAAGACGCCCCTGGCCCTGCAGCGCGTCGTCTCGGCACCCGACTGGATCGATGCCCGCGTCGAAGGCACCACCGTCTCCGCGCGCATCCGTCCCGCTGCAGCCTTGGGCATGCGGGCCGGGGTCATCCAGGTCGCGACGAACCTTCCGCAGCAGCCCTTCGTCGAAGTCACGACCAAGGCGATCGTCGAAGGCGCGCTGCGGCCGTCCACGTACGGCGTCGGCATGAAGCCGCTGCAGGTCGGCGAGCGCGCGACGGCCTCGATCGAGCTGATCTATACCGGCAGGTCCGACCTCGCTGCGCTGAAGGTGGATGCACCGGAAGGTTGGGAGGTGGCCCGCTCGGCCTGCCAGTCCGAGCTGCCACCCGAGACCCGCTGCGTCCGCATCGGTCTGGCCAGGCCGTTGACCGAAACCGGACGTTCCACCGGCTTCTTCACGTTCCGGCTCGCCGGCGAACCCGATCTGGCGATCCCGTTCGGCGTGATCGCGCTGGGCAAGGACCAGACGATCCGCGAGCTGGTCATCGACGAGGGCAAGGAACTGGGCAACAGCGGCTACGTCGATGTCGCCAAGGCCTTGCAGCAAGGCACCGCCGCCGGCACGCCGGCACCCGTCGCGGAAACGACGGCCGCCGCACCGGAACGGATCGCCCACTCGGAAGGCCGTGGACCGGTGAAGCTCGCCTGGTCGGCCCGGAACGACGACAAGATCTTCGGCTACGTGGTCTATCGCGCCGAAGATCGCGCCGGGCCGTTCGTGCGCATCAGCGAGCAGCCGATCGCGCGCAAGGAACCGGCCGCCGGATCGGACAAGGCCGACTACGCCTTCGTCGACGCGTCGGTCAGCCCCGGTGCGACCTACTACTACTACATCGACGTTCTCGGAAGCGACGGCGAGCAGCGGCGCTTCTCGCCGGTACTCTCGAAGAAGGTACTGAAGTAGCGGCGCGCAATGCGCCGGCAGCGCTGCGCGATGCCGGCGCCGACCGGCCGGGTTTGGCCCTGGCAGGGCGAAGCGACGTAGAATCGCGGGCCCGCGCCCACACCTCCCGACCATGTCCATCAGCGTCTTCGACATCTTCAAGATCGGCATCGGTCCGTCCTCGTCCCATACGGTCGGTCCGATGCGGGCCGCCGCGCGTTTCGTGCAGCGCTGGCTGGACGAACGCGGCGTACTGGAGCGTACGGCACGCATCCGCGCCGAGCTGTACGGCTCGCTGGCACTGACCGGACGCGGCCACGGCACCGACAAGGCCGTGCTGTGCGGCCTGGAGGGCGAATGGCCGGACACGATCGACCCGGACATCATCGAAGGGAAGCTCGCCCGGATCCGCTCGTCCAAGCGCCTGCGCCTGCTGGACCGTCACGAGATCGCCTTCGACGAGAAGGCGGACCTGGTCTTCAACAAGCGCCAGAAGCTGCCGTACCACACCAACGGCATGCGCTTCACGGCCTATGCCGCCGACGGCGAGGTACTGGCGACGCGCGACTACTACTCGGTCGGCGGCGGCTTCGTCGTCAACCACGACGAGGCGGCCGAGGACCGCATCGTCCCCGACACCACGCCGCTGCCCTACCCGTTCCACAGTGGCGACGAGCTGCTGCAGCGCTGCGAGGCTTCCGGTCTCTCGATCGCCGGCATCATGCTGGCGAACGAAAAGGTCTGGCGCTCCGAGGAGGCGATCCGCGGCGGCCTGCTGGCGATCTGGAGCGCGATGCAGGGCTGCCTCGCGCGCGGCCTGCGCCAGGCGGGCGTCCTGCCCGGCGGCCTCAAGGTCCAGCGGCGCGCGCCGGCGATGTATGCCGAGCTGTGCGCGCGGCCCGAGATGGCGTTGCGCGATCCGCTGACGATCCTGGACTGGGTCAACCTCTACGCTCTGGCGGTCAACGAAGAGAACGCCGCCGGTGGTCGTGTCGTCACGGCGCCGACCAACGGCGCCGCCGGCATCGTGCCGGCCGTGCTGCACTACTACGACCGGTTCTGCCCCGGCGCCGGCGAAGCCGGCGTGGTGGACTTCCTGCTGACGGCCGGTGCGATCGGCATCCTCTACAAGGAGAACGCCTCGATCTCCGGTGCCGAAGTCGGCTGCCAGGGCGAGGTCGGCGTCGCCTGCTCGATGGCAGCCGGCGGCCTCACCGCCGCGCTCGGCGGTAGCATCTATCAGGTCGAGAACGCCGCCGAGATCGGCATGGAACACAACCTGGGCCTGACCTGCGACCCGATCGGCGGCCTCGTGCAGATTCCCTGCATCGAGCGCAACGCGATGGGCTCGGTCAAGGCGATCAACGCCCAGCGCATGGCGATGCGCGGCGACGGCAAGCACCGCGTCTCGCTCGACAAGGTCATCAAGACGATGCGCGACACCGGTCGCGACATGCAGGACAAGTACAAGGAAACCTCGCGCGGCGGATTGGCGGTCAACGTCATCGAGTGCTGAGCGCCGGAACCGTCGCCCTCCAGGCGCGGCCGACCCCATCCGCGCATGGGCCGCGACCCCGCGCCCCGTGCGCCCCGTGAATCAGCATCGACCGCCTGCCCGGTCGCGGCATGGCCCTGGTCACGCCGCAAGATGCAGAAAGACAAAGGCCCGCAGATGCGGGCCTTTGTCGTAGAGCAGCCTCGGGCGCCCCGATCAGGGTGCGCCGCGGACCGCGACGGTCAGGCGCAGCGGCGGCGAGAGGCTGTTGGCTTCGGTCAGCACGACCTCGGCGAAGACGATATTGGCCAACGTGGCCGTCGGCGTAGCCGTGACCGTCAGCGCCTGCGTCTCCGGCGGAGCGCCCGGCACTTCGAAGTCGCCGCCGAAGAACAGCGCATCGGCCACCGGCACGCCGGCACCGGTGAAGCTGAAGCTGGTCGGCGAGACGTTGACGGTCAGACCCGCCGGCACGTTGACCGCGGCGACCGTCCAGCTGGTCGGCACCGTCAGCGTGTTGCGGAACGTGCGCGTCCACTGGCAGCTGCCGGTGCAGCCGACGTTGCGCAGGCTGGCCGTGTTCAGCGTATGCGGCTGACCACCGGAGTTGGGATTGGCGGCGACGAAGTTGGCGAAGGTCTCGTTCATCACGAGGCCGGCCAGCGCCGCCCGGCGCAGGTTGACCATGCCGCTGCCGACCTCGTCGGGCGTGGCCGGCGTCGTGCCGTCGGGCATCAGCTGGCCGGCGCCGGTGGCCGTCAGCATCAGCGCCGAGTTGACCTCTACCGGCGTCCAGTTCGGCTGGGTCGCGCGCACCAGAGCACCCGCGCCGGCGACGTGCGGCGAGGACATCGAGGTGCCGGACATGTTGGTGTAGCCGTTCGCCGCCGAGCTGGCCGCGTAGATGTTCGTGCCCGGCGCGGTGATGTCCGGCTTGGTCACGTTCATCCCACCATTGCCGTTGCAGCACAGGTTCGGGCCGCGCAGGCTGCCGCTCTCGAGCACGTTGGCCGTCGTCAGCGGTGCCGGGTTGATCGTCACCACGGTCGGCGTCGCACCGTTGGCGGTGATGAAGTTGGCCAGCGCCTGGCCGTCGGTCTGGGTCAGCGTGGCCACGCGCGTGTCGCCGTGGGCATTGGTTGCCGGGCTGATCGCGCCGGCGACGTTGTTGTAGATGATGACGGTGTGCGCGCCCGCGGCGACCGCGTTGGCGACCTTGATCGCGAACGCACAGGCCTCGGGCGTGCCGCCACGCGAGACCAGCGCGGCCGCGCCGGCGAAGGTGCCGGGTGCGAACGGATCGCAGCCGAAGTTGTTGCTGGCGACGTGGCGCACGACGACACCGGTACCGGCGCTCGGCGGCGGGACGTCGGCCGGCGTCAGCACGAGCGAGGCGAGCGCCGGCGGCACCGGCGTCGGCCCGGTGACCTGCATCGAGCCGTCGGCGCGCGGGACGCCGTCATGGCCGCTGTTGGCGACCGTGATGTTCCACGGGCCCACGTGCTTGACCTCGGCCGGCGGGTTGATGACCGGCGAGCTGCGCGTGTTGCCGGCCGACATCGACACGAAGATGCCGGCATTGACCATGTCCAGCGCGCGGCGGTCGGTGCTCTCGGTCCACGGGTTGAGCTGGCCGTTGACGTTGGGTCCGAGCGAGAAGTTGGCGACGTCGATGCCGTCGGCGATCGCCCGGTTGATCGCGTTGGTGATCGCCGAGCCGGTGCAGCCGTTCGGGAAGCACACGCGATACGTACGCAGGTTCGCGCAGGGTGCCACGCCGGAGATGTCGCGCAGTGGCAGGCCGGCCGACGTCGGATCGCGCGACACGAAGTTGCCGCCCGAGGTGCTCGCCGTGTGGCTGCCGTGGCTGTCGGCGTCGGCCGGGCTGCCGCTCGCACAGTTGGCGGTGGAGCAGTCGAGCGCGACCAGCTTCGGCTTCGCATAGTCGTAGCCGCAGGCAGCGCCCATCGGTGCGAACGAGGGATGGGTCAGGTTGGCGCCGGTGTCGAACACGCCGATCGTAACGCCCTGCCCCATCGAGCCGTTGCCGCCGGGTGCGCTCGATCCGTCCCAGATCGTCGTGGCGCCGATGAAGGTCGGGCCGCGGTGCGTGTCGAGCTGGTAGACCGCTTCCTTCTCCACGCTGGCGACGCCGGGCAGGTTGCGGATCTGCGCGGCTTCGTCCTCGGTGAGCTGCACGGCGATGCCGCTGTGGGTGATCGCATAGCGATGGACCGCCTCGACGCTGCGCCCCAGGCGGCTGCCGATCGCCGCGACGTGCGCGTCCTGGGCGGCGCTCAGCCGCGCCTGGTACTGGACGGCCGCCGGCGAATGGACGTCGAGCCGGCGCTGGCCGGTCGCGGCCGGCGCAGTCGCCTGCGGCTGCTCGCCGTCACCGGTGAAGTACAGCAGGCCCGGCTCGGCGAATTCGATCAGCCACAAGCCCTCGGTGACCGTCGCGGTCGGGGCGTCGGTGCCGGCGGTGTCGACCGCGAACGCGAGCCCGGCGCCGCCGGCAGAGAGTGCGAGAGCTACCGCCGAAACCAGAACCTTCGAGCGCACGAACTTGGTCATTTCCCCTCCGAAAGACCGGCTGGCGGCGCGTATGGCCGTCCATCCGGAACAGATGATCCCGAAACCCGCGGCCGATCCCGCGGACCATGTGCCGATGCTCGGGGCAGTCCATCGTTTTACCGGAACGCCAGCGACCGATCAATATCCCATTCACCCCGCGGGCGATCGATCCGGCCGCTGTCGATTTTGCTGCACCGCAAAAGAAAAGGGCCCGCCGAAGCGGGCCCTTAGCGGTTACCTGGAGCAGACTCGGCGGACGATCAGGGATTGCCCTTGACCGCGACCGTGACCCGCAGCGGCGGCGACAGGCCATTGGTCTCGGTCAGCACCACGTCGGCGAAGACGATGCTCGGCAGGGCGGCCGTCGGCGTCGCGGTGATGACGATCGCCTGGGTCTCCGGGCCGCCGGCCGGCGCGTCGAAATCGCCGACGAACAGGCTATCGGGATTGGGCACGCCGGTACCGGCGAAGCTGAAGGTCGACGGCGAGAACGACAGGCTCAGCCCGGCCGGCAGGTTGGCAGCCGTGACCGTCCACTGGGTCGGCTCCGAGAGCGTGTTGCGGAACGTGCGCGTCCACTGGCAATTGCCCACGCAGCTGGTGCGGCGCAGGTTGGCGATGTTGAGGTTGCGCGGGATACCGCCGCTGTTGGGATTGGCGGCGAGGAAGTTCGCATGGGTCTCGTTGAGCACCAGGCCGGCCAGTGCCGCCTTGCGCAGGTTGACCATGCCCGTGCCGATCTCGTCCGGCGTGGCCGGGGTGACCCGGTCCGGCATCAGCTGGCCGCTGTTGGCGGTCATCATCAGCGCCGAGATGACCTCGGCCGGCGTCCAGTGCGGCTGCGCCGCGCGGACCAGCGTGCCGGCGCCGGCCACGTGCGGGCTCGACATCGAGGTGCCGGACAGCGTCGTGTAGTTGCCGGGCGCGGCGCCGGCCGCATAGATGCTGGTGCCCGGCGCGGTGATGTCCGGCTTGGTCACGTCCATGCCACCGGCGGAATCGCAGCACAGGTTCGGGCCACGCAGGCTGCCGCCATTGAGCACGTTGGCCAGGCTGGTCGGTGCCGGGTTCACGGTCGCCAGCGTCGGCGTCGCGCCGTTGCCGGTGATGAACGAAGCCAGCGCCTCGCCGGCGGCCTGTGTCGTCGACGCCACCGACACGCCGTCCGGCGCATTGGTCAGCATCGAGGTGATGTTGCCGGCTGCGTTGTTGTAGATCAGCACCGCCTTCGCACCGGCCGCGACGGCATTGGCGACCTTGTCCGAATAGGGGCACGACGAGGGCGTGCCGCCGCGCTGGACCAGGGCTGCCGCACCGGTGAAGTAGCCGGCCGGGAAGGCCTGGCAGCCGAACGCGTTGGTCGCGTCGTGCCGGATCGGCAGAGCGGTCTGCGCGGGCAGCGGCGTGCTATCGCTCGGGCGGACCTCGAAGGTCGCCAGCGCCGGCGGTACCGGCGCCGGCCCGGTGATCTGCATCGAACCGGGCAGGTTGGGCAGGCCGTCGTGCGCGCTGTTGGCGACCGTGATGTTCCACGGCCCCACGTGCTTGACCTCGGCCGGTGGGTTGATGACCGGCGAGCTGCGCGTGTTGCCGGCCGACATCGAGACGAAGACGTCGGCGTTCAACAGGTCGAGCGCACGGCGGTCGGTGTTGTCGGTCCACGGATTCTGCTGGCCGTTGACGCTCGGGCCCAGCGAGAAGTTGGCGACGTCGATGCCGTCGACGATCGCGCGGTTGACGGCGTTGATGATCGCGCCACCCGGGCAGGTCGGGTTGCAGACCTTGTAGGTGATCAGCTGCGCGCACGGTGCGACGCCGGTGATGTCGCGCGTCGGTGCCGGCGTGTCGGCGATCGTGACGCGATTGCCGACGGTGGTGCTGGCGGTATGGCTGCCGTGACCGTCGGCATCCTCCGGATTGCCACCCTCGCAGTTGGCCACGGTGCAGTCGCGCGCGATCAGCTTCGGCCGCGGCACGTCGTAGCCGCAGGCGGCGCCCATCGGCGCGAACGACGGATGCGCCTGGTTGGCGCCGGTGTCGAAGACGCCGACCAGGATGCCCTTGCCCTTGGTGCCCAGGCCGGTCGGCGTGGCGTCGCCGTTCCAGATGGCCGGCGCGCCGATGAAGTACGGGCCGCGATAGGTATCGGGCAGGTAGATCTGCTCGCGCTCGATCTTCGCGATTCCGGGCAGATTGCTGAGCGTGGCGGCTTCCTCGTCGCTGAGGCGCACGGCCATGCCGCTGTGCGTCACCGAGTAGCGGAACAGCACTTCGAGGTCGGCGCGACCCAGCCGGTTGCGCATCTGCGCCAGGTGGGCGTCCTGGCTGGCGCTCAGCCGCTGGCCGTAGGCCACCGCCGCCGGCGAACGGGCGTCGAACTTGCGCTGGCCGTGGATCGCCGGCGCGGTCGCCTGGGTCACGTCGCCGTCACCGGCGTAGTAGAGCATGCCCGGCTCGTCGAACTCGATCAGCCAGACGTTGGAGAGCGTCACCTGCGCGTCCGCTGCGGTGCTGTCTACGGGATCCGCCGCGACGACCAGTCCTGCCCCTCCGGCCGACAGTGCGAACGTCACCGCCGATGCCAGAACCTTCACTCGAAACGACATACCCATGTTGCCTCCACGATGGAATACGAACTCTCGGCGTACAAAGTGGCCGCACGTTGCGTGGATCGCATCCTCGCGAACGTGGAACCGGAAATCGCCATTCGAGGGTTTGAACACGCCGGGCGCCCGGCGATCGGATTCCCGGCGAGCATCGCATGCCTCGGGGAGGCGTCGTCTGCCGGAACAGGCGCAGGGTTATACCCCTGCGCGCTCCGGCAGGCAATCGCCCACAGGTCACGGCACGGGATCGAAACCGTCGTGGAACACGCCGTCCGCCGCGCCTCGCACGGCCAGCGTGAGCGCCGAGACCGGCGCCTGCCCGGCGGTTTGCGTCGCCAGCACGATCGAGCCGAACGCGATGCGGTTGCGGAACGCCGGGCCGTAGTCCTCGAACGCGACCTGGATCGTCAGCGTCTGCGTCGCCCCGGCCGCCAGCGAGAACTGCGCGGGCGTGACGGTGACCACGACGCCGTCGGGCCCTTCGAACGTGGCGTTCCACACCGACGTCGCGTTCAGTTTGCTGGTCACTTGGCGCGTGAACGTACAGCCCGTCGAACAGGCCATGTTGCGCATCGACGGGAGGTTCAGCGTCTTGGGATCGCCGCCGGTGCTCGGGTTGGCCGCCACGAAGTTGGCGAAGGTCTCGTCCATGACCAGGCCCGCCTTGGTCGCGACGGTCAGGTCGACGCGGCCGTTGCCGACGTCGTCCGGATCCCACGGCGAGGCACCGTCGTCCTTGCGCCCGGCACGCACGGCCGTCAGCTGCAGGGCCGACTTGACCTGCATCGGCGTCCAGTCCGGATGGACGGCCCGCACCAGGGCCGCGGCACCGGCCACGTGCGGACTCGACATCGAGGTGCCGCTCAGGCGTCCGTAGCCGCCGTTGACGGCGGCATAGATGCTGACGCCGGGCGCGGTGATGTCCGGCTTGGTCAGGCCCAGCGCGACGCCTGATGTCGGCCCGCGCAGCGAGAAGTCGCCGAGCATGTCCGGATTGCCCACGTTCGGCACGAACGAGAACGTCGTCGTCGTCGGGTTCGCCGCGACATAGGCGAACAGACGGTCGGCGATCGGCGCACCGAGGCTGTAGGCCGGCACCGTCGTCGGTGCACCGGCGGTATTCATCGAGATGCCGCCGGTCTCGTTGTTGCCGATCAGCACGAAGGCGGCACCGGCGTTGACGGCATTGGTGATCTTTTCGGAAAACGGGCAGTTGCCGCGCCGCAGCAGCGCACCCACACCGGTGAACAGGCCCGCCGGGATGCCGCCGGTCGCGGTGCAGCCTTCGATGTTGGCGGCATGGCTGCGCAACGGCAGGTCGTCGAATGCCGTCCCTGCCGGCGTCGTGCTGCCCTTGATGATGACCATGCCCTGCAGGTCGTCGTTCGGTGCCGGTCCGTCGACGCTCATGCGCGCGGCGAGGTTCTGGTCGTGCGTCGAAGCCGCCACCGTCATCACCCACGGGCCGCGATGATTGACCTGGCCGACCGGGTTGGGCACGCCGTCACTGGTGTTGCCCGCCGACGCGGCGACGAAGATGTCGGCGTTGACCGCATTGAGGAACGTGCGATCCGCATCGTTCCAGGGGCTGGTGCCGCCGGAGATCGAGAAGTTGATGACGCCGACCGCGTCGGCGATCGCGTTGTTGATGCCGGCGGCGATGTCCGCGCTGCTGCACTGGCCGTTGGCTTCGTTGCAGACCTTGTACGTGCGAATGCTGGCGCACGGCGCGACGCCGGATATCGACGTGAAACCGGCCGGCGGGCTCGGCGCCGGCGCGGGGCCGCCGACGGCCAGGTGGTTGCCGCCGGCCGTGCTCGCCGTATGCACGCCATGGCTGGACACCGTCACTTCCGGCGCCGCGCCGTTGCACACGCCGGCCGCGGTGGACGAGCAGTCGCGATAGCTCAGCAGCTTGTGGTCGCTGCCACCGAAGCCGCAGGCCGCGTCGTCGGCAAAGGACGGGTGATCGGCATCGACGCCGCTGTCGAGCACGCCGATGGTCACACCCTTGCCGCGGTTGACCGGGCTGGCCGGCGTGGCGTTCCAGACCGTCTCGGCGCCGATGAAGGCCGGTGCCCGATAGGTGCCGGGCTCGAAGAACTGCACGGCTTCCACCTGTCGCACGCCCGGCAGCCGGGCCACCTGCTCGGCCTCGGCAGCCGTCAGCGCAAGGGCGACACCGCTGTGCGTGTATTCGTACTCATGCGTCGGTGCGACGACCCGGCCGAGCTGCGCACCGATCGCCTGCAGGTGCTGCTGCCGCGCCTGCGCCAGCACGCCGCGATAGGCCAGCACCTCGGGGCTGCGTGCATCGAAGCGCAGTCCCGGCCGGCTCTGTGGCGAGGTCGCCGCCGCGCCGGACAGGCTGCCGTCGTTGTCGAGTACGCCGGGCTCGGCGAACGTGACCATGTACGAGGTCCGGGCCGCGGCCGCGTCGGCAGTGGCGTCGGCATGCACGACGGTACCGCCGCCGGACAGGCCGGCGGCGATCATGGCGGCCAGCAAGGTCACGCGCAGTGAGCTGTTCATCGGGTCTCTCTCGTCGGATCAAGCGATGGAAAGGAAGGCCGTGTCCGGCCCGGGTACCGGTTCGTCGCGACGCCGGCTGGCGCCCTCCCCTGACCGCCGGGGATCATACGCCCCCGGCGCACCGCCGGCCGCCGCGTTCAGGCCGGCCGGTCGGCGTCGCCGCGGCGCAGGCGCGCCAGGATCTCCGATCGCGCCTCGCGCAGGATCGAATCGCGGTCCAGGCTTTCGACGATTTCCGCGACGACCCGCTTGGGGCCGTGTTCGCCCCAGGACTTGCCGGCGATCAGGTAGCGCTCGGCCGCCCGGCCGACCAGCTCGGTCGCATACCAGGCCAGTGCACCCTGCGCGGCCGCGGTCAGCACGGTGGACATGCCGGCGCTGAGGCCCTTGAGCGCCGAGGCGGCCAGGTGGATGCCCCAGATCGCGCCCATCAGGGCGACCAGTTGGGCGCAGATCGTCGTGATCAGGCCACCGGCCTCGCTGCGCGTCAGCGGCAGGCCGTAGACGCGCCCCAGGTGCATGACCAGGGCCGCATCGAGTGCGCCCGCCGCCAGCAGGTCGGCCACCGGGATCGGGTTGAGCGCCACCGCCACGCTCTTGGCCAGGCAGTACTGGCGGATCACCTTGCCGCCCAGCTCGCGGCGCGAGGCCGCGATGCGGCCGCTCACGGCGTCGGACAGCCGGCCGGCGAACAGGCTGGCATTGAGTGCGGCCAGCGTCTTGCCCTCGCGCGCCAGCACCGCCACTAGGCGGCCGCGCAAGGCATCGATGTCGGGCGGCTGCGCCAGCCATTGTTCGTGCTCGCCGCCGTCGGCGTCGACGTGCACGGTGCGCAGCGCCGCCGGCCGGGCGCTGACCGCGACGACGTCCTCGGCGCGGACCAGGCCGGCGACATGCTCGCGCAGGCGCACCAGCACGTTCTCGCGCTCGGCCTCGGTGTAGCGGTCGGCCTTGTTGAGCGCCAGCAGCAGCGGGCGGCGGGTCGCCGCCAGCAGCTGTACCGCCTCGCGCTCGCGCTGGGTCATGTCGCCGTCGACGACGAAGACCACCAGGTCGACCAGGCCGGCCACCTCGAAGGCCAGGTGCTCGCGCGCCTCGCCGTCGAGCTCGTCGATCCCGGGCGTATCGATCAGGTGGACACCGGAGCCGGCGACGTCGCGCCACGGGCGTTGCCCGGCTTCGCGCGTGGTGCCGTGCAGCACACCGACCTCGAACGCCGGTTCGCCGAGCAACGCGTTGGCGAGTGCCGACTTGCCGACGCTGACCCGGCCGAACACGGCCAGGTGCAGCTCGTCGCGTTCGAGCTTGGCCAGCATCGCCTCGAGCCGGCCGAAATCCTCGGCCAGGGTCGCGCGCACCACGGGCGGAATATGCGGGTCGTCCAGCAGCGCGCGCAGGCTGTCGGCCGCCTGCGCGCCGTGCAGCGCGCCGGACGCCGCCACCGGTGCCGCAGCGGGAGCGCCGATCCAGCCGCGCAGGCGGCGCCAGGACGAGGAGAGCATGTTCACGCCGCCATTGTCGGCCCTGCAGCGCTGCTGCGGAAGCGGCGGAGCGGCGGCGCCGTCAGCGTGCCTTGAGCACCAGATGGCCCTTGACTGCGACGTCCGGGCCGACGTCGCTCCAGTCGCTGCCGGCACCGAGGCCGAAATCGACGCGCTTGAGCGTCGTCTGGACGTCCAGGGTGGCGCTGTCGCCGCTCTGCTTGAAGACCACCTTGAGGCTGACCGGCTTGCTCTGGTCGCGGATCGTCAGCGTGCCCTGCGCCGTGACGCCGCCGTCGGCGCCGGCCGTGAAGGACTGCGTCAAGAAGCGCGCCTTCGGGAACTTGGCGATGTCGAAGAAATCGCTGCCGGTCAGCGACTCGTCGCGCTCGTCGTTGCTGGTCGTCACGCTGGCAGTGTCGACGGTCACGTCGAAGCTCGCCGCGGCCAGGTCCGCCGGGTCGTAGCGGATGGTGGAGGTGAACGTGCGGAACTTCCCGTCGAACGATTCGCCGTCGTAGCTGCCGGTGAAGGTCAGCGTGCTCTGGGCGGGATCGGCCTGCCAGTCGCGCGCGAGCGCGCCGAGCGGAAGGACCAGCAGGATCGAGGCGAGCAGCAGTCGGTACATGGCGGGGCTCCGTGGGGCGGAAGGGAAAGGGCGTGTAGCGCCGGTCAGGCGATCGGCGGCGGCGGCGGGCGCTCGGCCTCGGTGGCGAGCGGGCGCAGCCGGCGCGTGCGCCAGGGCAGCATGCGCGCCAGCACCTCGTCGCGATCGATGAAATGATGCTTGAGCGCGCCGCCGACGTGCAGGACTACCGCCGCGGCCAGCACCCAGAACAAGGCCTCGTGCAGCGTCTCGGCGATGTCCTTGATGTCGCCGTCCGGCGCCACGAGCTTGGGCACCTCGAACAGGCCGAACCAGTGCAGCGGCCGCAGCCCGCCGGCCGAGTCGAACAGCCAGCCGCTCAACGGGATCGCGAAGATCAGCGCATACAGCGCGCCGTGCACCAGCCGCGACGCCCAGCGCTGCCAGGCCGGCATCGCCGGCTCGCGCGGACGCCGGTCGAACAGCCGCCACAGCAGGCGCAGCACCGCCAGCGCGAGTACCGTCAGGCCGACGGACTTGTGGAAGCTGTAGACGGGAATGATGTTGGGCCGCTTGGGCAGCTCCACCATGATCAGGCCGACCGTGCCGGCGACCAGGATCAGCGCGAAGATGAGCCAGTGGAAGCTGCGGGCGATGCCGCCCCAGCGCGCGTCAGTGCTTTTCAATGCCATCGGCTGCCTCGTTGCGGGTCGCGGCCTTGTCGTCGTCGATGCCTTCGACTTCGATCCGGAGTTCCACCTCGTCGCCGACCACCTCGGCATAGCGCGTCATGCCGAACGCGCTGCGCTTCACGATGGCCTGCGCCGAAAACCCGGCCTTGCGCTTGAACGCGTACGGATCACGGCCGATGCGATTGAAGGTGACGGCGAGGTCGAGCGGCTGGGAAACGCCGTGCAGGGTCAGGTCGCCGCGCAGGACGGCGCGGCCCGGCGCCTGGCCGCCGGTATCGACCGAGCGGCTCACGAATCGGGCCGTGGGCCAGCGCTCGGTATTGAAGAATTGCCCCGAGCGCACGGTCTCGCTCCAGCGCGGATCGCCCATGTCGACCGAGGCGAGGTCGATCGTCACGTCCACGGCCGCGCTCGACCAGTCGTCCGGGTCGAAGCGGAACCACCCTTGGCTCACGCGCAGCCGCCCGGTCGCCTTGGCGAAGCCCAGGTGATCGACGAAGAACGTGACCTGCGTATGGACGGGATCGAAGCGCCAGGCCTGCGCACCGGCGGCGCAGGTGGCGGCCGGCGCCAGGGCCAGCAGCAGGACGACGGCAAGGACGCGGAGCATCGGCATGGCCGGCAGCTTGGCAAAAAGCCGCCGCTGCCGCCACCCGCCGCGCATGAAAGGACTGTCAGCCGCCATTGACCAATCGCGGACCGGCACGCACCGGCGACGTCGCAGGCACCGCCCCGCGCCCTTCACTCGGCCCGGCCGCTGCGGACACTGTCGAGCACCAGGCGTGCCACCCGTTCGAGACGTTCGCGCCCCGGCTCGGCCAGCAGCTCGCGGACCCGGCGCTCGGCATCGGCCTGGTCGAGCGCGGACTTCTCGCCGAGGCTGGACGACACCGCCCGCCCGATGCTGTCGAACACCAGGCCGTAGGCGATCGCGTGCAGCACGCCGCCGCCGAGCGTGCCGAGACCGGGAAACGCCTTGAACGCGTTGCCGGCGATCGCCAGCACGACCGCGGTCGTGTTGCGGACCGTCAGCCCCAGCCGCTTGAGCAGGTCGTCCACGGCCAGTTCGCGTACCGGCACGCCGTGGATCGCCGCCAGCTCGCGGATCAGCGCGGTGCCGAGCGCGCCCTGGATCACGATGTCGCTGCCGGGCGCCACCGCGGCCATCGCACCGACGACGGCGCGCCGCGTGTAGCGCGCCACGATCGCGTCGGCCTCGCGCTCGGCGGCTTCGCGCTCGAGCACGGCCCGGCGCTCCTCGACCCGGGTCAGCACCGCCGCCTCGCGCGCCGGCTCGAGCGCCGCGGCACCCGGCGCCGCCAGCCGCTCGAGCAAGGCAGCCAGCGCGCCGACGTCCGGCAGGCGCGCCCGCTCGACCTGCTCGACGCGGCCGTCGGCCAGCCGGCGCTCGAAGCGTTCGGTACCGCCGGCGCTGACCGGCACCACCGCCGCGGCGAGACCGGCATAGCGCTGCCCGAGCGCATCGAGCAGCGCGCGCCGTTCGGCCGGGTCGAACTGGTCGATCTTGTTGAGCACCACCACCAGCGGCTTGCCGAAACCCGCCAGCCAGCGCAGTTCGCGATCCTGCCGGGCGGTCAGGTCCGAGGCGGCGACGACCGCCACCACGTGGGCACGCAAGGCCTCCTCGCGCGCCAGCGTCTCGCGGTCGGCACCGTCCACCTCGCCGGTGCCGGGCACGTCGGCCAGCACCAGGTCGCCGCCCCCGCGCAGCCGGCCGCGGTACAGGGCCACGCTGCGCGTGGTGCCGCCGCGCGGATCGACGGCCGGCAGGTGTTCGGGGGCCAGCGCCCGGATCAGGCTGGACTTGCCGGTGGAGATCTCGCCGAACAGCGCGACGTGTACCTCGCCGCCGGCGCGCCGGCGGTCCAGTTCGTGCAGCTCGCCCTCCAGGACGCGGGTGTCGACATCACGCCTGCGCAGCGCCTCGAGGCGTCCGTCCACGTCCTCGCGCCGCGGCGGCTCGCGCAGCGGCGGTGCCCGGCGCGGCGCCGGGCGTGCCAGCCGCCAGAACAGCAGCGCCAGCCCCGCCAGCGCGCAGGCCATCGCCGCGATCAGCGGCAGCCGCAGCCAGGCCGGCATCGCCTCGATGCGCGCATGAAATTCGAGCAGGCTGTTGAGCGCGCCCACGACCAGGCCGACGACCAGCGCCGCGCCGATGGCGAGCGCGGCGATCAGGATCAGGCGCAACGGAAGTCGATTGCGGGACATGGCTGCCGTCGGCGGGAATCGGGCCGATTCTAGAGCGAGACCGCAGGCGATGAGAAAAACCGGCCGGCGTGGCACCATGCCGTTCATGTTTGCGCGCTGGCTCTTGCTCTGGATGCCGTTGGTGGTGGCGGCGGCTCCGCCGCCGGCCGAGCCGCGCTTCGAGGTGCTCGGCGTCGCCGACGGCCTGCCGTCCAGCCGCGTCTACAAGCTCGCCCAGGATCGCGACGGCTTCATCTGGATCGCCACCGCCGACGGCCTGGCGCGCTACGACGGCGTCGACGTCAAGGTCTGGCGCAACGATCCGGCCGACCCGGGCTCGCTGTCGGGCAACGATGTCGCCACCGTGCTGGTAGACCGCCGTGGCCGCGTCTGGAGCGGCGGCGAGGACAGCGGCCTCAACCGGCTCGACCCGGGCGCCACCCAGTTCACGCACTACCGGCACGTGCCCAGCGACCGCACCACCCTGGGCAGCAACGACATCTTCGCGATCGCCGAGGATGCCGCCGGCACGATCTGGGTCGGCACCTACGGTGGCGGCCTGGCACGGCTGGAGCCCGACGGCAGCTTCGTGCAGATCCGCCACGACCCCGACGATCCGGCCAGCCTGAGCTCGGACGCGGTCATCAGCCTGTACGGCGATGCGGCCGGCCGGCTGTGGATCGGCACCGATCGCGGCCTGGACGTGCGCGAACCCGGCGGACTGATCCGCCGCGTCGCGCTGCCGGTGCTCGATACCCGCACCGGCGCCGCGCAGGTCACCGCGATCCTGGGCGAGCCGGACGGCAACGTGCTGTTGACGACGACGCGAGGCCTGCTCGTCGTCGGGCCCGACCTGGCCTTCGTGCGGCAGCTGCCGGTGGACGGGTTCGCGCCGATCTCCGCCGCGCGCGATCGCAGCGGCGTGCTCTGGGTCGGCACCGTGTCCGGGGTCAGCGTCTTCGACGGCACCAAGACCGAGCACTTCCAGACGCACGAGCAGATTCCCGGCACCCTGCCCGGCGCGCGCATCATGGACATCCTGTGCGACCAGGAAGGCAACCTCTGGTTCGCGACGCAGGAAGGCGGCATCGCCCAGTTGCCGCCGACCTGGCGCAACTTCGCCAACTACCGCTTCCTGCCCGGGTCCGACAACAGCCTGACGCACGGCATCGTCAACGCGCTGGCCGCCGCTCCGGACGGCGCAGTCTGGGCGATCAGCGCCCACGACGGCCTCGACCGGATCGATCCGGCCAGCGGCCGGGTCCAGCGCCACGGCCCGCGGATCGACGGCAATCGCCAGCGGATGTCCTCGCTGCTGGTGCAGGAGGACGCGGTCTGGGTCGGCCAGCGCAACGGCCTGCTGCGGATCGACCGGGCCGGGCGGACGCCGAACGTGGAATTTCCGGTCGATGCCGAACGCGCCGACGCGCTTCCGCCCGGCCAGGTCTCGGCGCTCGCCGCCGGCGATCGCAGGATCTGGGCGGCGGTTCTGGGCGAAGGCGTCGTCGGCATCGATTCGCGCACGCACGCGATCCGCCGCTACACGCGTGCCAACGACGGCCTGACCAGCGACGACATCAAGGTGCTGACCCGGGCGCCGGACGGCGGCATCTGGATCGCCACGACGACGGGAGTCGAGCGCTTCATGCCCGCGGAGGATCGCTTCCGCCGCATCATCGGCGTGCCGTTCGACCTGATCGACGCGCTGGCCTTCGATGCCGACGGCTCGTTCTGGGCACACCATCCGGGCCGGCTCGAGCGCTATCGCATGGACGGCGACATCGCCCGGCGCATCGACCAGGTCGAGCGCACGCTCGGGCTGCCGACGATGCCCGGCGCCGCGCTGGTCGTCGCCGACGACGGCAGCCCGTGGCTGGCCAGCCGGCGTGGCCTGTGGCACTTCGATCCGGCGACCCGGCGGCTGGTCCGCTACGGCGAGGGCGACGGCCTGCCGAGTCCGGAGTTCAGGGCCGGCGCCGCGACGCGCACGTCGGACGGCACGATCTGGATGGCGACCCTGTCCGGCATCGTCGCCTTCGATCCGCGCGCGCTGCGCGTGGAGCTGGCACGGCCGCCGGTGCGGGTGACCTCGCTGACCGTGCGCCGCGATGGGCGCGCGGTCGACCTGCCGGCCAGCCGGCCGATCGTCCTCGGCTACGACGACCGCGACCTGCAGGTCAACGTCCGCGCACTCTCGTTCGTCAACCCGGTCGCCAACCGCTACCGCTTCCGGCTGGCCCATTTCGACGAGGACTGGGTCGAGACCGGGAACCGCGGCCAGCGCGTCTTCTCGCAGCTGCCGGCCGGGCGCTATCCGCTGCAGGTCGCGGCGACCAACGGCAGCGGCGTCTGGAGCGACCTGGAGCCGCCCCTGCTACTGGACGTGGCGCCGCCGGCCTGGGCCACCGACCAGGCCTATGCGGTCTATTTCGCCGCCGTGCTCGGCATGGGCTGGCTGGTCCTGCGCGGCTACCGGCAGCGGATCAAGCGCCAGCATGCGCTGCAGCTGGCCGAGGAGCGCCGGCGCGCCGCCGAGCAGGTGGCCGAGGCCAAGTCGCGCTTCCTGGCACTGATGAGCCACGAGATCCGCACGCCGCTGACCGGCGTGCTCGGCATGACCGACCTGCTGCTGCGCACGCCGCTGGAACAGCGCCAGCGCAGCCAGGCCGATGCGATCCGCAAGTCCGGCGAGGTCCTGCTGCGCGTCGTCAACGACAGCCTCGACCTGGCACGCATCGAGGCCGGCAAGCTGTCGCTGGACCCGGTGCCGTTCGATCCGGGCGCCCTGCTGCACGAGGTGGCGGCGATCGAGGAAGGCATCGCCGAAGCCAAGGGCGTCGCCTTGGTCGTCGACGTGGCGCCCGGTGCGCCGACGCGCGTCGTCGGCGACGCGGTGCGGATCAAGCAGATCCTGCTGAACCTGGTCGGCAACGCCCTGAAGTTCACCGAGCGCGGCCACATCCACCTCGGCCTCACGGTCGGCTTCGGCGGGATCGTGCGCTATCGCATCGAGGACACCGGTCCGGGCATGAGCGCCGACCTGGTCGAGCGGTTGTTCAGCCGTTTCGTACAGTCCGACGGCGTCAGCCGGCGCCATGGCGGCAGCGGCCTGGGCCTGGCGATCTGCCAGGAACTGACGCAACTGATGCACGGACGCATCCACGCCAGCAGCGTGCCGGGTCAGGGCAGCGTGTTCACGGTGGAGCTGCCGCTGCTCGATCCGCGCATCACGCCGGCCGACCCGGCCGAGGCCGCCGTCCGCGGAGCGCCGCCCCCGGCCTCCGCCGTGGCGGCGCCGGCCGGCGACCCGGCACGCGGCACGCCGGCCGCTGCGCTGCGGATCCTCCTGGTCGAGGACGACGCGATGATCGCCGCCGTCGCCAGCGGCCTGCTCGAATCGGCCGGCCACGGCGTGGTGCATGCGCCACAGGGGCTGGCCGCGATGGTCGAGCTGGCCCGCGGCCGCTTCGACCTGGCGATCGTCGACCTGGACCTGCCCGGTATCGACGGCATGCAGCTCACGCGGATGATCCGCAACCAGGCCGCGCATGCCGCCCTGCCGGTCATCGCGATCACGGCGCGCTCCGGCGGCGACGAGGAAGCCGCCGCCAAGGCGTCCGGCATGGACGGATTCCTGCGCAAGCCGCTGACGGCGCACCGCCTCGGCGAAGCGATCGAGCGCCTGCTGCAGCCGACGACGCCGGCCGCCTGACGCCGCAATGTGCCGGCGGCAGGCGCGCCGATCAGGAGCCGGCCGGCCGCCAGTCGTGCACGGCGTCGATCAGCACGCGCAGGTGGTCCGGATCGACCTGCGGCGTGATGCCGTGCCCGAGGTTGAACACATGGCCCGGGCCGCCACCGAAGCTGGCCAGCGCCGCGGCGGCCTCGGCACGGATCGTTTCCGGCCGGGCGTAGAGCACCGACGGATCGAGATTGCCCTGCAGGGCGACGCGATCGCCGACGCGCGTGCGCGCCTCGCCCAGCGTGATCGTCCAGTCCAGGCCGAGCGCGTCGCAGCCGGTGCCGGCGAGCGCTTCCAGGTGGCCGTTGGCGCCCTTGGAGAACACGATCAGCGGCAGCTCGCGGGCGACGGGGTCGGCCTTGAGCGCCTCGACGACGCGGTGCAGGTAGCGCAGCGAGAACTCGAGGAACGGTCCCGGCCCGAGCAACCCGCCCCAGGTGTCGAAGATCATCAGCGCCTGGGCGCCCGCCGCGGCCTGCGCCGCCAGATAGGCTGCCACCGCGCGCGCGTTGACGTCGAGCAGGCGGTGCAGGCTGGCCGGATCGTCCCAGAGCAGCGCCTTGGCGTGCGAGAAATCCGACGAGCCCTCGCCCTGGACCATGTAGCAGGCCAGCGTCCACGGACTGCCGGAAAAGCCGATCAGCGGCACGCGGCCGTCGAGCTCGCGGCGGATCAGGCGGACCGCGTCGGTCACATAGCGCAGGTCGCGCTCCGGGTCCGGAACGCCCAGGCGGGCGATCGCCGCCGCATCGCGCAGCGGATGCCGGAACTTGGGGCCTTCGCCGTCGACGAAGTACAGCTCCAGGCCCATCGCGTCGGGAATCGTCAGGATGTCGGAGAACAGGATCGCCGCATCGAGCGGGAACCGGTCGATCGGCTGCAGCGTGACCTCGCAGGCCAGCTCCGGCGTCTTGGCCAGCGCCAGGAAGCTGCCGGCACGGGCGCGGGTGGCGCGGTACTCGGGCAGGTAGCGGCCGGCCTGGCGCATGATCCAGACCGGCGTGCGGTCGACGGGTTGGCGGCGCAGCGCGCGCAGCAGACGATCGTTCTTGAGGGTCATCATCGATTCCGGCTGTGGCGCCCCGATCGGCGCACGGAAGTGGGTTCTGGGCGGGCGGCGGGGCGCCGCGACGGCGGGCCGGCCGGCCGATCGGCGCGCCGGCCTTCGCGCGCGCTGCGATCCACGCCGGCTACAGGCCGCGGCTGAACATGATCTGGAAGCCGCGGCGCAGCTGCGAGTCGCGGGCGCTCTCGAACGCCGCCAGCGCGGCGTCACGCTCGAGGTACAGCTCGCGCTTGCGGCTGCTGCGGCCGCCCTGCTGGCCCCATTCGCGCGACAAGGTCCAGCCACCCAGAAGATCTTGTTCGAGATCGATCTGGTAGAACTTGGGAGCTTCCGTGGTGACCGGCTGGGTCTGCATGAAAAGGCGCATCGCCAAATTGTAGCCGCGGCGTGCCGGGTTGACACCTTTCCGCCGCCGTGGCGACATGCCGACGCACTCCGGTCGCAGGCCGGCACCGTCGGCACGAGGAGGATTCCGATGAAAACCCTGCCCCTGCTCGCCGCCGTCCTGCTGGCGACTGCCCTGCCCGCTGGCGCGGGCGAAGGCCTGCTGCTGGTCGGCAACAAGAGCGCCGCCTCGATCCACGCCCTCGACCTCGGGGACGGCTCGCTGCGGGCGCGCATCCCCACCGGCGAAGGCCCGCACGAGATCGAGGTCGCGCCGGACGGCCGCCACGTCGTCGTCGCCGACTACGGTGCCGGCACCGCCGGCCATACGCTGACCGTCATCGACTGGCCCAGCCGCCGGACGCGGACGATCGACCTCGGCGAGAACCGGCGCCCGCACGGCCTGCGCTTCCTGCCCGACGGCCGGCGCCTAGTGGTGACGACCGAAGGCAGCGGCCGGCTGACCGAAGTCGACGTGGTCGACGGCAAGGTCCTGCGCAGCATCGCCGTCGGCGACGGCAAGCCGCACATGGTGGCGCTGGCGCCGGACGGGCGCCGTGCCTACGTGACCCAGGTCGGCAGCGGCCTGCTGTCGGTGGTGGACCTGGACGAAGGACGGCGGATCGCCGACATTCCGACCGGGGCGGGCGCGGAGGGCATCGCGATCACGCCCGACGGCACCGAGCTGTGGGTCACCAACCGCGATGCCGACAGCGTCTCTGTGGTCGATGCGCGGACGCTGGCGGTCGCCGCCACCGTGCCGAGCGCAGCGTTCCCGATCCGGGCCGCGATGACGCCGGACGCCCGTCACGTGCTGGTCGTCAACGCCCGCTCGGCCACGCTGGCGGTGTTCGACCGGCGCGCACGCAGGCAGGTCGCCTCGGTCGCGCTGGCCACGCCCGGCGCCACGTACCGCCCGAGCATGCTCGGCGACACCGCGCTGCCGATCGGCGTGCGCGTGGCGCCGGACGGGCGGTACGCCTACGTCGCGATCAGCGGCGGCGACACCGTGGCGGTGATCGAGACCACGGGCTGGACCGTGACCACGCGCTGGCCGACCGGGCGCGAGCCCGACGCCCTGGCGATCGTCGCGGCGCGCTGACCGGCCGCGCCGGCCGGGGCCGCGTCAGGCGGCGATGTCCGCGTCCAGCCGGATGCGGCCGCGTAGCGAGTTGGCCATGACCTCGGTGATCGCGACATCGACGAACTGCCCGACCAGACGCGCGGGACCGGCGAAATTGACGTAGCGCATGTTCTCGGTGCGGCCGGTCAGCTCGTCGGGGTTCTTGCGGCTCGGCCCCTCGACCAGCACGCGCTGCACGCTGCCGAGCATGCCCTGCGCGATGCGGCGCGCATTGTCGTTGATCGCCGCCTGCAGCCGCGCCAGCCGGGCCTGCTTGACCGCCGCCGGCGTCTCGTCGGCGAGGTTCGCCGCCGGCGTGCCCGGCCGTGCCGAGAAGACGAACGAGAAGCTCTGGTCGAAACCGACGTCGGCGATCAGCTTCATCGTCTTCTCGAAATCCGCGTCGGTCTCGCCGGGAAAGCCGACGATGAAGTCGGTGGACAGGCTGATGTCCGGCCGCACCGCACGCAGCTTGCGGATGCGCTGCTTGTACTCGAGCACGGTGTAGCCGCGCTTCATCGCTGCCAGGACGCGGTCCGACCCGGCCTGCACCGGCAGGTGCAGGTAGTTGGCCAGCTTGGGGACGTTGGCGTAGGCCTCGATCAGCGAATCGGAGAACTCCATCGGGTGCGAGGTCGTGAAGCGGATGCGACCGATGCCGTCGATCTCGGCGATCGCGTGGATCAGCAGGCCGAGATCGGCGGTGCCGCCGTCGAACATCGGCCCGCGATACACGTTGACGTTCTGGCCGAGCAGCGTCACTTCGCGCACGCCCTGCTCGGCCAGCACGGCGATCTCGGCGACGACGTCGTCGAACGGGCGGCTGATCTCCTCGCCGCGCGTGTACGGCACCACGCAATAGGTGCAGTACTTGGAGCAGCCTTCCATGATCGAGACGAACGCGGTCGGGCCTTCGGCCCGCGGCTCGGGCATGCGGTCGAACTTCTCGATCTCCGGGAACGAGATGTCGACCTGCGGCCGGCCGGTGGCACGGCGGGCGGCGATCATCTCCGGCAGCCGGTGCAGGGTCTGCGGACCGAACACCAGGTCCACGAACGGCGCGCGCTTGACGATCGCATCGCCCTCCTGGCTGGCGACGCAGCCGCCGACGCCGATCACGACACGGTCGTTCTTCTGCTTGAGCTCGCGCCAGCGCCCGAGCTGGCTGAAGACCTTTTCCTGGGCCTTTTCGCGGATCGAGCAGGTGTTGATCAGGATGACGTCGGCCTCCGACTCGTCCTGGGTCAGTTCCAGCCCGTGGGCGGCCTGGAGCACGTCGACCATCTTGGTCGAGTCGTACTCGTTCATCTGGCAACCGTGGGTCTTGATGTAGAGCTTGCCGGGCATGGGCTGGGCGTCGTCGGGGCGGGGCCACGTAGCGGGACGGGATGGCCCGAAACCGGTGGCGGCCCAATAGTTTATGATGGACGCCGGTCCGCCGCCACGTGCCTGCAGGGGGAACTGCGACACGGCTTGCGGAAACTTTCCCGAAGCTGCGCTATCCATTCAGCGTCATGACGCCGCCCCGCCCACTGCTCGCGCTGCTGTTTCCCCTCGCCCTCGCCCTGGGCGCGCCGGCGCGCGCCGATACCGTCTACAAGTGCGAGGGCCCGGACGGCACGATCGCCTACGGCAACGTGACCGCCGGTTTCCGCAACTGCAAGGTGTTCGCGACGGCCAGCCCGGAGGCGGCGCGCAAGCCGCCGGCCGCGGGCAGCCTGGCAGCGACCAGCACGTGGCGCTACGAACAGAGCAGCCGGCCGGACGTCAAGGCGGCCGCCGCCACCGTGACCAGCACCGCGCCGGCCGGTACGACGGCGCCGGACGCGGGTTCGACGCCCGCCCCCGCCACCGCGCCCGCCCGGCGCAGCACCGCCAAGGTCACCAGCGGCGCGGTCTACCGCGTCGACCGTGGCGGCGGCATCACCGAATACACCAACGTCAAGCCGCGCAGCGGCCGCTACGCGATGATGTTCACCTACATCGCGACCTGCATCGCCTGCGACGTGCATTCGACGATCGACTGGCTGAGCACCAAGCTGCGCACCGAGCTCTACCGCGACGAGATCGCCGCCGCTGCGGCCGAGTCGGGCGTCGACGCGGCCCTGATCCGGGCGGTCATCCATGCCGAGTCGGCCTTCAACCCGCTGGCGCTCTCGCACAAGGGCGCGCAGGGCCTGATGCAGCTGATGCCGGGCACCGCCGGCGACCTGGGCGTCGCCGACGCGTTCGACGTGGGCGAGAACATCCGCGGCGGCGCCCGCTACCTCGCGCAGATGCTCAAGAACTTCAACGGCAACGAGCGCCTGGCGACGGCCGCCTACAACGCCGGGCCGGGCGCGGTGCTCAAGCACGGCGGCGTCCCGCCGTACGCCGAGACCAAGCTCTACGTCGAACGCGTCGCCACGCTGCGCGAGCGCTACGGCAAGGCGCACTGAACGCGGCGAGCCCCGCGCGGGTTTGCTTGACCCGGATCAATACGCGCGCCGCCGGCGGCGGCACGATGGCGCCATGCTTCCCGCCCTCGCCGCCCTGCCCGCTGCCGGCGCACCGCCGGTGTTCGATCCCGCGCTGATCGCGCGCTACGACACCAGCGGCCCGCGCTACACCTCCTACCCGACCGCGCCGCAGTTCCGCGACGATTTCGGCGAGGCCGATTTCCGCCACGCCGCGCAGGCATCCAACGAGGACCCGATCCCGCGGCCGCTGTCGCTCTACCTGCACGTGCCGTTCTGCGCCAGCCCCTGCTTCTACTGCGGCTGCAACCGCATCATCACGCGCGACCGGCGCAAGGCCGATCGCTACCTGGCCCGGCTGTGCCACGAGATCGACCGGATCGCACCGCTGTTCGACCGCGACCGTCCGCTGCAGCAGCTGCACCTGGGCGGCGGCACGCCGAACTTCTTCGACGCCCGCCAGCTGCGCACCCTGGTCGGGACGATCGACGGCCGGTTCACGCTGGCCGGCCTCGGGCAGCGCGAGTTCGGCATCGAGATCGATCCGCGCGGCGCCGATGCCGCCTACGTGCACCAGCTCGCCGAGCTCGGCTTCGACCGCCTCTCGCTCGGCATCCAGGACTTCGACGCCGACGTCCAGCGCGCGATCAACCGCGTGCAGGACCCGGCACAGGTCGGCGAGGTCATCGATGCCGCGCACGCGCACGGCTTCCGCTCGGTCAGCGTCGACCTGATCTACGGCCTGCCGCGGCAGACGCCCGAGCGTTTCCGCCGCACGCTCGAGCAGGTCGCCGCGCTGCGGCCGCAGCGGATCGTCACCTATGCCTACGCCCACCTGCCCGAGCGCTTCCGGGCGCAGCGGCGCATCGTCGCGGCCGAACTGCCGGATGCGGCGATGCGCCTGGCCCTGCTCGGCATGACGGTGGAGACGCTGACCGCCGCCGGCTACCGCTACATCGGCATGGACCATTTCGCGCTGCCCGACGACGAGCTCAGCCTGGCGCAGGAGCGCGGCACGCTGCACCGCAATTTCCAGGGCTATTCCACCCACGCCGACTGCGACCTGATCGGGCTCGGCGTGAGCGCGATCAGCCACGTCGGCGCCACGTTCAGCCAGAACCTGCGCGAGCTGCCGCCCTACGAGGCCGCGCTCGACCAGGGCCGGCTGCCGATCGAGCGTGGCCTGCGGCTGGGCGCGGACGACCTCGCGCGCGCCGACGTGATCCAGCAGCTGATGTGCCACGACGGCATCGACATCGCGGCGGTCGAGCTGCGCCATCACCTGGCGTTCGCGAGCTACTTCGCCGACGCGCTGCGGCGGCTGGAGCGCTTCGAGCACGACGGGCTGGTCGAGGTCACCGCGCAGCGCATCGCGGTGCGCCCCGGCGGGCGGCTGCTCCTGCGCAACATCGCGATGTGCTTCGACGCCTACCTGCCCGCGCTCGCCAGCGAGCCGGGGCGCTACTCGCGCACGCTCTGACGGAGACCGGCTATGCGACAATGCAGGCCGGCGGCCCTGACAGGCCGCCAGCGTCCACGGCGCGCCGGCACGGCTCGCACGGGGCGCGTGTCGACACCTGCCGGCCGTGCCGGCGTGGCGATCCTGCCGGCGACGGCATGTCCGAGCGGACCAGACCCAGGAGCGGCCTCCATGTCCACCGGCAACCGCATCATCGACCTGCGCGAACTGCGCCAGTCCTGTGCCGGCTGCGCGCTCAACCAGTTGTGCCTGCCGGCCTCGATCGGCGGCGAGGATCTGGCGCGGCTTGACGACGTCGTCAAGCGGCGCCAGCCACTCGACCGCGGCGAGACGCTGTTCCGCGAAGGCTCCGACCATCCGGCGCTGTTCGTCGTCCGCTCCGGCTCGCTGAAGACCTCGGTGACCCTGCCCGAGGGTGACACGCAGATCCTCGGCTTCCACCTGACCGGCGAGATCATCGGCTTCGACGGCCTGGCCGGCGAACGCCACCAGTGCACGGCCGAGGCGCTGGAACGCTCCAGCGTCTGCGAGGTGCCGTTCGACAAGCTCAGCCAGGTCGCCGCGCAGGTGCCCGGCCTGCAGCACCAGCTGTTCCGCGTCATGAGCCGCGAGTTCGTCCGCGAACAGCAGCATCCGGTGATGATGGGCCGCAAGCAGGCGCTGTCGCGGCTGGCGATCTTCCTGCGCAGCCTCTCGGAACGCCGTGCCGGCACCGGCCACGACGCCCGCGAGCTGCAGCTGAGCATGTCGCGGCAGGAAATGGCCAACTACCTCGGCCTCGTGATCGAGACCGTCAGCCGGCTGTTCTCGCGCCTGCAGCACCTGGGCATCGTCGAGGTCGATCGCCGCACCGTGCGCATCCTGGACCTGCCGGCGCTGAGCGCACTGGCCGAAGGCGGCGAGGAAGACCACCGCGCACTGGCCTGAAGCCACGGCACGGCCGCGGCGACGGGGTTCCCGCGCCGCGTGGCCGCCCGGAAGGGCCGGCCGAAGCCGGCCCTCCGGACCGGGCCCGACTCAGAAGCGGTAGGTCAGCGAGACGCGCACGTTGCGGCCCGGCTCGGAGTAGCGGTCGATGCCGTCGCCGCGCACGCCGCCACGCACGCCGCCGGACCCCTCGGTGACGAAGCGCACGCGCTGCCAGCGGTAGTAGGCCTCGTCGAACAGGTTGTAGACGCCGGCGTTGAGACGCAGCTTGTCGGTGATCGCGACGTTGGCGAGCAGGTCGAACACCGTGTACCGGTCGCTGAGGAAGTCCGATGTCGGCTGGAGATTGCCGTCGGCGTCGGTCTCCACCGCATCGCCGCGCTTCTTCGCGGCGGCATGGGTCAGGTTGCCGGTGACGCTCCAGCGCCGCGACGGGGCCAGGTAGCGCAGGCCGACCACACCGGATGCCGGCACGATGCTGGTCAGCGGGTCGCCGTTGCGCTTCTCGCCCTCGTTGTAGGAATAGGCCAGCCGCAGGCTGAAATCGCGGCCGAGCAGCCAGCGCCCCTCGACCTCGATGCCCTTGACGATCACCCGGCCGGCGTTCTCGGGCGTCAGGTACGCGTCGCCGTACTCGACCGTGCAGCTGCTGCCGCTGGCGTTGCAGACCTCATAGGCGGTGTCGGGGTTGCGCACGCGCGTCACCTGCTCGATGAAGTTCGAGTAGCGGTCGCGGTAGGCGGAGATCCCGAGCAGCTGGCGGTCGGTCTGCCAGCGCCAGCCGACCTCGGTGTTGAGGCTCTTCTCCGCCTCCAGGTTCGGGTTGGCCACCGTGTCCCACAGCTCGACCTCGGCGCCGGTCCCGGCTTCGACGCCGGGCGTGGTCGAGGTCGGCGAATACATGTCCTCGACGGTCGGCGCGCGGAAGCCGCGGCCCATCTGCGCCCACAGCGTATGCGCATCGGTCAGCTTGAAGTCGATGCCGAGCTGGCCCGTCGGCGCCGAGAAGCTGACGTCGCCGATGGTGCCGCTCGGGTCCTCGTACTGGCCGTCGAAGCTCGGCTTGTAGTCGTAACGGTCGTAGCGCAGGCCCGCGGTGAGGCCCAGGCGCCCGTCGAGCAGGCTCATGCGGTCGCGCAGATAGAGATTCCAGCTGTCGATGTCGGTCTTGGGTACCAGGTCCGGATCGACCTCGATCAGGGCCGGCTCGCCGGTCTGGCCGACATAGCGGGTATCGACCGCCGAGAACTCGGCCCTGCGGGTCTGCCAGGCCAGGCCGTAGACCAGCGCGTGGTTGACCGCGCCCGCATCGAAGGCCTTGTCGAAGTGGACGGTGAGGCGATCGAGCTTCTGCTCATAGTCGCGGTCCTCGGTGCGCAGGCACGGCCGCAGGCCCTGCGGGCAGGTGGACGAGTTGAACAGCATCGTCGTGAGACCGCTGGTGTATTGGCGCTGGTGGTCGTAGCGCGCTTCCATCGCGTCGAACAGCGCATTGCCGGCGGTCCAGATGTAGTGGAGACCGTAGCGATCGCGGTCGGACGTGTCGTGACCGGCGCGCGACAGGTAGGTCGCGTCCAGGCGCGAGAGCGCCTCGCTGTCCACGGTGGCCTCGGCCCGCTCGGCGGTCACGCCGACGCGGTGCGCGTCGGACAGTACCAGGTCGAGCTTGGCCAGCAGGTTGTCGCTGTCGGTTTCCATCGGGTCGGGCACGCGCCGCTCGGGCCCGCGCGTGCCCGGCACCTCGAAATGGGACATCCGCTCGTTGCCGCGGCGCTTGGTGTACAGCAGCATCGACTCGACGATGCCGGTACGGTTGGCGAAGGTCGCGGTCGCCGACGCCTCGTTGCTGTCGCTGGCGTAGCCGCCCTTGACCGCGAGGTAGGTGTCGTTGCCCGAGGCCTTGAGGTAGTCGGCCGCGTCCTTGGTCACCAGGACGACGGCGCCGCCGAGCGCGCCGCTGCCGGCGGTGATCGAATCGGCCCCCTTGATGACCTCGATCGTCTTGAGCGCGTCGATATCCACGCCGCCGCGCATCGCGCGGAAGAAGTCGTAGGCCTGGTAGCTCGCCGGATCGAGCGTGTCGCCGAGGCTGAGCCCGTCCACCGTGATCGCGACGCGGTCGCCCTCCAGGCCGCGGATGTTGAAGCCGGTCGAGCCGAAGCGGCCGATGTCGGTCACGCTGACGCCGGGGATGTAGCGCACCGCGTCGTCGAAGCTGCGCGCCATCTCCTCGTCCAGCTGCCTGGCGCTGACCACGGTCACGTTCGCGGTGGCCGACTGCTGCGGCTTCTCGGCCGTGGCCTCGACCAGGATCGTCTGCAGGGTATCGGTGGTCTCGCCGTCGGCCGGCGCCTCCTGCGCCAGGGCCGGGCTGCCGAGCGCGGCGAGGATCGCCAGGGCCAGCATGGATCGGATCGGCTGCTGCCGACCGGGATGGGATCGCAACGCTTTCATGTCGTGGACTCCGCAGTGGTAGGACGAAATCGGTCGCCGCGCCGGGCAGGCGCGGGTTTCGGGTACCTGGCTGCGGCGTCGCCGGTGGGCGCCGATGCGTCGCTCGGTGGGCGGCGACGCCCGGGCGGGTCGTCGCGGTGAAGAACGGGTCGCGCCGCTAGCGTGCGGCGCCCAGGCGCAGCTGGATCCGGCCGACCTCGGCCGCGCCGCTGCGCTCCAGCGCGATCGGCCGGGCCGACAGCGTGAACGGCAGCTCGACCAGCTCGTGGCCGCCGTGCTCGCGCGCGGCCTCGACCACCAGTACGTAGTCGCCGGCGGCGGCCGCACGCCCGCGATCGTCGCGGCCGTCCCAGCCGACGCTGTAGCGGCCCGGCCGCCGCGTCTCGCGCGCGATGCCGTGGATCGCCGACTCGTCGCGGCGCCCGTAGCGGCGCCACCAGGTCGGCAGTTCGCGCAGCCAGCGCGCGCTGTCGCCGAGCACCAGCAGCTGCCGCACCGGCGTGCCGTCGCGTGCGGCGATCCAGATCGCCAGGTACGGCCGCCGGTACTCGGCCGCCGCCTGCTGCGGGATCTCGTAGTCCACCGCGAACGCGAAGCCGGCCGGCCAGGCCGGATCGCTGCGGCTGTCGCCGTCGAGCAGGGCCGCCCAGCCGGACGACACGAACGGCGTGCCGGTTTCGGTGACGACCAGCGCCGCCACGCCGGGCAGGCCCTCCACCAGGTCCAGGCCGGCGCGAATCGGCATCACCGTCAGCGCGGTCGCCAGCGCATCGGCGGTCGCCGCGTCGTCGGCGACGACGATCGCCGACGGTGCATAGGCCACCGGCCAGCCGTCCTTCGGATCGAGTACATGGCTGTAGTGCCTGCGGCCGATCTGCGCGCCGCGGCTGCCGTGGCCGCTGGCCGCGATCGCCCGCGACCGCAGCGTGAGCGTGGCGATGTGGCCGCCGTTGTCCCGCGGCTGCCGCGGATCGGCGACGGCCACGCGCCAGGCCGTGCCGGCCGCCGGCTCGCCCCAGTAGACCGCGTCGCCGCCGATGTCGATGCGGATGCCGGTGGCGGCCGGCACCGCCGCGCGCGCGCGCTCCAGCGCGCGATCGAGGATCCAGCCCTTGGCCAGCGCATCGGTTTCCCATTGCAGCCCTTCCGGCCGGGGCACCGGACCGTCACCGGCGAGGTCGACGGCGGCGCGATCGATCGCGCGGGCCAGCGTGCGCAGCTCGGCGCGGTCGGGCAGCGTCTCGCCGCCGTCGGCCTTGCGCCAGCGCGCCAGCAGGCTGCCGAGGCGGCAGCTGAACGCATGGCCGGTCTTCTCGCGCCAGCGCTCGCAGGCGCGCAGGACCGTGCGCAGATCCGGCGACGGCGCCTGCGCACCGGTGGACGCGTTGTAGCGCGCCAGCTCGCTGTCGTCCTTCCAGACGCTGAGCACGGCGTCGAGCCGCGCGACCTCGGCCAGCGCGGCCGCCAGCGCGCGATCGACCTCGTCGTCCGGCACGCCCGCCACCGCCATCTCGAACGAGGTGCCGAGGACGTTCTCGCGCTGGCGCAGCGCCGGCTCGGCCGAGGACGGGACAGCCAGGATCAGCGCGAGCCCGGCCAGCACGCCGCGCAGGGCATGGTTCATGAGCGACTCCCAGGAGGCCGGCGCCGCGCGAGGCGGCGACCGGCGACGATCGTGTCAGCGGGACGCGGGACCGGCCGCCGGTTCGCGCGGCGGCGGCGGCGGATCGGTGGCATCGACGACGCCGTTCCTGTCGGTGTCCAGCCGTTCGAACATGCGCGCGCCGGAAGCGGCGTACTCGGCCGGGCTGATGCGCCCGTCCTTGTCGGTGTCGAGCGCCTTGAAGCGGACCGCCGACTGCTTGTCGCGGTTCTCGCGGGTGCGGGCGATCTGGCGGTCGAGCCGGTCCTCGAACTCGGCCAGGTATTCATCGGCATCGAGCCGGCCGTCGCCGCCGGCGTCGGTGCGCGCGAACGCCTCGCCGCGGTGGCGGTCGAACTCCGCCCGCGTCACCGTGCCGTCGCCGTCCGCATCGTGGATCTCGAGGAAGCCGGCGCGCGTGTGCGTGCTCGGCATCGCGATGACGTCACGGCGCGGCGCGCGCGCGGCGCCGCTGCGGCCAGCGTTCCCGGCAGTGCTTCCGGTGCCAGCCTTGGCGTCGTTCCCGGCCGCTCCGGCCGCCGGCGCCTCGCGGGCCGGCTCCGGATCGGCGGCGTCGATCCGGCCATTCTTGTCGCTGTCGGTGTGCGCGAATGCACGCTCGCCGGAGGCGTCGTACTCGGCGCGGCTGACGAAGCCGTCGCCGTCCTTGTCGAGCGCACGGAAGCGCGTCCGCGTCTGCTCGACCTGGCGCTCGCGCGCGGCCTCGATCTCGCGGTCGTTGCGGGCGGCGTACTCCAGGACGTACTCGTCCACGTCCACGCTGCCGTCGTGGTCCGCATCGGTCTGCGCATAGCGCGCCAGGCGGAACGCGTCGAACTCGGCGCGATCGACACGGCCGTCGCCGTTGCTGTCGAACTGCTCGAGGAAGCGCGCGATCGCGGCGGCGCCGTCTTCGCGGTGCGCCGCAGCAGGCGGCGCCTTCGCGCCGGCCGCGGACTGGACAGAATCGGCGGCGGCAGCGGCCGGCACCAGGGCAAGGGCGATCAGCAGGCCCGGGAGATGCTTGTTCATGATGTGCTCTTCTTCAAGCCGAGGGACGAGGAAGCACCGGCGCGATGCGGCGCCGGAGGGTACGCGGATGGCAGGCGCCGACGGGCGCGCCGCCCGCGGCTAGGGATCGAGCACGCGGAAGCTCAGCGTGTAGCCGTAGCCGTACTCGGGCGCGGCGGCGCCGGCCGGCGCCTTGCCGCGATGCCGGACGATGGCCAGCCAGGTGCCGGCCCGGGCCAGATCGAAGCGCGCCTTGCCGGCGGCGTCGGTCGTCAGCGTCGCGGCAGCCTGCTTGCTGCGGCCGTCGCCGGTCGCCGGGAAGATCTCGACCTTCGCGCCCGGCAGCGGCGCGCCGTCGAAGCGCACCTCGAACGCGAAGTGCTCGCCGGTGTACAGATCGCTCGGGTGCGTCGCCGCCACGATCTCCAGGCCGTTGCCGTACGGCGCCAGCGCCGTGCGCGTCGGCGCGCCGAGCGTGACGTAGGCTTCGGAAAGATTGACCGACTGGTAGTGCGCGAGCAGCGTGGCGCCGGCCGGCAGCGCCTTGGCCGGGTCACGCGTGCTCTCCTTCTTGCCGTCCAGCTCCCAGGTGCGGAACACCGCGCCGAGGCGCTGGCCGCTGCTGAAGCGATAGGTGCCCTTGCCGGTCAGCGCGTGCTCGACGACCGCCCGAGTCTTGAGACGCTGCACGCTGTCGGCCGGAACGCGCGTGCCGTCGGGGCCGACGACCGCGAACACGCTGTTGTCGAAGACCACTTCCGGTACGAAGAGCTCCTCGCCGAAGGCGGCGTCGAGCGTGACCAGGTTGCCGTGCATCGGCTCGAAGCTGGCGGGTGCCAGATACGGCGTATGGGCCTGGGCCAGCAACGGGACGAAGGCGGCGAGCACGCCGCCACCCAGCACGGTGGATAGCTTCATGGACGGGTTCCTGAAAAAGCGAAGGCCCGGGCTGAAGCGGCTGGGGCGGGACGGGAAATGGAAGTCTAAACCGGATGAGAATTATTCGCAATTGATGCGAGGACGGCCGGTGCACCCGCTCGGACCACGCAGGTTCGTACCGATGTTCCTCAGCGCAACGGCGCGCAGTCGAACGGCAACCAGCCGTGCAGGCCCGGCAACATCGCGACCAGCCACGGACCGGACATGACCAATGCCGCGCAGCCGAGCAGGGCGACGCCGGCGGCACGGCGCACGTTGCGGCGGCCCGACCAGGCCATCAGCCGCGGCGCGCCCCAGCCGGCCGCGAGCATCGCCGGCAGCGTGCCCAGGCCGAAGGCGAACATCGTCAGCGCCGCCTGCGCCGGATCGGCCGAAACGGCTGCGATCAGCAGCACCGTGTAGACGAAGCCGCACGGCATCCAGCCCCAGACCATGCCGAACGCGACCGCGCGCGGGAACGTCGAGACCGGCATCAGCCGCCGTCCGAGCGGTGCCAGCCGCAGCCAGACCCTGCGGCCGACGATGTCGCCCGGATCGCGCAGGCGCCCGAGGATGACCAGCGCCGAAAGCACCAGGGCCGCCGCGCTGCCGGCACGCAGGGCATCGCGCACGCCCTCGCCGTCGAGCAGGCCGACGATGCCGCCGCCGATGCCGCCGATCAGCAGGCCGGCCAGCACATAGGACAGCACGCGCCCGCACTGGTAGCCGAGCAGCAGCCACCGGCGGGCCCGGCCGCGGCGGTCCTTGGCGGTGACGATGCCGAGTGCACCGGAGATGCCGCCGCACATCAGCGCGCAATGACCGCTCGCGACCAGGCCGAGCAGCCAGGCGGCGGCAAAGGTGAGCGGCGCGTTCATCGCCGATCCGCCGCAGGCGATGCCGGCGCGGGCGATCCGGCCTCGTCGGCCAGCGGACTCAGCGCCGGCGTGTCCAGGTCGTCGAACTGGGCATGGTTGACGGCCCAGAAGAACGCGCCGACCGCCAGCGCGAGCAAGGCGAGGCTGAGCGGAATCAGCAGCAGGATGATGTTCATGCCGTCGCCTCGCGTGCCGCGGCCGGCAGCGCGTCGGCACTCGCGGCCGGAGCCGGCGCGCGCGGCGCACGGCCGATGCGCAGCGAATGGACGATCACCACGACCGAGCTCAGCGACATGCCGATCGCGGCCAGCCACGGCGGCACCAGACCGAACGCGGCCAGCGGCACGACCGAGAGGTTGTAGCCGAGCGCCCAGTTGAGGTTGCGGCGCAGCGTCTGCAGCATGCAGCGCGCGATCGCGCGCGCTTCCAGCAGCGCATCGAGCCGGCCGGCCGGCAGCAGGATGCCGCTGGCGGCCTGTGCCAGCGCAGCGCCCTCGCCCACCGCGACCGCGACATCGGCGCCGGCCAGCACCGGCGCGTCGTTGACGCCGTCGCCGACCATCACGACGACATGTCCCTCGCCACGCAGCCCGGCCAGGTGCGCCAGCTTGTCGGCCGGCTGTGCACCGGCGCGCCAGTCGGCGACGCCGAGCCGCGCCGCCATCGCCGCCACGCGGCCGGGCGCGTCCCCGCTGAGGATGCCGCAGCCGACACCGGCGTCGCGCAGGCCCTGCAGCAGGGTGGCGGCACCCTCGCGCGGCCGTTCGTCGATCGCGAAGCGGGCGAGCGGGCCGTGCCTGTCGGACAGCACCAGGGCCTCGTCGGTGGCGACGGCGTCCACGAAGGCCGGGCGTCCCAGCCGGTAGCGACGCCCGTCGAGCGTGCCTTCGACGCCGGCACCGGCGACATGGCGCAGCGCCGCGGCGGCCGGCAGGGGCCGCTCGCCGGCGGCCCGGCGGAGCGCGCGCGCCAGCGGATGCGTACTGCCCTGCTCGAGCGCCGCGGCGATCGCAAGCGCATCGTCGCGGCTGCCGCGCAGCACCACGCTGCGCGCGAGATCGATCTCCGGCTCGGACAGGGTGCCGGTCTTGTCGAAGACGAACCGGTCCGCCGTCGCCAGCGCCTCCAGCGCGTCGGCATCGACCACCAGCACGCCCCGCGCGGCGAGCACCGCCACGGCGCGGGTCAGTGCGGTCGGCACCGCCAGCGCGAACGCGCACGGACAGCTGACGACCAGCACGGCCAGCGCCGCCCCGAACGCGCGCTCCGGATCGAACGCGCACCAGGCGGCCGCGGTGATCGCGGTCAGCGCCAGCACGCGCAGCACGAAGCGCGACGCCCGCGCGTCGGCCAGCCGCGCCAGGCGCGGCCGCTCGGCGGCCGCCCGCGTGACCAGGCGCACGACGCCGGCCAGCACCGTGTCAGGACCGATCCGCTGCACCGTGATCTCGACCGGACCGTCCAGCACCAGGCTGCCGGCGATCACCGGATCGCCCGGCTGGCGCCGCCGGGCGGCCGACTCGCCGCTGACCAGGGACTCGTCGACCCGGCAGGCCGGTCCGGCCAGCACGCCGTCGGCCGGAATCGCCGCGCCCGCACCGACGCGCACCGTGTCGCCGGGCACCAGCTCGTGCACGCCGACGGTCTGGAACGCCGCGCCGCTGCGGCGCTCGGCCAGCGGCGGCTGCAGCCGCGCCAGCGCATCGACGACGTCGCCGGCGCGATGGCGCGCGCGCATCTCGATCGCGCGCCCGGCGAGCAGGAAGAACACGAACATGCTGACCGAGTCGAAATAGATCTCGTGGCCGCCGCGCAGCGTCTCGACCAGGCTGGCGACATAGATCAGCGCGACCGCGATCGCCACCGGCGTGTCCATCGACAGCCGCCGCGACCGCCATTCCCGCAGCGCGCCGGCGAAGAACGGCCGCGCCGAATACAGCACCACCGGCGTCGCCACCAGGAAACCGAGCCAGCGGAAGAAATCGCGCACCGCCGGATCGATGCCGTCGAACACGCCGGCATACAGCGCCACGGCGTACATCATCGCCTGCATCGCGCCGAGACCGGCGACCACCAGGCGCTTGAGCGCGTCGCGGTTCTCGCGCTGGCGCAGCGAATCGATCGCGTCGGCGGTCAGCGGATGCGGCGCGTAGCCCAGGCGCGCCAGCGCGGCCAGCACCTCCGACAGCCGCGTCCGGGACGGGTCGTAGCCGAGCAGGACGCGCCGCGCCGCCACGTTGACACCGACCTCGCGCACCCCCGGCAGCGCGCCGAGCGCGCGCTCGATCAGCCACGCACAGGCGGCGCAGCGCAGGCCCTCGACCAGGACCACCACGTCGGCCCGATCGGCCGCCGTCGTCCGCACGTGCAGGCGTGTCAGCTGCGGACGATCCCAGGCCCGGTAGTCGGCCGGCGTCGCGACCGGCTGCGCCGGCATGCTGCGCAGGCGGTAGTAGTCGGCCAGGCCGAGGCCCTCGATCCATTCGGCGGCGGCACGGCAGCCGATGCAGCAGACCGGCCGGTCGCCGTCCTGCACGCGCGCGGTCAGCCGCAGGTCCGCCGGGACCGGTTCACCGCAATGGAAGCAGGCGGTCATCGGATGCGTCCGCTGCCGCCTAGCGCGTCTGCGCCGGCGGATCGGCGGCGCGGATCGGCGGGATCTTGCTCGGCCGCGGCGCATCGCCCGGCACCGCGACGGGTGCGTCGGGCCGGCCGACGGCGGTGAAGACCAGGGCGATCGAGCCGATCACCGTCGCGCCGAGCAGGACCAGGATCAGCCAGACCTCGGGAACGCGGTACCACGGCAGGCGCGGGGCCTCGGAAACGGCGATGCTCATGGCGACTCCGGAGCGAAGAAATGGGAATGGCCGCGGGCCAGCACCGTGCCGTCGGCGGTGGCGACCACGACCTCGATCGGGTTGCGCCCCCGCACCGTGCCGGCCTCGGCGCGCAGGGTCAGCGGCAGCGAGAACACCTCGCCGGGCGCCAGCGTCGCCGCCGGCAGGCCGAGCGCGCGCAGCGGCAGTGCCGTCTGCGCGCGCACGCTGAGCGCCAATGGCGCATCGGTCTTGTTGACGAGCTTGACCGAGTAGCTGTTCTCGACGGCGCCGCGGCCGACCGTCCGGAACAGCGCGTTGCGGTCGTGCAGCACCTCGACGATCACCGGCGCGCGCGCGGCGACCGCCCACAGGAAGGCACCGACCAGCGCCGCCAGGATGCCGGCATAGACCAGGGTCCGCGGCCGCACCACGCGCTGGCGCCGGCCCGCCAGGCCCTGCTCGGTCGTGTAGCGGATCAGCCCGCGCGGGTACTGCATCTTGTCCATGACCGCGTCGCAGGCGTCGATGCAGGCCGCGCAGGCGATGCACTCGATCTGCAGCCCGTCGCGGATGTCGATGCCGGTCGGACAGACCTGCACGCAGGCCAGGCAGTCGATGCAGTCGCCGAGCGCCGGTGCCGGCGGCACCGATGCCGATGCCGATGCAGCGACGACCCGCAGGTTGGCGCCGCGCTTGCGGTGGCCGCGCGGCTCGCCGCGTGCCGTGTCGTAGCTGATGACCAGGGTGTCCCGGTCGAACATCGCGCTCTGGAAGCGCGCGTACGGGCACATGTACTTGCAGACCTGCTCGCGCAGGAAGCCGGCGTTGCCGTAGGTGGCCAGGCCGTAGAAGACGATCCAGAACGCCTCCCAGCCGCCCAGCGTCCAGTGCACCAGCTCGCCGCCGAGCTCGCGGATCGGCGTGAAGAAGCCGACGAAGGTGAAGCCGGTCCACAGCGCGAAGCCGATCCAGGCCGCCTGCTTGGCGGTCTTGCGCGCCAGCTTGGCGCGATTCCACGGCCCCTTGTCGAGCTTGATGCGGGCGTTGCGGTCGCCCTCGATCCAGCGCTCGATCCAGAGGAACACCTCGGTCCAGACCGTCTGCGGGCAGGCATAGCCGCACCACAGCCGGCCCGCCAGTGCCGTGAAGAAGAACAGGCTCACCGCGGCGATGACCAGCAGCATCGTCAGCAGGTAGAAGTCCTGCGGCCAGAAGGTCAGCCCGAACACGTGGAAGCGCCGCGCCGGCAGGTCGAACAGCACCAGCTGCTGCCCGCCGATGCTGATCCACGGGAACAGGTAGAACATGCCGAGCAGCCAGAACACGGCCGCGGTGCGCAGCCGCTGGAAACGGCCGTCGATCTCGCGCGGGTAGACCTTGGGCTCCTTTGCGTAGAGCGGGCCGCTGCCGACCACGCTGATCTGGAGCTTGCGGTCGTTCACAGCGGCTCCCGCGGCGTGTCGTCGGGCAGCGGCGGCGCGACCAGCAGCGCCGTGAACAGGCAGGCGCTGAACGTGCACAGCCAGAACATGAAGAAACCGATCGTGTAGCCGGCCTGCCGGCTGATCCGGACCTGCGGCCAGGTGATCGCGGCCAGGTCCAGCGGATCGACGATCGCGAAGAACACCATCGTGGCGACGCCGGCCGCGAAGAACGACGGCCAGACCACCGCGCCGATGCGCCGCGCGGCCGAGTCGCGCGGCAAACGTTCGGCTGGGCGCAACGCGCCTGGCGGGGGCCGGTAGCTGCTCATGGCGACGCGCCGGCGGTCTCCGGAGCGGGCGCGGGCGTCGCGGGCCGGCTCTCGGCCTGCGACAGCACCCAGGCAGCGGCCAGGCGGGCGCGGTCGGTACCGATCAGCGGCTCCCAGGCCGGCATCACGCCGCTGCGTCCGTAGGTGATCGCCTCGCGGATCGCGGCGAGGTCGCCCTGGCCGTGCAGCCAGACGTCATCCGTAAGGTTGGGCGCGCCGAGCGCGGTGTTGCCGGTGCCGGCAACGCCGTGGCAGGCCGCGCAGATCGTCTCGAACTTCGGCTTGCCGAGGGCGGCCAGCCGGCGGTCATGGTCCTGCCCGGACAGCGACAGCACGTAGTGCGCCACCTCGTCCATGCCCTCGCCGGGCAGCGTCGCTGCCAGCGGCGGCATCAGGCCCTGGCGACCGTGCAGCACGCTGGCCAGCACGGTGTCGGCCTCGCCACCGTACAGCCAGTCCGCGTCCACCAGGTTCGGGTAGCCCTTGGCACCGCGCGCATCCGAGCCGTGGCACGCCGCGCAGTTGTTGGCGTAGACGTTGCGGCCGACCTTGGTCGCGGCCGGATCGCGCGCCAGCTCGGCCAGCGGCCGGTCGCGGAAGCCCGCATACAGCGACTCGAGCTTCGCCTGGGTCGCCGCCAGCGTGTGCTCGACCTCGCCATCGGACGTCCAGCCCAGCCGGCCGGCGAAGTTGCCCAGGCCCGGGTAGAACACCAGGTAGCCGATGCTGAACACCACGCTGAGCACGAACAGCCACAGCCACCAGCGCGGCAGCGGATTGTTGAGCTCCTCGATGTCGCCGTCCCAGACGTGGCCCACCGGCTCGGCGGCCGCCGGGCCGCTGCCGCCGCCACGCGCGGTCGCCAGCAGCAGCCAGACCAGGCCGATGATGTTGATGACGGTCAGTACGATGACGTACCAGCTCCAGCCGCTGCTCATCGGTGCGTCTCCCGCGGCGCGGTGCGTGCGCCGTCCTCGTCCAGTGGCAGCAGCGCCGCCTCGCCGAAGCCCTGGCGCGGGCCCTTGCTCCAGGCCCAGGCCCAGATGCCGAGAAACGCCAGCAGCAGCAGTGCGGTGAAGATTCCGGAAATCATGGCGCGGCCTCCTTCGGTGTGACCCCCAGTCCCTGCAGGTAGGCGACGACCGCATCCAGCTCGGTCTGTCCGGTGACGGCCGCGCGGGCGCCCTGGAGATCGGCGTCGCTGTACGGGTGGCCCATCAGCCGGAGCACCTTGATCTTGGTCTCGATCTGGTCCGGATCGACCAGTGCCTGCGACAGCCACGGGTAGCCGGGCATGTTCGATTCGGGCACGACGTTGCGCGGGTTCTTCAGGTGCACGCGGTGCCAGTCGTCCGAGTAGCGCCCGCCGACGCGGGCCAGGTCCGGGCCGGTGCGCTTGGAGCCCCACTGGAACGGCCGGTCGTAGACCGACTCGCCGGCGGTCGAGTACGGCCCGTAGCGCAGCGTTTCCGATGCCAGCGTGCGCACCATCTGCGAATGGCAGCCGTAGCAGCCCTCGCGGATGTAGATGTCGCGGCCGGCCAGGCGCAGCGGCGCGTACGGCGTGACGCCCGGCGCCGGCTGGATCGTCTGCGCCTGGAACATCAGCGGCACGATCTCGACCAGGCCACCGATGGCGATCACCAGCACCACCAGCACCGCCATCAGGCCGATGTTCTTCTCGATCAGTTCGTGTTTCATCGCGGGCTCCTCACGCGTGCGCCGGTGCGGGGACGCGGATCGCCGGCGGTTCGCGCAGCGGCACGACCGTCCGCCAGACGTTCCAGGCCATCAGCACCATGCCGGCCAGGAACATCAGGCCGCCGACGAAGCGGGTGACGTAGTACGGATAGGTCTGGCGCACCGACTCGATGAACGTATAGGTCAGCGTCCCGTCGGGGTTGGTCGCGCGCCACATCAGGCCCTGCATGACGCCGGCGATCCACATCGCGGCGATGTACAGGACGATGCCGATGGTGGCGATCCAGAAGTGCGCGTCGATCGCCCGGATCGAATGCATGCGCTCGCGCCCGTAGAGCCGCGGCAGCATGCTGTAGACCGCACCAATCGTGATGAAGGCGACCCAGCCGAGCGCGCCGGCGTGTACGTGGCCGATCGTCCAGTCGGTGTAGTGCGAGAGCGCGTTGACCGTCTTGATCGACATCATCGGCCCTTCGAAGGTCGACATGCCGTAGAACGACAGCGAGACGATCATGAACTTGAGGATCGGATCGGTGCGCAGTTTGTGCCACGCGCCCGACAGCGTCATCATGCCGTTGATCATGCCGCCCCAGCTCGGGGCCAGCAGGATCAGCGAGAACACCATGCCCAGCGACTGCGCCCAGTCCGGCAGCGCCGTGTAGTGCAGGTGGTGCGGGCCGGCCCACATGTAGACCGAGATCAGCGCCCAGAAGTGCACCACCGACAGACGGTAGGAGTACACCGGCCGCTGCGCCTGCTTGGGCACGTAGTAGTACATGATCCCGAGGAAGCCGGCGGTCAGGAAGAAGCCGACCGCGTTGTGGCCGTACCACCACTGCACCATCGCGTCGACCGCGCCGGCGTAGACCGGGTAGGACTCGGTCCAGCTGACCGGAATGGCCAGGCTGTTGACGATGTGCAGCACCGCCACGGCCAGGATGAAGGCGCCGAAGAACCAGTTGGCGACGTAGATGTGCTTGACCCGGCGCTTGGCGATCGTGCCGAAGAAGACGACCGCGTAGGCGATCCAGACCAGCGCGATCAGCACGTCGATCGGCCAGATCAGCTCGGCGTATTCCTTGCCCTGCGTGAGGCCGAGCGGCAGGGTGACCGCGGCCAGCACGATGACGAGCTGCCAGCCCCAGAACGTGAAGGCGGCCAGCCAGCCGCAGAACAGGCGTACGTGGCAGGTGCGCTGGACCACGTAGTAGGCGGTCGCGAACAGGCCGCAGCCGCCGAAGGCGAAGATCACCGCGTTGGTGTGCAGCGGACGCAGCCGCCCGTAGCTGAGCCAGGCCACGTCGAAGTTCAGCGCCGGCCAGGCGAGCTGGGCGGCGATGAACAGGCCCACCGCCATGCCGACGATGCCCCAGACCACGGTGGCGATCGTGAACTGGCGGACGACCGTGTCGTTGTAGGTTTCAACCGATTGCATTGCCATCCCCTCGTTGCGGGCGGGAGGAGTCTCCGCCGGACGGCACGGCGGCCTCTTGACGTCGATCAAGCGGCCGCCGGGATGCTGCGGGCCGCCGTGCGGCACCGCGTCGCAGGGGCGCCGGCCGGCGCGCGGCGGACACGGGCCGGCTACACTGCGCGGCGACCGGGTGCGGGACTCACCATGGCCCGAATCGTGCATCCGGCATCGATGCCACGCCGCCGCCCCCGCGCCGGATTGGACGCGCCTTCCTTTCGAGACCATCGCCCGGCCCCAGCGACGATGCGCTACGTTCTCCTGATGCTCTGGGCCGTGCTGCTGCTCGCCGGCCGGCCGGCCCTGGGGCTGGACCCGGCACGGGCGGTCGACGCCTACACCGTCACCGGCTGGACGATGGACGACGGGCTGCCGCACAACCTGATCCTCGGCATCGCCCAGGACGCCGAGGGCTTCATCTGGGTCGGCACCTGGGAAGGCGCGGCCCGCTTCAACGGGCGCAGCTTCACCCCGCTCGACGGCTACACCCTGCCCGGGATCCGCCTGACCGGCGTGCGCAGCATCGTGCGCGACCACGACGACGCGATGCTGTTCGGCACCGCGCAGAACGGGGTGTTCCGCTACGACGGCACGCACTGGGAGCCGCTCGGCGACGGCGCGGCGGCCACCCTGCGCGTCACCACCCTGCTGCGCAGCGGCGACGACCTGTGGGTCGGCACCGAGGACTCCCTGTACCGCCTCGACCGCGACCTGCGCCTGCATGCGCCGCCCGCCGACTCGCCGCTCGACGGCCGGCACGTGTTCTGCGTGCTGCCAGAGGCGGACGGCGGCCTGCTCGCCGGCACCGACCGCGGGCTGTTCCGCCTGCCGGGCGCCCGCGTCACATCGGCCGAGCGCGTCGCCGGGCTGCCGCTGGCGCCGGTACGCCAGCTGGTCCGGGCCACGGACGGCGCGGTCTACGCCGGCGGTGACAGCGGCGCCTGGCGGCTGGCTCCCGGCGTGGCGGCCGAGCGCCTGGTCGATGCGCGCGTGGAAACGCTGGTGGAGGGCGACGACGGTGCGCTCTGGCTGTCGACGGCCGCCAGCGGCGTGCTGCGGCTGTACCGTGGACGCACCGAGCGCATCGATCCGCGTGTTTCGCTGGTCAATCGCGGCACCGCCGCCCTGATGCAGGACCGCGAAGGCCTGCTCTGGGTCGGCACCGCGACCGGCCTGTTCCGGATCGCCGACGGACCGGCGCGCGGGCTCGGCGACCGCTACGTCCGCGCGGTGCTGCAGGCCGCCGACGGGACGGTGTGGGTCGGCGACGCCGATGGGCTGGCGCGCTGGCGGGAGGGCCGGATCGAGCGGGTCCGGCTCGGCGATGCGGCGCCCGTCTCGGTGCTGGCCCTGGCACCGGCGAGCGATGGCGGCCTGTGGGTCGGCACCTACGACCAGGGCGTCGTGCACCGCCGCGGCGAGGCCGCCGCCACGACGCTGCCGGACCGGATCGACCGCTCGCACGGCCTGCCGTCCAACCACGTCCGCACGATCCTCGAAGACGACGACGGCAGCGTGTGGATCGGCACGACCGGCGGGCTCACGCACTGGCGCGGCGGCGAGATCCGCACCTACCGCGTCGCCGACGGCCTGCCGGCCGACTTCGTGCGCGTGCTGCACAAGGCAGCCGACGGGACGCTGTGGATCGGCACCTCGGCCGGCATCGCCGCGCGCCGCGCCGACGGCCGGCTGGACAGCTGGCGCGCGCGCGAGACCTTCCCCGCCACCGGCAGCTTCGATTTCCTCGACGACGCCGACGGCGGCGTGTGGATCGCCAGCGACGCCGGCCTGCTGCGCCTGCGCGACGGGCGCTTCACGGTCTACGACCATACGCGCGGGCTGCCGCGCGACACCGTGTTCCGGGTGCTCGACGATGGCCGCGGCCACCTGTGGCTGTCGAGCAACCACGGCATCTTCCGCATCGCGCGCAGCACCTTCGCCGACCTCGACGCCGGCCGCATCGCGCAGTTGCCGGTCGAGGTGATCGACCGCACCGACGGCATGCCCAGCAGCCAGGCCAACGGCGGCAGCACGCCGGCCGGCGGCCTGATGGACGACGGCACACTCTGGTTCCCGACCGCCGCCGGCGTCGCCGTGATCGATCCGGCCCTGCTCGGCACCTCGCCCGACGCCGCCGTGCCGGTCGCGTTCGAGCGCCTGACGGCGGACGGCACGGAGATCCCGCTGCAGGCGGCGCCGGCCTTCGACGCGCGCACGCGGCGCATCGCGATCGGCTATGCCGGCCTGCGCTTCCGGGCGCCGGACGACATCCGCTACCGGTACCGCATGACCGGCTTCGACGCCGGCTGGGTCGACGCCGGGAAGGACACCGAGGCGGTCTACACCAACCTGCCGCCCGGCCGGTTCGTGTTCGAGGTCCAGGCCGCCCGCGCGCCGGCCGACTGGGCCGCGATCGCGGACGCGCCCGGCGCCCGCATGGCGATCCAGGTCGCCGCGCCGTTCTGGCGCAGCGCCTGGTTCGTCGCGCTCGTGGTGCTGGCCGGCGCCGTGCTGGTCGACGGGCTCTACCGGCTGCGCTCGGCCGCCCTGCACCGGCGCCAGGCCCGGCTCAGCCAGCTCGTCGAGGAGCGGACGGCCGAGCTGAGCGCGAAGAACGCCGCGCTCGAACAGGCCAATCGCGAGCGCGAAGACCTGCTCGAGCGGCTGGCCCACCAGGCCCTGCACGATCCGCTGACCGGCCTGCCCAACCGCCGGGCCGGCGATGCCTTCCTGGCCCGCACGATCGAGCGCGCCGCCGGCAGCGGCGAACCCTTCTGCATCGGCCTGCTCGACGTCGATCGCTTCAAGCGCATCAACGACGAGTACGGCCACGACGCGGGCGACGCGGTGCTGCGCCAGGTCGCCGCCCTGCTGGTCGAGCACCTGGGCGCGGACGGCTTCGCGGCGCGCCACGGCGGCGAGGAGTTCCTGATCGCGCTGGTCGGCTGCTCGCCGGCGGCGGCGCTGCACAGCGTCGAGTCGCTGCGCGAGCGGATCGCGCAGTCACCGCTGGAGGGCTCCGGTGGCCGGACGCTGCGCTGCACGGCCAGCATCGGCCTGGCCCAGTGGGAGCCATCGCTGGGCGCGCGCCAGTTGCTGGCGCTGGCCGACCGCCGGCTCTACCGGGCCAAGCAGCGTGGCCGCAACCGGGTCGTCGCCGACGAGCGCGAGGACGACGGTCCTGGTGCCGGCCCGGACGCGCGTCGCGGCGAAGTTCGCCCCTAGGTGCCGGTGGTCCCCGGCGTCGGCCGCTGCGCCAGGGCGAGTTCGAACGTCATCGGACGGCCGCCGCGCAGGCACTCCAGCTTCACCCGGGTGCCGGGCGCCAGCGCGGCCTCGCGGTTGAGCAGGTCGGTCTGGTCGACGATGTCCCGGCCGTCCAGCTTGAGCAGGAGGTCGCCGGCCCGGATCCCGGCGGCCGCGGCCGGGCCGTTCGGGTAGACGTTGAGCACGACCGCGCCGGGGCGCGCCACCGATGCGCCGTTGGCGATCGGGATGTCGGCGTAGTCGACACCGAGCCAGCCGCGCACGACGACGCCGTGGCGGACGATCTGGTCCAGGACGTTGCGTGCGGTGGCCACCGGGATCGCGAAGCCGATGCCTTCGGCACCGGGCGTCACGCTGCCGCGGCCGTCGCGGGTCGGCGTGCGCGGGTACATCGCGGTATTGATGCCGATCAGCTCGCCGAGCGCATTGACCAGGGCACCGCCGGAGTTGCCGGCGTTGATCGCCGCATCGGTCTGGATGAAGTCCTCGTACGAGGACAGGCGCAGCTGGCGGCCGGTGCCACTGACGATGCCCATCGTCACGGTCTTGCCGATGCCGACCGGATTGCCGATCGCCAGCACGACGTCGCCGACACTGGCTTCGGCACCGTCGGCGACGGCGATCGCCGGCAGGTTGCCGACGTCGATCTTGAGCACGGCCAGGTCCGTCTCGGCGTCCGTGCCGATCACGCGCGCCTTGGCGACGCGATCGTCGTCGAGCAGCACCTGGATGTCGTCGGCGCCGCTGATGACGTGGTTGTTGGTCAGGACGTAGCCGTCGGTGCTGAAGATGACGCCCGAGCCCAGGCTCTGGTCGCGCCGCTGCATCAGCGGCCCCATCGAATAGGTGCCGAGCAGGCGCTGGGTCAGCGGATCGAGCACGACGCGCGGCTGCAGCTGCCGGTACGGCGTGATCTTGTTGGCGTAGATGTTGACCACGGCCGGGGAGGCGCGGCTGACCGCATCGGCGTAGGAGACCGGGCCGCGGCTGCGGCCATTGGTCGCAGCGCCCGCCGCTGCCGGCGCGGTGGCGGCCGGGGCGCGCGAGAACGCGTCGCGCAGGCGCTCGACCAGCGCCGGCGAGACCAGGCTGAAGACGAACGCGAGCGCGAGGCCGAGGACGGCGAAGCGCCCGAGGAACGCGAGGAGGCGGAGGCTGCTGCTGCGCATGGGAGCGATCGGGAGCGAAAGCGGCGCGCGTTCCGCCGGCGACGCGTCCGTCTTGATTGTGCGGGTTGGGGTGCTTCGCTAAACTAACACGATTTTGAGGGCCGCCCTAACCGGCGCGCATCCGCTCCCGGGCGGGTTCCGAAGGGCATTCCGATGCCCCGTCGGAGGCGCGAACTTGCGGAGAAGGCGCGGCAGGATTGGGTGCATAGCCAGCTGCCGGATGCCGGCCCTGAGCGGGGCGTCGGTGCCGGCGTGCACTGTTTGAATGCGAGCTATTGCGGAGTACCGGATGGCGACTGACGGCGTAGACAAGGGCCGCCGCCGATTCCTGACCGCGGCGACGACCGTCGTCGGTGGTGCAGGGATCGTCGTGGCGGCTGTGCCTTTCATCAAATCGTGGGAACCCAGTGCCCGGGCGAAGACCGCCGGCGCCCCGATCGAGGCGGACATCAGCAAGCTCGAAGAAGGGCAGATGGTGATCGTCGAGTGGCGCGGCCAGCCGGTGTGGATCATCCGGCGCACCAAGGCCCAGCTCGACGCCCTGCCCGGCCAGGACGCCCGCCTGCGCGACCCCAAGTCGACCAACACCGACCAGCAGCCGGCCTTCGCGCAGAACGAGTACCGCTCGATGAAGCCCGAGGTCCTGGTCCTGGTCGGCCTGTGCACGCACCTGGGCTGCGCGCCGCAGCTGCACGCCGAGCTCAAGCCCGAGCCGTTCGACGCCGACTGGAAGGGCGGCTTCTTCTGCCCGTGCCACAAGTCGCGCTTCGACATGGCCGGCCGCGTCTACCAGGGCGTGCCGGCGCCGACCAACCTCGTCGTCCCGCCGTACTCGTTCATCGACGACAACCACATCATGATCGGCGTCAACGCCGAAGGGGCGGCATGATGGCCAACTTCCTGACCCGCGCCGGCACCGGCCTGCAGGACTGGTTCAACGAGCGCGCACCGTCGTTCGGCCCGTTCTACCGCAAGCACATGACGGAGTACTACGCTCCGAAGAACTTCAACATCTGGTACATCTTCGGCGTGCTGTCGATGGTGGTGCTGATCAACCAGATCGTCACCGGCATCTTCCTCACGATGCACTTCAAGCCGAGCGCCGCGGAAGCGTTCAACTCGGTCGAGTACATCATGCGCGACGTCGAGTGGGGCTGGCTGATCCGCTACATGCACTCCACCGGTGCGTCGGCGTTCTTCATCGTCGTCTACATCCATATGTTCCGCGGCGTCATGTACGGCTCGTACAAGCGCCCGCGCGAGCTGGTCTGGGTGCTCGGCATGCTGATCTACCTGGTGCTGATGGCCGAGGCCTTCCTCGGCTACGTGCTGCCGTGGGGCCAGATGTCGTTCTGGGGCGCCAAGGTCATCATCTCGCTGTTCGGCGCGATCCCCTACGTCGGCGGTGCGCTGACCGAGTGGATCATGGGCGACTACCTGCCCTCCGACGCCACCTTGAACCGCTTCTTCGCGCTGCACGTCATCGCGCTGCCGCTGGTCCTGCTGCTGCTGGTGGTGCTGCACATCTTCGCGCTGCACGAGGTCGGCTCGAACAACCCCGACGGCGTGGAGATCAAGAAGGGGCCCAAGGGCAACCGCTGGTCGGACAAGGCTCCGGCCGACGGCATCCCGTTCCATCCGTACTTCACGGTCAAGGACACCTTCTACACCGGCTTCTTCCTGCTGGCCTGCGCGTTCATCCTGTTCTTCGAGCCCACCGTCGGCGGCTGGTTCCTCGAACACGACAACTTCGTCGAGGCCAACCGCCTGGTGACGCCCGAGCACATCAAGCCGGTGTGGTACTACACGCCGTTCTACGCGATGTTGCGCGTGGTGCCCGACAAGCTGCTGGGCGTGCTGACGATGTTCGGCGCGATCATCGTCCTGTTCTTCCTGCCGTGGCTCGACCGCGGCAAGGTCAAGTCCTGGCGCTACCGCGGCACCGGCTTCCGGGCGGCGCTGTTCGTGCTCGGCATCTGCTTCGTCTGGCTCGGCAAGATCGGCGCCGGCCCGGGCACCGATCCGGTCGAGACGGTCATCGGCCGCGTCCTGACCGTCCTCTACTTCGGGTTCTTCATTTTCCTGTGGGCGTACACCTACTTCGGCTGGGAGAAGACCAAGCCGGTACCGGACCGGGTGACCACCCATGACTGAGACGATCATGCAGCAGACGCGACGTTCGATCGTTGGTTTCGTCCTCGGCCTGGCGGCCGTGCTGGCACCTGCAGCGATGGCCGCCGGTGGCGGTGCCTTGCAGGCCTCCAATACCAGCCTGTCCGACCAGGGGTCGCTGCAGAACGGCGCCAAGCTGTTCTTCAACTACTGCTCCGGCTGCCATTCGCTGAAGCTGATGCGCTATTCGCGCATCGCCGAGGACCTGGGCCTGACCGAAGAACAGGTCATGCAGAACCTCAACTTCTCCACCGCCAAGTTCGGCGAGCAGGTGCCGCCCTCGATGAACCCGAAGGACGGCGACGCCTGGTTCGGCAAGGCCGCGCCGGACCTGTCGCTGGTCGCCCGCGCCAAGGCCGGCGGCCCGGACTGGATCTACACCTATCTCAAGTCCTTCTACCTCGACCCGAGCCGGCCGCTGGGCTGGAACAACACGACCTTCCCGAACGCCTCGATGCCCAACCCGCTGTGGGAACTGCAGGGCATCCAGACCGCCGTGTTCAAGCCCGGCGTCGACGGTGGCGATCCGGCCTTCGAGCGGTTCGAGCTGCACCAGCCCGGCACGCTGAGCCCGGCCGAGTTCGACACGGTCGCCCGCGACATCAGCAACTTCCTGCGCTACGCCGCCGAGCCGGCCGCGCTCCAGCGCCACGCCATCGGCGTCTGGGTGATCCTGTTCCTGGCGTTTTTCACGTTCCTGGCCTGGCTGCTCAAGCAGGAGTACTGGAAGGACGTTCACTGAACCACCGCCCCCCATCCCTATGCGCAGCGCCACCTGCGTAGTAGATTGTCCGCCGACATCCAAGCCGTGACGGCCTGAGTCCCGGGGCCGGGAGCCCGCTCCCGCCCGGGTCCGGCACGGCTCGCAGGGGCATTCAAAACACCGCCCACGGACGGAATCGTTCCGTCCGCACGGCGGGAGGGAGGGGTCAAAAGCATGGCCTTGAGTCAGCGTTCGAGAACCGTTCTAACCCTGTATTCGGCCCGCGACTGTGTCCATTGCCATCGGGTCCGGCTGGTGCTCGCGGCCAAGGGCGTCAGCTACGACCTGGTACCGGTCGACCTGGACGACCCGCCCGAAGACCTGATCGACCTCAATCCCTACAACTCGGTACCGACCCTGGTCGATCGCGACCTGGTCCTCTACGACACCAACGTCATCTGCGAGTACCTGGACGAGCGCTACCCGCACCCGCCGCTGATGCCGGTCGACCCGCTCTCGCGCGCGCGGCTGCGCATGTCGATCGTCCGCATCGAGAACGACTGGCTGACCCTGGTCGACCAGATCGAGGAAGGCGGGCGCGGCGCCGACACCGCGCGCAAGGCGCTGCGCGACGAGCTGGTCAAGAACATCCAGGCGTTCAAGGCCTCCAAGTTCTTCCTGAGCCCCGAAATGAGCCTGGCCGACTGCGCGCTGGCACCGCTGGTGTGGCGGCTGTCCTCGCTCGGTGTGGACCTGCCGCGCGAGGGCCAGATCGTCCTGGACTACGGCGAACGGATCTTCCGCAACCCGGCCTACATGCGCAGCCTGATGCCCGAGGAGCGCGGGCTGCACGAGATGGAAAAATGACCGAAACACCGGCGATGACGTCGAACCGCCCGTACCTCCTGCGGGCGTTGCACGAATGGATCAGCGACAACGGCCTGTCCCCCTACCTGCTGGTCGACGCCGCCCATCCGGGCGTCCGGGTACCGCCCGGCAGCGCCAAAGACGGCAAGGTCGTCCTCAACATCGCCGCGCGTGCCGTCAACAAGCTCGAACTCGGCAACGAGGCCATCCACTTCCTGGCGCGCTTCAACGGCGTCAGCCAGGTCGTGGACGTGCCGATGACGGCGGTCCTGGCGATCTACGCCCAGGAGAACGGCCAGGGCATGATGTTCCCGGCCGAGGACGCGCAGCCGCCCGAGCCCGAGCCGGACGCGCCCGCACCCGAGCCGCAGGATCGCCGCGCGCGGCTGCGCGTGGTCAAGTAGCGACCCCGACGGATGCCATAGGGCATCGGGCACAATGACCACCGCCGCATGCGCGGCCGGTGGTATTGAGCTACGCTTTTCCGCGACGGCGTACCGTGCGCCGCCGCGCTTCACCTTCACCATTGCTGGCGGACACTGGCGGTCCGCATAAGGAAGACCCTCATGGCTGACACCCGCCGCGGCCCGCTGCTGCGCTTCATCATCGGCATCTGGAACACGCTGAACTTCGCCCGGCGCCTGGTGCTGAACCTGGTCTTCCTGGCCATCCTCGTGTTCGTGCTGGCGGCGATCTTCCAGTCGCGCCCCGCCCTGCAGCAGCAGACCGCCCTGGTGCTCGACCTGGAAGGCGCGATCGTCGAGCAGTACAGCACCGCCGCCACCGAGCGCGCGCTCGACAAGCTGACCGGCTCGGAGCGCAAGGAGATCCAGCTGCGCGACATCCTGCGCACCATCGATGCAGCCGCGCGCGACGCGCGCATCGGGCGCATCGTGCTGATCCCCGACAACCTGACCGCGGCCGGCCCTTCCACGCTGCGCGAGGTCGGCCAGGCGCTGGACCGCTTCCGCCAGGCCGGCAAGCCGGTCACGACCATCGCCAACGACCTGGGCCAGGGCCAGTTCTTCCTGGCCGCGCATTCGGACCAGATCCTGCTCGACCCGGAAGGCGGCGTCGTGCTGACCGGCTTCGCGAGCTACCAGAGCTACTTCAAGGACGCGCTCGACAAGCTCGGCGTGACGGTCCACCTGATCAAGGTCGGCGAGTACAAGTCGGCGGCCGAGCCGTTCGTGCTGAACCAGGCCTCCGAGGCGGCCAAGCGCGCCGACCGCGAATGGATGGGCGACCTGTGGCGCGAATACGTGACCGAGGTCGCCACGCTGCGCAAGATCGATCCGGCCCGCCTCGAGGACGACATCGCCCGCTACGACGAGCGCCTCGCCGCCCACCAGGGCGACCTGGCCGCCCTGGCGCTGGACCAGAAGCTGGTCGACCGCATCGCGACGCGTGCCGAGGCGCGCCAGTGGCTGCGCGAGCAGGGTGTACCGGCCGAAGGCGACAGCTTCCGCCAGGTCGACTGGCAGCAGTACTACGGCCAGCTGCCGCCGGAGCTGCCGGCGTCGGAGAAGCTCGCCGTCATCGTCGCCGAAGGCACGATCCTGCCCGGCAACCAGCCGCAGGGCTCGATCGGCGGCAGCTCGACCGCGCAGCTGATCCGCGGCGCGCGCGAGGACGAGACCGTCAAGGCGCTCGTGCTGCGCGTGAGCTCGCCCGGCGGCGATTCGGTCGCCTCGGAAATGATCCGCCGCGAGATCGAGCAGACCCGCGCGGCCGGCAAGCCGGTCGTCGTCTCGATGGGCGACTACGCCGCCAGTGGCGGCTACTGGATCTCGATGAATGCCGACGAGATCTTCGCCCAGCCGACGACGATCACCGGCTCGATCGGCATCTTCGGCCTGTTCCCGCGCATTCCCGATACGCTGGCCAAGATCGGCATCCACACCGACGGCATCGGCACCACGCCGCTGGCCGGCGCCTTCGACATCCGCCAGCCGCTGTCGCCGCAGGTCGAGTCGATCCTGACCAGCGTCATCGGGCGCGGCTACCAGCAGTTCATCGGCCGCGTCGCCGAGGCACGCAACCGCACCCCCGAGCAGATCGACGCCGTCGCCCAGGGGCACGTCTGGACCGGCAACCAGGCGCTCGAGCGCGGCCTGGTCGACAAGCTCGGCGGCCTCGACGAGGCGATCGCCGCCGCCGCCGCGCGCGCCGGCCTGCCGCCGAACGTCCAGGTGAGCTACGTCGAGAGGCCGCTGTCGGCCTGGGACCGCCTCGCCCTCAGCCTCAGCAGCAGCCAGGCGCTGGCCGGCATCGCCAGCCAGACCGGCCTGCACTGGCCGGCCGCGCTGCTGCCGGCGCAGGAAATGCGGCAGGCCGCGACCGTGCTCGATTCGCTGCGCGGACGCCGCTTCGGCATGTTCGCCCATTGCTTCTGCGAGCTGCGCTGACGGTGGACCGGACCGACATGGGCACAGGCCGGCGCGTCCTCACCGGCATCACCACCTCCGGCACGCCGCACCTGGGCAACTACGTCGGCGCGATCCGGCCGGCGATCGACGCCAGCCGGCAGGACGCGGTGGAGTCGTTCTTCTTCCTGGCCGACTATCACGCGCTGATCAAGTGCGACGACCCGCAGCGCGTGCGGCGCTCGCGGCTGGAGATCGCGGCCACCTGGCTCGCCTGCGGGCTGGACGCGGACCGCGTCGTCTTCTACCGGCAGTCGGACATCCGCGAGATCCCGGAGCTGACCTGGCTGCTGACCTGCGTGACCGCCAAGGGACTGCTCAACCGCGCGCATGCCTACAAGGCCGCGGTCGACCAGAACCTGGCGGGTGGCGAGGACGCCGACGCCGGCGTCACCGCCGGCCTCTACATGTATCCGGTGCTGATGGCCGCCGACATCCTCGCATTCAACGCGCACCGGGTCCCGGTCGGCCGCGACCAGATCCAGCACATCGAGATGGCGCGCGACATCGCGCAGCGCTTCAACCACCTGCACGGTGCCGCCTACCGCGCCGCCAGCGGCAGCGATCGCGAGCCGTTCGTGCTGCCCGAGGCGGTGATCGACGAAAGCGTCGCCACCCTGCCCGGCCTCGACGGCCGCAAGATGTCCAAGAGCTACGACAACACGATCCCGCTGTTCGAGGGCGGCGTCCGGCACCTGCGCGAATCGATCGCGCGGATCGTCACCGACTCGCGCGCGCCCGGCGAGCCGAAGAATCCGGACGGTTCGCACCTGTTCGCGATCTACCGCGCCTTCGCCTCGGCCGGCGAAGCACAGGCGCTGCACGCGGCGCTGACCGGCGGCCTGGCCTGGGGCGAGGCCAAGCGCATCCTGTTCGAGCGCGTCGAGAGCGAGATCGCGCCGATGCGCGAGCGCTACGACACGCTGATCGCGCGCCCCGACACGCTGGAGGACATCCTGCGGCACGGCGCCGACAAGGCGCGTGCGGTCGCCGCGCCGTTCGTCGCGCACCTGCGCGATGCGGTCGGGCTCAGCGATTTCCGCCTCGCCGCGACCACCCCCGGCAAGGCGCCGCCGGTGGCACGCACGCCCGAAGCCGGCGGCGGCGAGGACACGCCGGTCCCGCTCGGCATCAAGGGACCGGCCGCGCAGGACTTTTCGCTGACGATCGCCTACTCCCGGCGTGGCCAGTTCCTGACCGGCGATCTCGGCGGCAAGCCGGCGGCGATCGCGTTGCGCCGGCGCATCGATGCACTGGAGGGCCTGGACACCGTCGCAGCCACGCGCGCCGACGGCCTCAGCGAGCTCCGGCTGACGCTCGACGGCGAGACGATCGCGACCGGACCGGCCATCGCCCCGGCCGAGGTCGAGGCGGAGCGCGGCAAGGTCGCCGAGGCGATCCGGCTGCGGCGCGAAGCCTAGAGCGTGTTATGGACTTTGAGTTGAGTGCGAAGGCCCCTGGCGCGGTGATCCAGCAAGGCGCAGCCCACCGGTCAGACTGGCCGTCTGGCCAAGGGCTGCAACGCCGCCGGGCGCCGCGCCAGGGGCCTTCCCGAAGGGTTGAGCCGCCGCGCCGCCCCGACCGCGTTGCCCGCCTTGCCTTGGGCACCACCCAAGGCCGCGACGGGCGCCTTGCCGGGACGACGCGGCGGCTCAACGCATCTCATCTCAACGTCCATAACACGCTCCAGGCCCCGGCATCCCGCCGCGGACGGGCCGTCCCGCTCCTGCCAAGTTCAATCCATGCAGGCGGGCGTCGACCGGCGCCCGAGCGACGACACTGCCCGGGCACGCAGCGGCGACCTTGCGGCCCGGCTTGTCCGGGAATCCCAAGGACGCCCTGCGCTCACGCCGCCGCCGACAGCACCGGTGCGACGCCGGCGGCCAACGCATCGAAGTAGTCGCGCGTCAGCTGCATCTGCGCGCTTGCGGTCTCGGCGCGATTGACCACCTCGCGGAATGCGGCGTTCTCGGGCCGGTCGCGCGCGTACCAGCCCAGGTGCTTGCGCGCGATGCGCACGCCCGGCCCTTCGCCGTAGAACGCGTAGAGCGCCTCCAGGTGACCGATCAGGATGTCGCGCACGTCGGCCGGTCCCGGTGGCGGCAACCGCTGGCCGGTCGCGAAGTAGTGCCCGATCTCGCGGAATATCCAGGGCCGCCCCTGGGCGGCACGCCCGATCATCACGCCGTCGGCACCGGTGCGGTCGAGCACCTCGCGCGCCTTGTCCGGCGCGTCGATGTCGCCGTTGGCCAGGACCGGCAAGGCGACCGCCGCCTTGATCGCCGCGATCGTCGCGTACTCGGCCTCGCCGTTGTAGAGGTCCGCCCGCGTGCGGCCGTGCACGGCCAGGGCCTGGATGCCGCAGTCCTCGGCGATGCGGGCGACCGTCACGCCGTTGCGGTTCTCGCGGTTCCAGCCGGTGCGCATCTTGAGCGTCACCGGCACCTCGACCGCGCGGCACACCGCCGTCAGGATGCGCCCGACCAGCGCCTCGTCCTGCAGCAGCGCCGAGCCGGCGTAGACGTTGCAGACCTTCTTGGCCGGGCAGCCCATGTTGATGTCGATGATCTGCGCGCCGTGGTCGACGTTGTAGCGTGCCGCCTCGGCCAGCATCGCCGGATCGTGGCCGGCGATCTGCACGCTGACCGGGTCGGGCTCGCCGAGATGGTCCATGCGCCGGAGCGACTTGCGCGTCATCCACAGCCGCGGATCGGCGCTGGTCATCTCCGACACGGCCAGCCCGGCCCCGAGCCGCTTGCAGAGCTGGCGGAACGGCTTGTCGGTGACGCCGGCCATCGGCGCCAGCGCGATCGCCGGCGAGAGCGTGTAGGGTCCCAGGTGCATGGGGGCATTCTACCGGCGCCACCCGGGCGCGCGGTCGTCCCGGAGCCGGCGTCCGTCGCGCGCCGCCGGTGCCGTTCCCGCACCGCGGCCGGCGCGTCAGGTTCCGTTCACGCCCGGCACGAAGCCAAACCGTTACCGACGGCCTGCTAGACTCCGGCTTTGTCGAATGCGGCGCCGCCGAGGCGGGCCTGCCCGGATGGCGTGCCCGCAAGGGCCGCATGCGAACCGAATCTGTTTTCCGATGGACATTCTCGACCTCCTCGTCAGCTTCTTCACCCAGAACGGCTATCTGGCCGTCTTCATCGTGCTGCTGATCTGCGGCTTCGGCGTGCCGATCCCCGAGGACATCACGCTGGTGGCCGGCGGCATCATCGCCGGCCTCGGCTATGCCGACGTCCACGTCATGTGCGCCGTCGGCCTGGCCGGCGTCCTGCTCGGCGACGCGATCATGTTCACGATCGGCCGGGTCTTCGGTGAACGCGCACTGCGCGTGCGCTGGGTGCGCTACCTGCTGACGCCCAAGCGCTATGCCCAGGTCCAGGTCAAGTTCGCGCAGTACGGCAACCGGCTGATGTTCGTCGCCCGCTTCCTGCCGGGCCTGCGCTCGCCGATCTACCTGACCGCCGGCATGACGCGGCGCGTCTCGTTCCTGCGCTTCGTGCTGCTGGACGGCCTCGCCGCCCTCATCAGCGTGCCGATCTGGGTGTACCTGGGCTTCTACGGTGCCGAGAACCACGAATGGCTGCTGCTCTGGCTGGAGCGCAGCAAGGTCGGCGTGCTGCTGGCGCTGGCGGCGGCGGCGATCGCGGTGGCCTGGTACTTCCGCCGTCGCGCGCGGCTGCGCCGTGCACGCCTGCATGCGTTCAGGGCCCATCGTGCCGGCCGCGGGCGCGCGGTGCCGGCCGGAACCGCGCTGGGCGGCGACCGCGACGCCGCGTCCTGAACGCCCGTCCCGCGGTCGCTTCGACCGTTGATTTCCGTTAACGTGGCCGGCACGCCGGCACCAGGGCTTTTGTGGACATTTTCAAGATTTTCCAGGTCGAGGCGGCCCATCGGCTGCCGAACGTGCCCGCCGGGCACAAGTGCGCGCGCCTGCACGGGCACTCGTTCCGTATCGAGATCCACGTCAGCGGGCCGGTCGACCCGCACGCCGGCTGGGTCATGGACTTCGCCGACCTCAAGGCCGCGTTCGCGCCGATCCACGACCGCATCGACCACCGCCTGCTCAACGACATTCCCGGCCTCGAGAACCCGACCAGCGAGAACCTCGCACGCTGGCTGTGGGAGGCGCTGGTGCCGCACCTGCCGCAGCTCGCACGCGTGGTCGTCCACGAGACCTGCACCTCCGGATGCAGCTACGCCGGCCCCGATGCACGCTGAAACGGTGCACCGGCGCGCAAGCCTCCGCTGGCTGTCCTGGTGCCTGGCCCTCGGCCTGGTCGGCGCCCTGCAGCCGGTGGCCGCCCAGCCGGCGGATGCCGACGAATTCGCCGCCCAGATCCCGATGCCGGGCAGCCAGCAGGCCTGGCGACGCGTCGGCAAGGCGACCTTCCAGCACTACTTCCAGCCGTACTACCGCGCTGCGTTGTACCTGTCGCCGTCGGTGCGGCAGACCGCCGAGGTCGCCGATGCGCTGACCGCCTACCAGGTCGAGATCATCTGGCAGCCGACCGAGCTGGCCGCGGGCGAGATGCGCGCGTACTGGCGCCAGGCATTGCGCGAAGCGGCCGGCGACGAGGATACGTTCGGCCGGATCGAGACCCGCGCCGAGCACTGGATCGCGCAGCTGCCGGCGGCCCGCCACGGCGACCGCTGGACGTTCTCGTATCTTCCCGATGCCGGCATGACCGTGCGCATCAACGACCGGCCGGTCAGCCGCCTGGTCGGCATCGACTTCAACCGCAGCCTGACCCGCGTATGGTTCGGCGAAGCCGCCGATCCGGAGCCGCGCGCCGCACTGCTCGGCCACGATACTGCGACGCACCAGCCGCGTCACGCCGACTAGCCGTTCCGCGGCCAGGCACCACAGCCCCCAAAATCCCCGCCGCCGCCGATTTCGCTAAAAAAGCACCGCAAACCGGCCAGTTGCGGTTTTTTTCTGAACGAAAGGCAACCGCACGGCAGCGTGGCGCGTCCATGCCACGAAAATGTTGCAACGCACAAAAACCTTTGCTAGAGTCGCCCTACATTCCTCATGGATCCAGGTGAAACCATGTCCACGTTCGAGCAAGTCAGTTCGCAGTTCCTGGCGTTCGGCAAGACCCAGGCCGATGCCGCCCTGAAGGCCCAGAGTCTGGCCCTGGCCGGTCTGGAGCGTATCGCCGACATCGAGCTGCAGGCATTCGAGAGCCAGGTCAACGCCACCGTCGAGTTCCTGAACTCGTTCGGCGAGATCCGCGATTTCGAGAGCGCGCGCACGCTGTGGCCGAAGGGCTTCGCCCTCGCCAAGCAGTCGGCCGAGAAGGCCTACGCGACCAGCCTCGAAGTGTTCGATGTCGCGGTCAAGACCAACGAGGCGCTCGGTACGCTCGCCAAGGAAAAGATCGAGTCGACCAACGAAGTGCTGGCCCAGCAGGTCAACGCGGTCAAGGGTCAGTTCGAGAAGTCCAGCGAAGAGCTCGTCAAGCGCGTCAAGAAGGCCGTCGCCAAGTAAGGCGCCGCGCCACCGTTTTTGCGTGGAACAGTAAGACGGCATCCTCCCTCCCCCGCCGTCATACTGATTTTGGCCGGATGGTTCGCCATCCGGCCTTTTTCTTTTCCGGGCCGTCGAAGCGGGCTAGCGCAGCAGGCGTGCCCGCAGCGCCGCCGCATCGGCCGGCAGCGGCTCGGCCGTCGCCACGCGCCCGAGCAAGGCGGCCAGCGCCGGCGGCGGCTCGACCCTGCGACCGACCAGCGGCTCCACGACCATCTCGAACTTGGCCGGATGCGCCGTGGCGACAACGGTCCACTGCCCGCGATCGCCGGCCTCGCGCAGGCGCCCGAGCACGGCAGCGGCGCAGGCGGTATGCGGGCACAGCACGTGACCGTGGCGTTCGGCCACCGTGCGGATCGTCGCGCGGATCGTCGCATCGTCCACCGCCTCGGCCGTGACCGCCGCGCGCAGGCGCGCTACGTCCGGATACAGCCAGCACAGCCGCTCGAAATTGCTCGGCGCACCGACGTCCATCGCATTGGCGAGCGTCGCCACGCTGGCACGCGGCGCATAGGGCGCGCCGGCGAAGAAATCGGGCAGCACGCGGTTGGCATTGCTGGCCAGCGCGACACGGCCGATCGGCAACCCGATCGCGCGCGCCAGCAGCGCCGCAAGTGCATTGCCGAGGTTGCCGGTCGGTACGATCAGGTCCAGTGCCCCGCCCGAGGCGCGCGCCTGCGCGAGCGCCGCCACCGCGTAGTAGCTCATCTGCGGCAGCAGCCGGCCGAGGCTGATGCTGTTGGCCGAGGACAGCGGTACGCGCGCCTGCAGGTCGCGATCGGCCAGCGCCTGCTTCACCAGCCACTGGCAGTCGTCGAAGCTGCCGGCCACGCGCAGCGCGAGGACGTTGTCGCCGAAGCAGCCGAGCTGATGGGCCTGGCGCGGCGAGACGCGCCCGTCCGGATACAGGATGACGACACGGAAACCGGGCCGCCGATGGAACGCCGCGGCGACGGCCGCGCCGGTGTCGCCGGAGGTCGCCACCAGGATCGTCAGCGGTGCCGCCGCCGGTGCCGGCAGCCGCGCCAGGCAGGCCGCCAGGAAACGCGCACCGAAATCCTTGAAGGCCGCGGTCGGACCGTGGAACAGCTCCAGGAGCTGGCTGCTGCCGTCGCCGAACGGCACGAGCGGCGCCGGGAAATCGAAGGCCTCGCGACAGATCGCCGGCAGCGCCGCCGCCAGCGCGTCGTCGGCGAAGAACGGCCGCAGCAATCGCTCGGCGATTGCCGGCAGGTCGGTGAGGCCGGCGAAGTCGGCTGTGCCGAGGACCGGCAACGCCGCCGGCACGTACAGGCCGCCGTCCGCCGCCAGGCCGGCCCGCAGCGCCGCGGCGAGGCCGGTGTCCGGCACCTGGCCGCGGGTCGATCGGTAGTTCATCGCGATGCCTCCCGTTCGTCGGGCCTGATGATGCCCGCGGCCGGGCCGGCGATCGGCGACACGTGGCAGCGGCTGTCCAACCCCGCGTGCGCGAACGCCGCCTGCATCGCCCGGGCGCCGGCCTCGGCGGCCGCGCGGTCCTCGAACCAGCCGAACACGCTGGGGCCGGCGCCGGAGATGCTCGCCCCCATCGCCCCGGCGTCGAGCGCGGCCTGCTTGACGGCGGCGAAGCCGACGATCAGCGGCGCGCGGCGCGGCTCCACCAGCACGTCGCGCAGGCCCGCGCGCACCAGTGCGGCATCGCCGCGCCAGCAACCGGCCAGCACCAGCGCGAGGTTGCCGCTCTGGCGCACGAAGTCGTCGAGCGCATAGTCGCCGTGCAGCGCCGCGCGGGCCCGGCGCGTCTCCAGCACCGCGTCGGGATGGACCACGGCCGCATGCCACTGCGGCGGCACCGGCACCGGGACCAGCCGGTCCGCCGTCGCCAATACCAGGCCGCCGATCAGCATCGGTCCGATGTTGTCGCCGTGGCGGCCACCGCTCGCGGCCGCTTCGCCTTCCAGCGCGAACGGATAGAGCGCGTCCACCGGCAGCGGCGGGTCCAGCCATTCGTTGGCGGCGAGCAGCGCGGCCACGCACGAGGCAGCCGAGCCGCCCATCCCCGATCCCAGCGCGATGCCCTTGTCGAGCTCGACCTCGAAGCCGTACGGCAGGTCCAGTGCGGCACGCAGCGCGATCAGCGCGCGGCCGGCGGTGTTGTGCCGTGGATCCTGCGGCAGGGTGTCGACGATGCCGCGGATCGCGGCGATGCGCACGACCGGTTCATCGATGCGGCGCACGCGGGCGCGGTCGCCGGGACCGGCGATGCTGTGGCCGAGGATGTCGAAGCCGACCGCGACGTTGCCGACACTGGCCGGCGCGAAAGCGACGATGCCGTCCATTGCGGGCCTCACAGCCGGGCGCCGAGCGCAGCGCCCAGCCGCAGCAGGTCGGCGAACACACCGGCTGCCGTCACGTCCGGGCCGGCACCCGGCCCCTGCACGATCAGCGGATTGCTGGCATAGCGGCGCGTGGTGTACTGGACGATGTTGTCGGTCAGGCGCAGGTGCGCGAACGCCTGGTCGCCGGCCACCTCGACCAGGCCGACCCGCGCACCGGACCGGTCCAGGCGGGCGACGTAGCGCAGCACCTTGCCCGCGGCGCGCGCCCGCGCATGGCGCCGCGCGATGTCCTCGTCGATCGCGGCCAGCGCCGCCGGCACCGCCTCGCGCGGCAGGTCGCGCACCGCCGCCGGCACCAGGCTCTCGACGGCGACGTCGGCCAGCTCCAGCGCCTGGCCGGCTTCGCGGGCGAGGATCACCAGCTTGCGCGCGACGTCCAGGCCCGACAGGTCGTCGCGCGGATCGGGCTCGGTGTAGCCGAGCGCATGCGCCTCGGCGACCAGCGCCGAGAACGGCTGGCTGCCGTCGTAGCGGTTGAACAGCCACGCCAGCGTGCCGGACAGGATGCCTTCGACGGCGACCAGTTCGTCGCCGGTGTCGAGCAGGTCGCGCAGGGTCTGGATCACCGGCAGGCCGGCGCCGACGGTCGCCTCGTAGCGCCAGCGCGCGCCACCGGCCTCGGCCGCCGCGCGGATCGCGCGGTACAGCGCCAGCGGCCCGGCCCCCGCCTGCTTGTTCGGCGTGACGACATGGATGCCGGCGGCCAGCCAGTCCGGGTAGCGCGCCGCCACCGCGGCGCTCGCGCTGCAGTCGACGATGACGGCATGCGGCAGGTGCGGGGCGTGGACGTGAGCGGCGAAGCGGTCCAGGTCCGCCGCCTCGCCGCCGGCCGCCACGCGGCGCTGCCAGTCGGCCGGCAGCTCGCCGCGCTCGTCGGTCCACAGCTGCCGGCTGCCGGCGATCGCGCGGACGCGCAGGTCCAGGCGGGTATCGCGCTGCAGCCGCGGCGCGGCCTCGCGGATCTGCTCGATCAGCGCGCGCCCGACGTTGCCGGGCCCGATCAGCCCCACCGACAGCGCCTGCGGGGACAGCCAGAAGCCGGCATGCGCGGCGCGCAGCGCACGCGCGGCATCGGCGCCGGCCAGCGCGACCGAGATGTTCCGCTCCGAGGCGCCCTGCGCGATCGCGCGCACATTGACGCGCGCACGGCCGAGCGAAGCGAACAGGCGTGCCGCCACGCCCGGCATGCCGGCCATGCCGTCGCCGACCGCGGCCAGCACGCTGATGCCGGCGGTCACCGCGATGTCCTGGATCTGGCCGTCCGCCAGCTCCGCGGCGAACGCCGCCGCCAGGCCGCTGCGGGCACGCTCGACGTCGCCGGCACGGACCACGCAGCAGATCGAATGCTCCGAGGATCCCTGCGAGATCATCACGACCGAGACGCCGGCGCTGCGCAGCGCGGCGAACACCCGCTCGGCCGTACCCGGCACGCCGATCATGCCGGCACCCTCGACATTGACCAGGGCCAGGTTGTCGGCCAGCGAGAGGCCCTTGACCGGCATCGGCGGGGTTTCGGCCGCACCGATGCAGGTGCCCGGATGGTTCGGCCGGAAGGTGTTGCGGATGCGGATCGGCAGGCCGAGCGCCATCGCCGGCAGCATCGTCTGCGGATGGATCACCTTGGCGCCGAAGTAGGCCAGCTCGCAGGCCTCCTCGTAGGACATCGCCGCCAATGGCACCGCCTCGGGCACCAGGCGCGGATCGGCGGACAGCACGCCGTCGACGTCGGTCCAGATGTTGAGTTCGCAGGCGCCGAACAGCGCGGCGAAGATCGCGCCGGAATAGTCGCTGCCGTTGCGGCCGAGGACCGTCGGGCGGCCGTCGGCGTCGCGCGCGACGAAGCCGGTCGCGATCACGCGCGCCTGCGGGTGGCCGTCGCGCCAATCGGCCAGGCGCCGGGCGCTGTCGTCCCAGTCCACGGCGACGCCGAGTTCACCGTGACGCACCGTCAGCACCTCGCGGGCGTCGAGCATCGCGCATTCGGCACCCTGCGCCACGAGCAGCGCCGACAGCAGCCGCGCCGACCAGACCTCGCCCAGGCCCTGGATGCGCTCCAGCGCCTCGCGCGCCGGAAAACCGAGCACCGCCAGTGCCTGCAGCAGGTCCGCCAGGCCGGCATGGCTGGCGTCGAGCCACGCCTGCGTCGGACCTGCCTGGCCGCCGAGCAGGTCGCCGGCCACGGCGAGGTGACGCTCGCGCAAGCTGCCGGCCGCGGCGCGCCAGTCGCCCGTGCCGGAGGCCGCGTCCTGGGCCAGCGCGATCAGCGCGTCGGTCACGCCCTGCATCGCCGAGACCACGGCGATCTGCCGGTCCTCGGCCTGGTCGCGCAGGATCGCGGCAACGCCGCGGTAGCACCCGGCATCGGCCAGCGAAGAGCCGCCGAACTTGTGGGCGACGGTGCGGGTGCCGGCCGGGATGCCGCGCGTCCCGATGTGGCGGGCGGCGGCGAGCGGTGCGGACAGGTTGACGTGCGGACTCATCGGGCCTCCGGAAGGAAACCCCGAACGTCACCGAGGAGAAGGGCCGAACCCGCATCCTCGTCGAGGTGCGGGGGCCGTTGCTGGAACGCTATGCGCGCGCGACGACCGACCGCACCGGGCGGGTAGTGGTGGTCGTCGTCGTGATGGTGCGGCGTGCAAACATGGGCCGAGTTGATCCGATCGACGCCGGGCTGTCAAGCGCGCAGCGGCCGTTCCGCCGGCGTCCCGCGCCGCCGCATGCGGACGAGTCCGGCACCGGTTTCGGGTAGCATGGCGCGATGAGCGAAACCCACGGCACCACCCATTTCGGCTACCGCGACGTGCCCGAGGGCGACAAGGCCCGTCTGGTCGGCGAGGTGTTCACCTCGGTCGCCCGCCGCTACGACCTGATGAACGACCTGATGTCGTTCGGCCTGCACCGGCTCTGGAAGCGCCATTTCGTCGCCACCAGCGGCGTGCGCCCCGGCGATGCGGTGCTGGACCTGGCCGGCGGCACCGGCGACATCGCCGCCCTGCTGCTGCCGAAGGTCGGCCCCGAAGGCCGGGTCGTCGTCGGCGACATCAACGGCGACATGCTGCGCGTGGGCCGCGACCGCCTGACCGACCGCGGCAAGGTCGGCGGCCTGGCGTACGCCCAGCTCGACGCCGAAGCCCTGCCGTTCCCCGACGCCAGCTTCGACTGCGTGACGATGGCCTTCGGCCTGCGCAACGTCACGCGCAAGGAGAACGCGCTGGCCGAGATCCACCGTGTGCTCAAGGTCGGCGGTCGCGCGCTGGTGCTGGAGTTCTCGGCCGTGCAGGTCGAGGCGCTCAAGCCGCTGTACGACTTCCATTCGTTCCAGGTCCTGCCGCGGATCGGCCAACTGATCGCCGGCGACGAGGCCAGCTACCGCTATCTCGCCGAATCGATCCGCCGCCATCCGGACCAGGCCACGCTCAAGGCGATGATGGAGGCGGCCGGCTTCGCCTGCGTGGACGTGCGCAACCTGTCGGCCGGCATCGTCGCGATCCATCGCGGCTACCGCGTCTAGCACGCGTTCTCGCTTCCGCGCAGGCCGTCCAGCGGGCCACGAGGCGCGCGCAACCCGGCACGATCGACCGGACCTTCTGCCGCGGCCGGCAGCCGACCGACTGCGACGGCATCATGAGCTTCCTGACGGTGTACCCGGTCAGGTACGGCGGCCGCATCATGCACATCCATTTCCAGGTCTGCCTCGACGACGGCGGCACGCTGGCGACCACCGCGCAGCGGGCCGTCCCGCGCACGGTCGCGCAGGCGGTATCCGCCTCGCCGCTGTCCGTGGCGCACCGCCAGAACCCGACCATCGACTTCTCGCAGGGCAACGTCTTCGCCGACGGCATCGAGCAGCGGCCGATCACGATTGCCGGCGACGTCGCCGGCGGCCATGACGCGACATGGCGGGTCGCGATCGCCGGCTGAGCAGCCACCGCCCGATCGCCTTCAGGGCGACCGCGGCAGCGCCTGCTGGGCCTGCGCCGCCATCGCCGGCGGATCGTCGATCGCTGCCGCCTGCTGCAGGGGTGCCAACGCCTCCTGCGGCGGTGCCGGCGCGGCCTCCCACGGGAACGGCGGCAGGCTGCGTACCGCGCTTTCGAGCTTGCGCGACCAGCTGTCACGGATCTCGGCGTAGAGCGGCGTATCGCCGTCCAGGCGCATCTGCGTCATCAGGCGCAAGGCATCGACACGCAGCAACGCCAGGTCGATCGGCAGGCCGACCGAGACGTTCGAGCGGATCGTCGAGTCGATCGAGACCAGCGCGCAGCGGGCGGCGTCCTCGAGCCGCGTGGCCGGCCGCACGATGCGGTCGAGGATCGGCTTGCCGTACTTGGACTCGCCGATCTGCAGGTACGGCGTCTCCGGCGAGGCGGCGATGCAGTTGCCGAGCGGGTAGACCAGGTACAGCGCCGGCGCCTCGCCGGCCACCTGCCCGCCGAGGATCAGCGTGGCCTCGACGCTGACGCGATTCTGTTCGGCCTGGGCCGCCACGTGCGCCTGCGCGGCCACCAGTGCCTGGCCGACGTACTCGGCGGCATCGGCGATGCGCGCCACCGTGCGCAGGTTGACGGGTGCGGCGTCCTCGATGTCGCGGCGCAGGCGCGCCACGGTGGCCTGGGTCGTGGCGAGGTTGCCGGCCGTCATCAGCACCAGCACGCGCTCGCCCGGGTACTCGAACACGTGCATCTTGCCGTGCACGCGCACGTCGTCGAACGCGGCACTGGTCCGCGTGTCCGACGCGAACACCAGTCCCTGGTCGACCGCGATCCCCACGCAATAGGTCATCGACGCCTGCCACCGTCCGGAAGTCCGTACCCATTCTAGCCGCGGGCCGTGCCGGGAGCCCGGCGCGGCGAACCGGCAAGGCGCCGCCATCGCCGCGCCGCCGCGCCGGCGGCGTGCGCACGTTGAAGCGGACTGCCGCTTCGGCCATCCTGCGCGCCATGGATACCGTATTCATCGAAGACCTGCGCATCGACACCGTCATCGGCATCTACGACTGGGAGCGGCGCATCCGCCAGACCGTGGCGCTCGACATCGAGATGGCGTTCGACAACACCCGGCCGGCCGCGACCGACGCCATCGCCGACACGCTCGACTACAAGGCGGTCTCCAAGCGCCTGATCGCCTACGTCGAGGCCGCCGAGTTCCAGCTCGTCGAAACGCTGGCCGAGCGCTGCGCGGCGATCCTGCGCGAGGAGTTCGGCATCGCCTGGCTGCGGCTGAAGCTCGCCAAGCCCGGCGCCGTCCGCGGTGCGCGCGCCGTCGGCGTGTGCATCGAGCGCGGCACCCGGCCGGGCGGCTGACCGGCATGGTGCGCGCCTACCTGAGCCTCGGCAGCAACATCGACCCTGCGCGCAACCTGTGCCTCGCGATTGATGCGCTGCGCCGCCGCTTCGGCCCCGTCGCGCTCTCGCCGGTCTATCGCAGCCCGGCGGTCGGCTTCGACGGCGCCGACTTCCTCAACGCCGCCGCCGCGATCGACAGCGACCTCGACGCGTCCCGGCTGGACGCCTGGCTGCGCGAACAGGAGGCCCGCCAGGGCCGCCGCCGCGACGGTCCGCGCTATTCGAGCCGGACGATCGACCTGGACCTGCTGCTGTACGCGGACGCCATCGCATCGACGCCGCCGCTGCCGCGACCGGAGCTGGCCGACCAGGCCTTCGTGCTGCGCCCGATGGCCGATCTCGTTCCGGCACTGCGCCACCCGGTGCTCGGCGTCGAGCTGCGTGAGCTGTGGCGCCGCTGCGAGGACGCCACGCCGTTGACGCCGGTCCGGCTCGACTGCGACGCGCTCGCCGCGGAACCCGCTGCCGGCGGTTGACCGGCCCGGACCTCGATCGGCCGATCAGTCGACGACCGAGCGGCCACCGTCCACCGCCAGGACCTGGCCGGTGACGTAACCGGCGTCGAGCAGCAGCCAGCGCACCGCCTCGGCGACCTCGGCCGCCTGCCCGGTGCGGCCGAGCGGCGTGCGCGCCAGCATCGCCGCGCGCTCGGCGGCTGCGTCGGCATCGGCCGTCTGCTCGGGCCAGAGGATCGCGCCGGGCGCCACCGCGTTGACCCGCACCTCGGGGGCCAGCGCGATCGCGAGACTGCGCGTCAGGCTGACGAGCGCCGCCTTGGCCGCCGAGTAGACCAGGCTGTCGGCCTTGGGCCGGTCGGCGTAGATGTCGGCCAGGTTGACGATCGCGCCACCGGCGCTGCGCAAGAAGGGGGCCGCCGCCTGCGCCAGCAGCAGCGGCGCTTGCGCGTTGGCGGCGAACAAGGCCTGCCAGTGGTCCGGCGTCACCGCGCCGAACGGCGTGGCGTGAAACGCCGAGGCATTGTTGACCAAGCCGTCGAGCCGGCCGAACCGCGCCCGCGCGGCGTCCACCAGCCCCGGCAGCGCCGCGGCGTCGGCCAGGTCGGCCGCCACGCACAGCGTCGAGCCCGCGCGTACCGCGTCCAGCTCCCGCGCCAGCGCCTCGGCCTCGGACCGCGACCCACGGTAGTGCAGCACGATGTCGCAACCCGCCGCGTGCAGGCTCCGCGCGATCGCCGCGCCGATGCGCCGGGCCGCGCCCGTGACCAGCACCACGCGCCGCTTCGGACCGGTCGCCGTCATCGCTACTCCTCGTGCAAACCCGCGCCATTATGCGCTGCAGCCCCTGCGGGCTCACGTTGCACTGCGCGCCGGCGCACCGCCGGCCGCAGCACCGGCACCCAGCTTCAGGCCCATGACGCGCGCCACGAGCACGCCCTAGAATGGCACCGCGTCGACCGGCAGGCCCCGGTGGCGCCACGCGTTCCACGCAGCGCGGACCGGTGGCCTGGCCGCAGGCGCGAAGGGGCATTGTTCATGGCTGGACGTTTCGCACGCAGCTGGGACCTGGTCAAGGCGAGCGCCGCGGTGCTGCGCTCGGACAAGGAGCTGCTGCTGTTTCCGCTGATGTCGGCACTCGGCACCCTGGTCGTGGCGGCCAGCTTCGTCGTTCCCGCGGCCTTCGCCGGCATGTTCACCGGTGTCCGCAACGGCGACGTGTCGCCCGTGTTCTGGCTGCTGACGTTCGCGTTCTACGTCGTCCAGTACACGATGATCTTCTACTTCAACTCGGCCCTGGTCGGCGCCGCGTCGATGCGGCTGGCCGGACGCGATCCCACACTGGCGGACGGCTTCCGCATCGCCAACCAGCGGCTGCCGGCCATCATCGGCTACGCCGTGATCGCCGCCACCGTCGGCATGCTGCTGCGCGCGCTGCAGGAACGTGCCGGTTTCATCGGCCGCTGGGTCGTCGCGCTGATCGGCGTCGCCTGGACCGTCGCCTCATTCCTGGTCGTTCCGATCCTCGTCAACGAGAAGATCGGGCCGGTCGATGCGGTCCGGCGCAGCGCCGAGCTGCTGCGCACCACCTGGGGCGAGAACCTGGCCGGCAACCTCGGCATCGGGCTGGTGTTCGGCGTGGCGGTGGTCGCGATTGCCCTGGTCGGTGGCGGCGCCACGGTGCTGCTGGCGACGAACGGCGGCGGCCGCCTGGTGCTGATCCCGATCGCGCTGACCGTCGTCGCGATCCTGCTGCTCGGCCTGCTGCAGGCGGCCCTGCAGGGGGTCTATGCTGCCGCACTGTACCGCTATGCCGCGACCGGCGACGGCGGTGCCGGTTTCGACCGCGCCCTGATCACCGACGCGTTCCGCGTCAAGGCCTGAGGCACGGCACCGGTGGCACGGCGGTTCCCGTGACCGCCGAAATGCCGTAGCGTTGCCCCGCGCGGCGATCTCGCCGCGCGGACCGCCGCGCCCCCCGAAGCGCGGCGAGCGGGAGGAGACGTGTTCGACGACCTACGCAACCGGCTGCGCTCGCAGCGGCCGGCGCGGCTCGCTGCCGCGAGCGGCGCACACCCGATCGACGGCGGCCCGGCCCCGATCCGCTACCGGCCGCTGCTGGTCGCCCAGGTGCCGGCCGAGGGACACCGCTTGCGCACCGCGATGCGCGGCGTGCTGACGGCGCTCGGCCGGCGCGACGAGGATGCGCTGGTCGCCGGCCTGCTCGCGTTCGCCGGCGCGTTCCGCGGCATCGGCCTCGCCCGCAACGTGCAGTTCTATCCGTACCTGGCCTGGGCGCTGCACGGCACGCCGGCCGCGCGCACGATGTTCGAGGCGGTCCATGCCGACGCCCAGCGCTGCCTGGGCGGCATCGAGGCGATCCTGGCCACCTACCTGACCGCGCCGTGGGGACGCGACCGGCGCCGCCGCCTCGCGCCGGACCTCGTGCACGTGGCGCGCCTGCTCGGCCAGTGGCTGCGCATCGACGAGGAGGTCCTGCTGCCGCTGTACCTGCCACCGGGCCAGTACCGCACGATCGGCCCCGCGCCACCGCGCTGACGCTACCGGCGCGACGCTGCGCTATGCTGGCGGTCGCTCCCTCGAGAACCCCGCGCGACGCCGTGAACACCGCCCTGCCCGCCCCCGGCGCCGACGAACTGGATCACTCCCGGCGCCTGCAGGCGGCGATCCACGCCGAGATCGCACGCACCGGACCGATCCCGTTCTCGCGCTACATGGAGCGCTGCCTGTACGCACCGGGCCTGGGCTACTACAGCGCCGGCCGCACGAAGTTCGGGCGCGACGGCGACTTCGTGACGGCGCCGGAACTGGGCCACCTGTTCGCGCAGTGCATCGCCGAAGCGCTGGCGCCGGTGCTGCGCACGCTGGGGCCGGACGCCGACTTCGTCGAGCTCGGCGGCGGCAGCGGCGCGTTCGCCGAAGTCGCGCTGCTCGCCCTCGCCGAACGCGACGCACTGCCGCGCAGCTACGCGATCCTGGAGCCGAGCGCGGACCTGCGCGAGCGCCAGCAGACGCGGCTGCGCGCCGCCCTCGGTGCCGACCTGGCGGCTCGGGTGCGCTGGATCGACCGGCCACCGGAAGCCGACTGGCGCGGCGTCCTGTTCGCGAACGAGGTTATCGACGCGCTGCCGACGACGCGCTTCACGCTGCGCGGCGGCGAGGTCTACGAGGAACACGTCGCGCTGGACGGCCAAGCGCTGAGGATCGTCGACCGGCCGGCCGATCTCCTGGTCGCCGGCGCGGTGCGTCACGTCGAGCGCGATCTCGGCCGGCCGATCGAGGACGGCTACCGCTCCGAGCTGCTGCCGCAGCTGCCGTACTGGATGCAGGCCGTGCTCGGCAGCCTGCGCAGCGGCGTCGCGCTGTTCGTCGACTACGGCTATCCGCGTGCCGAGTTCTACCGCCCCGAGCGCCGCGACGGCACGCTGATCGCCCATTACCGCCATCGCGCCCATGCCGACCCGTTCTTCCTGCCGGGCCTGCAGGACCTGACCGCCTTCGTCGACTTCACCGCCCTGGCCGAGGCCGGCAACAGCGCCGGCTTCGGCCTGGCCGGCTATGCCGGGCAGGCGCGGTTCCTGATCGCCAACGGCCTGGCCGGGCACCATGGCCGCGCGGCCGAGGGGGCCGACGCCACCGCGCTCTACCGCCTCGGCCAGCAGGTCAAGCGCCTGACCCTGCCCGACGAGATGGGCGAGCGCTTCCGCGCGATGCTGTTCGCGCGCGGCATCGATCCGGCGGCGCTGCCACCGATGACCGACATCGACCAGAGCGGCTCGCTGTGAGCGCCGGCGGCCGATGATCAGCGCCTGGCTGTCGCCGCTGCGCCTGGGCGTCCTGCTCGGCCTGGCCGTGCTGCTGGCATGGCGCTGGCTGCCGCGCTGGAGCCGCCGCACGGCACTGGTGATCGGCCTGGTGCTGGCCTGGCTGACGACGCCGTTCGGGGCGAACCTGCTGGTGCGCCTGCAGGAGGCCCGCGCCCCGGCGGCCGACGCCTGCCCGGCGCCGACGCCGGAGGCGATCGTCGTGCTCGGCGGCGGCATGGCGCGCGAACCACGCTCGGCCGAGGACTACGCCGCGCTCAACGTCGACAGCCTGCGCCGCGTGTTCGCGGCGGTGGCGCTCCATCGCCGCTATCCGGACGCCCAATGGATCGCCAGCGGCGCCAGCCGCTACGCGATCGCCGAAAGCACGACGATGGCGCGCCTGGCCGAAGCGCTCGGCGTGCCGGCTGCCGCGCTGCGCAGCGAGACCGCCTCGCGCACCACCTGGCACAACGCGCAGGCGGTCGCCGCGCTGCAGCCGCCGCTGCCGCGGCGCGTCTGGCTGGTGACCTCGGCCCTGCACATGCCGCGCGCGCTGTACGCGTTCCGCGCCGCCGGCTTCGATCCCTGTGCCGCACCGGCGCCCGGCATCTACGCCGGGCCGGCCGGGCCGGGCTACTTCCTGCCGATCGCATCGGCGGCGGCCAAGTCCGAGGCGGCACTGCACGAGTTCGCCGGCGAGCTGTCCTACCGGCTGGGCCTGTTCCGGACCACCGACCGCGACCCGCAGCCGGCATCGGGCGAGCGCTAGAACCGCGTCAGGCCGGCGTCGGTACCGCGGCCACGGCGCGCGCGCGCGCCGCGCGCATCGCCTCGGCGATCGCCGGGCCGGCCAGGCCGTCGGCGACGAAAGCCGCTGCCGTCACCGCCGCCGCCGCCGCATAGGCGGCGCGCAGATAGTCGGCCTGCGGATAGGCCGCGTCCTCGAAGCCGAGCCGCCCGCGCTTGTCCGCCTCGCAGGCGGCCAGCAGCACGTCGAGGCGGCGCGGCTTGCGGAAGCCGTCGATCTGCTCGAACAGCTTCACGACGGTGGCCGGTTTCAGTTCCAGCGCGCGATGCACGTTCAGATGCAGGCGGCTGCACAGCACCGCCATCGCGGCGTGCTCGGCCGGTACGCGCAGGCGCGCCGACAGCACCTGGATCGGCGCGACCCCGCGCTCCTCGTGCATGACGTGGCGCGGCAGTTCGGCGGCCGGCGTCAGGGCCTTGCCGAGGTCGTGCACCAGCGCGCACCAGCCGACCAGGTCGTCGCCGGGCGCCAGCCGGGCCGCCATGTCCACGACCAGCTCGGTATGGACGCCGGTATCGACCTCCGGATGGAACTCCGGCCGCTGCGGCACGCCGTAGAGCGCGTCGATTTCCGGAAACAGCACGCGCAGCGCACCGCAGGCGCGCAAGGTCGCCAGGAACGCCGACGGCCGTGGCTCGGCCAGTGCCTTGCGCGTCTCGGCCCAGACCCGCTCGGGTACCAGGTGGTCGGCCTCGCCGTCGGCGACCATGCCGCGCATCAGCGCCAGCGTCTGCTCGGCGACGCGGAAACCGAGTGGCTGGTAGCGCGCCAGGAAGCGGGCGACGCGCAGGATCCGCACCGGGTCCTCGGCGAACGCCGGCGAGACGTGCCGCAGCACCCGCGCCTCGATGTCGCGCACGCCGCCGAACGGATCGACCAGGCGCCCGTCGGCGTCCTCGGCGATCGCATTGATCGTCAGATCGCGGCGTGCCAGGTCCTCTTCCAGCGTGACCGACGGGTCGGCGTCGAACGCGAAGCCGTGATAGCCGCGGCCGGTCTTGCGCTCGGTGCGTGCCAGCGCGTATTCCTCGCCGCTGCGCGGATGCAGGAACACCGGGAAGTCCTTGCCGACCGGCTTGTAGCCGAGGCCGAGCAGGTCGTCCGGCGTGGCGCCGACGACGACGTGGTCGCGATCGGCGACCGGGCGGCCGAGCAGCTTGTCGCGGACGGCGCCGCCGACCAGATAGATGCGCATCAGCCGATTGTGCCACGGCACGCCGGGCGGACCGCCCGGCGTGCCCTCAGGTCAGGCGCGCGCGGCCAGCCAGTCGTGGATGGTCGGCGGCACCTCGCGCTGCGCGCGGCCCGAGACGTAGATGCCGATATGGCCGCCCTTGAACGCGAGCTGCGTGTAGTCGTCGCTGCCCACCGCCCCTTCCAGCGCGCGCGAGGCGGCCGGCGGCACCAGGTGGTCCTGCTCGGCGAAGATGTTGAGCACCGGATGGCGGATCGTCTTGAGGTCGACCGGCCGGCCGCCGATCGTCAGGCCGCCGCGGATCAGCTTGTTGCCCTGGAAGAAATCGCGGATGAACTCGCGGAAGGCCTCGCCGGCCTGGTCGGGCGAGTCGAAGATCCACTTCTCCATGCGCAGGAAATTCTCCAGCTCCACCTTGTCGTCGAGGATGTCCACCAGGCCGACGTACTTCTGCTGGAACAGGCGCACCGGCTTGAGCGTCAGGTAGCACCAGTTCATCAGGTCGGCCGGCACGTTGCCCAGCGTGTCGACGAACAGGTCGATGTCGAGGTTGCGCGTCCAGTGCGAAAGCAGGTTGTCCGGCGTGTGGAAATCGACCGGCGTGACCATCGTGATCAGGTTGCGCACCTTCTCCGGATGCAGCGCGGTGTAGCACAGCGAGAACGCGCCGCCCTGGCAGATGCCGAGCAGGTTGACGCGATCCACACCGGCGTGCGCGGCGACTGCGTCGACGCTGCGATCGATGTAGCCGTTGATGTAGTCGTCCAGCGTCAGCCAGCGATCGGTCCGGTCGGGATAGCCCCAGTCGATCAGGTAGACGTCCTCGCCCTGCGCCAGCAGGTTGCGCACCAGCGAGCGGTCGTCCTGCAGGTCGACCATGTAGGGGCGGTTGACCAGTGCGTAGACGATGAGGATCGGCGTCTTGGCGGTCGGCGCGCGCGCGCCCTTGAAGCGATAGACGACCAGCTTGTCCTCGCGGTAGACGGCTTCTTTCTCGGTGACGCCGAAGTCGACGTCGTCGACCTCGCGCAGCGTCCGGAATCCTTCGGCGAGCTTGCGCTGCAGGGTCAGGGCCTCGTCGAGCGCCTTGGCCGGTTCGATCTTGATCGGCTGCATGAGGACTCCTTAGTCGGATGAGCGGGCCGGCTTCGCCTTGCGCTTGCCGGCGGCCGGCGTCTTGGCGGTCTTCGCGAACTGTGCCACGCGCGCCTCGAAGCCACCGGCGGCGCGGGCCGGGCGCCGCGGCTTGGGCGGCGCGGCCTTCTTCGCGGCACGCGGGCGGACCGGACGTGGCGCAGCGCGGGCGGCCTTTGCGGTCGGCTTGGGAGGCTCGGCCGCGCCGCTGCGCCGGCCGGCCGCCTTGAGCGCGGCGACTTCCCGGCGCAAGGCGGCGACCTCGGTCGCCAGCGCACCGCCGCTGCCGGCACAGCGGACCTCGCGGCGCAGCTCGTGCAGGCGCCGCCCGAGGCTGTCGACCTCGCTGCGGGTGGGAATGCCCAGCTCCACGCTCATGCGCTCGATGTCCTGCTGCAGTTGCGAGCGCAGCTTCATCTGCGCGTTGACGAGCGCGCCGTAGACCTCGCGGAACTCGGCCGAGGCGGCGACCTCGGCGTAGCCTTCCTCGGCCGCGTCCACCCACAGGTCGTAGAGGGCGCGCAGCGACTCGACCGGCCGCTCGGCCGCTCCGCGCTCGCCGAGCTTGTTCTCGAACAGCGAGGCGCCGCGCTGGCCGGCCTTGAGGATCAGCGCGTTGTAGCGCGCGGTCTGCTCCTGGTAGTCGATCAGCGCCTGCGCCGTGCGCTGCTGGTGTTCCTGGCGCTCGCGCAGGAAGCCGAACGCCGGCTGGTCCAGCCACGTGCGTGCTTCACCGGCGAGGGTGCCAAGCATCGGCCCGAAGCCGGCCGCCAGCTGCTCCAGGCTCCTGGCGCCCTCGCCGCCGATCTGGCGCAGGGCGGCGGCCAGCGGGTGGTCGGCCGACGGCATGCCGAGGCCGGGCGCGAAGGCCGCCCCGGATCGCAGGGCCTCGCTGAAGCGCGCCGCGATGTCCTCGGCCTGGACGCCGTTGCCGGCGGTGAACAGGGCCTGGGTGCGTTCCAGATAGGCCTTGACGCTGGCGAGCATCCGCTCGGCCAGGGCCGGCTGCTGGCCGGGATCGCCGAACAACCGCGCCCACTGCGCCAGCCCCTCGTGCCAGGGCGGCCCCGCCCCGGGTGCCGCACCTGCTGCCGAGGCCTGCTGCCACTGCTGCACGGCGTCCCAGTACTGCCGCGAAAACGTCTCCCACTGCGTGCTCGCGGTAGGACCGGCGCTGCGATCGACCATCGGATTGGCTCCTGGACACTCGGGGGCGCCGGATCGGATGCCGGCATGAGGAAGGCTTTTTACCAAAGCGATGCTACGCCGAGCCAGCGGCCGCTGGCAAAAGAACACGCCGGGCGCCGGTCGGCGGGGCCGGCCGGCCCCGCGGAACGCAGGTGCCGCATTCGGCCCGGCCGCGAAGGCCGCCGATGCCGGCGCGATCGCCTCCCGGCGCGTTCGAGCTGGCCGATTGGACCATCGTCGATTTTGTTGCACTGCGGTTTGCACAATGGATGCCAAAGGGCGACCCTTCACGCTGTAGCAGCCGCGCGATACCTGCGGCGGATCTTGATCCGGGAGCCACGTCATGGGTGTTTCCGCCCTCACCGCGAGCCATGCCTCGCGCGTCCTCAGTCTGGTCAACGGCAAGGCCAAACCCTCCAGCCAGATCGCCTCGCACGTCAGCAGTTCGTGGGAGCGCTGCCTCACCCAGTACGGGATCGAGCCGACCCGCTCGCGCGAGACGGTCGTGCTCGAGGCCCATCAGCTGCGCGAGCGCCAGCAGAGCTTCGGCGACCTGCTCGGCGTCGCGCGCGCGGAGATGGAAAGCCTGTACGACCAGATCGCCGGCTCCGGCTACGCGGTCATCCTGACCGACGCCGAAGGCGCGATCCTCAACACGATCACCGACCCGACGCTCAAGCGCGAGTTTCGCCATGCCGGACTCTGGCACGGTGCGCTGTGGGACGAGCGCCACGAAGGCACCAACGGCATGGGCACCTGCCTGGTCGAGCGCGCGCCGGTCACCGTGCACCGCGAAGAACATTTCATGGGCTACAACATCGGCCTGTGCTGCTCGGCCGCGCCGATCTTCAACGCCCACGGCGAGGTCATGGCGGTGCTGGACACCTCCTCGGCGAGCTGCGGCGTCACGCGGCTGATCCATCGCCACACGATGGCCCTGGTCAACATGTCGGCCCGGCTGATCTCGCGCTGCCAGTTCCTGCGCGAGTTCCCGGAAGCCAACATCCTGCGCTTCCACGGCCGGCCGGAGTTCGTCGGCCTGCTGCACGAGGCGCTGCTGGCGATCGACGCCGAAGGCCTGATCCTGGCCGCCAACGACAGCGCGCTCGAGCAGCTCGGCCACAGCCACCGCAACGCGCTGGTCGGCCGCTCGGTGGAATCGGTATTCCAGTTCTCCAACGGAACGATGCAGCACCGCGCGCTGACCGAGCCCGGCACGATCTGGTCGATCCGCGACACCGAGAACGGGCGGCGCTATTTCGCCAAGGTCAGCGCGCCGCACCAGCCGGCGCGCACGGTCGCGCCGATCACCGCGCCGATCACGACACCGGTCGCCGCGGTCACGCGCATCGAGCCGGCCGGCCGCCAGGTCGGCACCGACTCGCGCATGCTGCACAACTTCCATTGCGCGCAGCAGCTGTTCGCGCGCCGTGTGTCGATCCTGCTGCAGGGCGCGACCGGCACCGGCAAGGAAGCGTTCGCCAAGGCGCTGCACAAGGCCTCGCTGCGTGCCGACAAGCCGTTCGTCGCCGTCAACTGCGGCGCGATCCCGGAGCCGCTGATCGAAAGCGAGCTGTTCGGCTACACCCGCGGCGCGTTCACCGACGCCAACCGCGAAGGGCGGCCCGGCAAGATCCTGCAGTCCAGCGGCGGCACGCTGTTCCTCGACGAGATCGGCGACATGCCGCTGCCGCTGCAGACGCGCCTGCTGCGCGTGCTCGAGGAGCAGGAGATCGTCCCGCTCGGCGGCGACAGCCCGATCCCGGTAGACCTGCACGTCATCAGCGCCAGCCACCACGACGTGCGCCAGATGTGCACCAGCGGCGATTTCCGCAGCGACCTGTACTACCGGCTCAACGGCACCACGCTCTACCTGCCGCTGCTGCGCGACCGCGAGGACAAGACCGAGCTGATCCAGTCGCTGCTGGCCGAGGAATGCCGCGACCAGGAACCGGTCAGCATCCGGCCGGACGCGCTGCGCGTCCTGCTCGAGTACAGCTGGCCGGGCAATATCCGCCAGCTGCGCAACGTGCTGCGCACCGCCGCCGCGCTGTGCGACGAGCGCGTGATCCGCCCGTCCAACCTGCCGCAGGAGCTGCTCGACGAGACCTCCGGCCACGAGCCGGCGATGCTGGCGGTGCCGGGCGGCGACGCCGCCGCGGCGCGCGCGCCACTGGATTCGGCCGAGCGGGCGGCACTGCTGCGCGAGCTCGAACGCATGCGCTGGAACATCACCCACACCGCCGATGCGCTCGGCATCAGCCGCAACACGCTCTACCGCAAGCTGCGCAAGCACGACATCCCGTTGCCGGACTGAGCGGCCGGCGCCTCGTACCACGACCGGCCCCGCCTTCCCGCATGGCAGCCCGCGTGCGTTAGCGCCTGCCGGCGCGTATCAGCCCGGCGGCCAGTGCATCGGCCGCCCGCCGAGCAGGTGCAGGTGCAGGTGGTACACGGTCTGCCCGCCGTCGCCATTGCAGTTGATCACGCAGCGATAGCCGGCCTCGGCGAAGCCTTCCGCCTTGGCATAGGCGGTCGCGGCCAGCACCAGGCGGCCGATCAGCGTCGCATCGGCGTCGCCGAGGTCGTTCAGGGTCGCCACCGGGCGCCGGGGCACGAACAGGACATGCCGCGGCGCCTGTGGATTGATGTCGCGAAAAGCCACGACGTCCGCATCCTCGTAGACGATGTCGGCCGGGATCTCGCGCCGGATGATCTTGCTGAAAAGCGTCTCGCTCATGAGGTCCTCAGGTGTCGGCCAGCAGCTGACGGCTGCCGAAGGCATGGGCCAGGGTACCGCGATCGATGAACTCCAGCTCGCCCCCGAGCGGCACCCCGTGCGCCAGGCGCGTCGCGCGGATGCCGGCGGCAGCGGCCAGCTGGGCCACCAGGTGCGCCGTCGCCTCGCCCTCGACGGTCGGGTTGGTCGCGATGATCAGCTCCTGCACCTCGCCTTCGCCCAGGCGCGCGGCCAGCAGGTCCAGCCCGAGCTCGCGCGGCCCGAGGCCGTCGAGCGGAGACAGCCGGCCGAGCAGCACGAAGTAGCGGCCGCGATAGCCGGTGGCCTGCTCGATCGCGAGCTGGTCGACCGGCGTCTCCACCACGCAGAGCAGCTGGCTCTCGCGCGTCGGGCTGGCGCACAGCACGCACACCGGCTCCTCGCTGAAGGTCCGGCAGCGCGTGCAGTTGCCGATGCGCTCGACCGCCGTGCCGAGCCGCTCGGCCAGCCGCCGCGCGCCGGCGCGGTCGCGCTCGAGCAGGTGGAACGCCATGCGCTGCGCGGTCTTCGCGCCGACGCCCGGCAGGCAGCGCAGCGCGTCGATCAGCTCGGCCAGCAGGGGCGATCCGGTCGACATCAGAACGGCAGCTTGAAGCCGGGCGGCAGGTTCATGCCGGCACCGAGGCCGCTCATGCGCTGCTGGGTCAGCTCGGCGACCTTGTTGACCGCATCGTTGAACGCGGCGGCGATCAGATCCTCGGCCATCTCCGCATCGTCGGCGAAGGTCTTGCGGTCGATCGCGACGCGGCGCACCTCGTGGCGCCCGCTCATGACGACGGTCACCAGGCCGCCGCCGGCCTGGCCGGTGACCTCGAGATCGGCCAGCTCTTCCTGCGCACGCTTGAGTTCTTCCTGCATGCGCTGGGCCTGTTGCATCAGGCCGGCAAGGGGTCCACGCATCGTTCTTCTCCAAAAGGGTCCGGTTGGGGGCCGGGGCGCGGGGACGCGGCGTGGCCGCGCGCCGTCTCCAGGCCGTACATCGATGACCAGTACGGGAAAGGGCTGTCCTGCCCTCGTCCGACTCACACGGTCGCGGCAAGGCCGCGCCACCTCTTCCGCCGATCGACGGCTTGCACCGCCGAACCGCGAGTGATCCCTTCTCAGGATCGCGCCGGCAGGCCGTTTCTCAAGAGCCTGCTAGTGACTGGACGGGCGGATCGAACTCTGCACCAGACGCCCGTCGAAATGCTCGATCAACGACTGCACCTGCGGATCGCTGCGCAGCGCGTCCTCGGCGTCGCGCAGCCGTGCCGCCTCGATGCGGGCGCGCCGGGCCGCCGGGCTTTCGGCGGCGTCGCCGTCCTGGCGCTCGAACTTCACGCGGATCTTCCGCTCGAGCGCCTCGCCGAGGCGCGCCTCGAGCACCTCGACCAGGGGGCCGGCCGCCAGGTGCTCGTGCTCGGGCCGCACGCCCAGCCGGACCTGGCCCTCCTCGATGCCGAGCAGCACCGAATGCTGCGCGAGCTGGCCCAGGGGACCGCGCAGACCCGCCCGTTCGATCAGCGCATCCCACGAAAGCGTTTCGGCCGGCGGCGCCGGCGCAGCGGGCGCCGATACGGCCGGCGGCGGGGCGTATGCGGGCGACGCCGGTTCGGCCAGACGCGGCGCGGCGGGCGCGGGCGCGGGCGAAGGTGCGACCGCGGCGGCGGCCGGCGGCGGCACCGCGCGCGTCGCGCGCGGCGTCCCGTCGGCCTCATCGCCACTTCCCACCGGCGCCGGTGCGAACGCCAGCATGCGCAGCAGGCTCATCTCGAAACCGGTGCGCGGCGTCGGCGCCAACGGCAGGTCGCGGCGCCCGGTGATCGCCATCTGGTACCACAGCTGCACGTCCTGCGGGTCGAGTCGCGCCGCCAGTGCGGCGAGGACTGCGTCCTCCTCGCCCACGGTCGCGACCAGCTGCTGCAGCTGGATCCGGTGCAGCAGCGACGCCAGCTCGTCGAGCACCTGGGCGAAATCCGGCGCGAACTCGGCGATGCGGCGGATCTCGGCGAGCAAGGCCGGGCCGTCACCGGCCGCGATCGCCTCCAGCAGCAGGCGCACCCGGCCACGCTCGACCGTGCCGAGCATGGCATGGACATCGGCCGCGTGGACCACGCCGCCGCCGTGCGCGATCGCCTGGTCGAGCAGCGAGAGGCCGTCGCGCAGCGAACCGTCCGCCGCCCGCGCCAGCGCCTCGACCGCCTCGGCGTCGCCCTCGATCGTCTCGGCCGACAGGATGTGCCGTATCTGGCCGCCGATCTGCTCCGGCGTCAGGCGCTTGAGATTGAACTTGATGCAGCGCGAGAGCACGGTCACCGGGAGCTTCTGCGGATCGGTGGTGGCCAGCAGGAACTTCACGTGGCCCGGCGGCTCCTCGAGCGTCTTGAGCAGCGCGTTGAACGCCGACTTGGACAGCATGTGCACCTCGTCGATCAGGTACACCTTGTAGCGGCCGCGGCTCGGGGAATACTGGGCGTTGTCGATCAGCTCGCGGACGTTGTCGATGCCGGTGTTGCTGGCCGCGTCGATCTCCAGCAGGTCGACGAAGCGGCCCGCGTCCACCTCGGTGCACACGCCGCACACGCCGCACGGGTCGGCCGACTGGCCGCGCTCGCAGTTGAGCGACTTGGCGAAGATGCGCGCGATCGTCGTCTTGCCGACGCCGCGCGTGCCGGTGAACAGGAACGCGTGATGGATGCGGCCGCCGTCCAGCGCGTGACTGAGCGCGCGCACGACGTGCTCCTGGCCGACCAGTTCGGAAAAGCGGCGCGGCCGCCACTTGCGGGCGAGGGCTTGATAGGACATCGGGGGGTTCCGCGAGGGGACTTCAGATTGTGCCAACTCCGGGGCGCTTGGACAAAACCGCCGCTTCGTTCAGGCTCCAAGTACTTTCTGTCCGGGTGGGTATATGAGAGCCTTCGTAGTCCGGGAGGGCCTGGATCGCACTTCCAGCCATGCCGCACGGCGATCGCCGATGCGGGCATTCTTGACCATCTCCGACGGGGAAATCCATGCATTTCGATCTACCTAAGAAGGCGATCTTCGCCTTGCTGGCGCTCGTTTGGCTCGTCGCCGGCAGCGTCCACGCGGCGCCCGACACGCGCGCCTTCTGGCTCGACGCCCAGGCCCGGCCGCTGGCCGCGCAAGCGCCCCGCCCCGCCAGCTACCGCGCCCTGCAGCTGGACGTCGCGGGCATCCGGGCCGCGCTGGCGGCCCCCGGTGCCACGCTGGCGCTGCCGCACCCGACCGGCGGCTTCACCGAGTTCACGCTGGCCGACTCGGGCACGATGCCGCCCGAACTGGCCGCCCGCTATCCGGAAATCCGCAGCTACGTCGGCGTCGACGGCCGCGGCAACCGCGCGCGTATCGACATCTCGCCGCTCGGCGTCAACGCGATGGTGTTCGAGCGCAGCAGCGGCAACGGCATCTGGGTGGTGCGACCGGACATGCCCGGCGAAGGCAGCGACTACCTGAGCTTCTACCGCAAGGAGCTGGCCGTGCCCGAAGGCATGTTCAGCTGCGGCGTGCATGCCGAGATCGATCCGTCCGGCCAGAGCCTGATCGATCCGGAGCCCACCACCGAGACCGGCATCGCCCGCCGCACCTACCGGGCCGCGGTCGCGGCCAACCGGCAGTACACCAATGCCGTCGGCGGCGGCACCGTGGCCGGCGGCCTGGCGGCCGTGGTCGTCGCGATGAACCGCGTCAACGAAGTCTACGAGAACGACTTCTCGGTCCACATGACCCTGATCGCCAACAACGACACGATCATCTACACCAACGAGAACCCGGGCCCGTACAGCAACAGCGGCGCGGCGATCGACCAGAACCAGAGCAACCTGGACAGCGTGATCGGCAGCGCCAACTACGACATCGGCCACGTGTTCACGACCGGCAGCGGCGGCATCGCCGGCCTCGGCGTGGTCTGCCGCAACGGCCAGAAGGCGCTCGGCACCACCGGCCTGGGCAGCCCGCTCGGCGACGTCTTCTACATCGACTACGTCGCCCACGAGATGGGCCACCAGTTCGGCGGCAACCACACCTTCAACGCCACCACCAACAGCTGCGGCGGCGGCAACCGCGCGGCGTCGGCCGCCTACGAGCCGGGCAGCGGATCGACGATCCAGGCCTATGCCGGCATCTGCGGCACGCAGAACCTGCAATCCAACTCCGATGCCTACTTCCACGCCGAAAGCCTGCGCGAGATGGGCAACTACATCAGCGCCGGCGTCGGTTCCTCGTGCGCGGTCAGCGTGCCGAACCCGAATACGCCGCCGGTCGTGAACGTCCAGGCCGCCCGCACGATCCCGGCCAACACGCCGTTCGAGCTGGCCGGCTCGGCCAGCGGCGCCGGCGCCGGCGCGACCTACACCTGGGAGCAGTACGACCGCGGCGCGGTCAACAACAACTTCAACGTCGATCCCGGCACCGGCCCGATCATCCGCTCGCTGCTGCCGGCGACGTCGCCCCACCGCTTCGTTCCGCGCATGGACCAGCTGGTCGCCGGCACGACGCTGCGCGGCGAGATCCTGCCGACCACCAACCGCACGCTGACCTTCCGCCTGACCGCGCGCGACAACGCCAACGGCGGCGGCACCACCGGCAGCGCCGACGTCGTCCACACCGTCGTCGCCACGGCCGGACCGTTCACGGTCGCAGGCCCGGCCGCCGGCAGCACCTGGAACTACCTCGACGGCGCCGGCACCGCCAGCGTGACCTGGAACGTCGCCAACACCGACGTACCGCCGGTGGCCTGCTCCAATGTCGACATCGACCTGTCCCGCGACGGCGGCCTGACCTATCCGGTGTCGCTCGCGCTCAACGTGCCGAACAGCGGCAGCGCCACGGTGCCGGTACCGAACGAGATGACCGCCCAGGCCCGCGTCAAGGTGCGCTGCGCGAACAACATCTTCTTCAACATCTCGCCGGGCAACTTCACGATCGCCGGTGGCAGCGACGACCTGTTCGCCGACGGCTTCGACGGCGAGGGCGGTACGGTGCCGCCGACGCTGGCCAAGGCGTTCTCGCCCGATACCGTCGCGACCGGCGCCGCCAGCACGCTGACGATCACGCTGGCCAACGCCAATGCGACCGCGGCGACGCTGACCGCGGCGCTGACCGATACGTTCCCGACCGGCCTGGTCGTAGCCACCCCGCCGGCCGCCTCGACGACCTGCGGCGGTACGCTGGGTGCCGTCGCCGGCACCGGCTCGGTCAGCCTGGGCAGCGGTGCGACGATCCCGGCGGGCGCGTCCTGCACCGTCGTCGTGAACGTCCAGTCCGCCGTGGCCGGCAGCTACGAGAACACGCTCGCCGCCGGCGCGCTGCAGACCGACCTCGGCGCCAACGCGGCACCGGCGACCGCCACCCTGACGGTGACCGAGGAGACCGGCGCCTGCCCGGCCCAGTTGCTGCAGGACCCCGGCTTCGAGGCCACCGAGGACGACGGCGGCGACAACCCGTTCTGGGCCTCCAGCACGACGCAGGGCGACTCCACGTTCTGGAGCCCGCTCGGCGGCGCCACCGTGCACGCAGGCTCGTGGACCGCCTGGTTCGGCGGCTACGGCACCGTGACCACCGAGACCCACGAGTTCTCGCAGACCGTGACGATCCCGGCCAGCGGCGCGGCCACGCTCAAGTACTGGCGGCGGATCGACCGCACCGGCACCAACAGCAACGTCGTCACCTTCACCGTCGACGGCACCGTGGTCCGCACCGAGAACCTCGTCACCCTCGGCACCTCCGGCTGGACCGAGCAGAGCATCGACCTGTCCACCTATGCCGACGGCCAGCCGCACCTGGTCAAGGTCAGCTACACCCACAGCGGCGGCGGCCAGGACGCGAACTACTTCATCGACGACGTCACGCTCGACTGCAGCCCCTGACGCCGGCCGGGTCCACGCGACCTCGCCACACCCGGGCAGCGGCCTTCACCGGCCGCTGCGCCGGACCGGAACGAGGCGGGGTTTCCCCGCCTCTTTTTTGGCGCTTCGCCCATTTCCAGGGTCATTGGGCTCTTGCTCCTGCTTTGGATTTGGCCCTTGGCTTTTTCGCCCTAAAGCAAGCCGAGCATCGCAGGGTGGCGAGGCCGCAGAGGCGCCCCGTGTCTGAGCGAAGCGAGTTGGGGCGCCGTGCCTCGTCGCCCGAGAAGCGCAGGGGACCGAGCCGGCGTAGCCGGATCGGCTTGCGCCGGGCGAGAGGGCTTTTGGTTCCTTTTGGCCCGTCAGAAAATGTCCGGGAGACATTTTTGACATCGCGTCAGCGATGGCCCGGAGGGCGGCGGCCAGGGATGGCTGCCGCAAAAGGGACTCGGCCGCGCAGCGGACGAAAGCTCTTGATGTTGCTCCTGCTTTGCTCCGTGCCGGCAATCCCTCAAAAGCCACGGCACAAGCTAAGAGCAACAGCTTCCGCACGCTGCGCGCGCGGGTCACTTTTGTCTTGGCAAAAGTAACCAAAACCGTGGTCGCCGGCGCGAGCCGGCACGGCTGCGCCGTGCCGGTCCCCTGCGCTTCTCGGCCGGCCAGGCACGCTGCCCCAACTCGCTTCGCTCAGACACGGGGCAGCTCTGCGGCCTGGCCGACCTGCGATGCTCGGCTCGCTTTAGGCGCCAACAGCAACAGCAACAGCAACAGCAACAGCAAGAGCAAGAGCAAGAGCAAGAGCAGCAGCGACTGCGACGAAAGCGGCAGCTGATGGGTTCCCGCGAATGGGCAAGAACCTTTTTTCGATGCGAACCACGCGCCGGTGCCGGCGCATCCATGGCCGGAGTCATGCACAATCGCCCGGATCGTTTCGAAGGAGAGTGCCCGATGCGTACCCTGATCGCCCTGACCGCGCTGGCGCTGGCCGGCTGCGGTGCGCGCCCGACCGGCGGCGGCGAGGCGGCCGCGGCCCCTGTCGCCTCGCCGAACTGGCCGGCCACGCCGGCCACCGAAACGCTCACCAGCGAGAAGGGCCCGTTCCGGGTGACCGAACTGGTCACCGGCCTGGTCCATCCCTGGAGCCTGGCCTTCCTGCCCGATGGCCGCATGCTGGTCACCGAGCGACCGGGACGCCTGCGCATCATCGGCAACGGCGCGGTGTCGGCGCCGCTGGCCGGCGTGCCGGCGGTCTACGGCGAGGGCCAGGGCGGCCTGCTCGACGTGGCGGTCTCGCCGCAGTTCGCCGAGGACCGGCTGGTCTACCTGTCCTACGCCGAGGCCGACGGCGACAACGCCGGCACGGCCGTCGCGCGCGCGCGCCTGGAAGGCGATGCGCTGCAAGGGCTGACCGTCATCTACCGGCAGTCGCCGAAGCTCTCCCAGGGCGCGCATTTCGGCTCGCGGCTGGTGTTCGACGACCAGGGTTTTCTGTTCGTCACCCAGGGCGAGCACAACAAGCGCGCGATGGCGCAGGACCTGGACAAGCTGCAAGGCAAGCTGGTGCGGCTGCGGCCGGACGGCAGCGTGCCCGACGACAACCCGTTCGTCGGCCGCCCGTATGCCCGTCCCGCGATCTGGTCGTATGGCCATCGCAACATGCAGGGCGCCGCGCTGCACCCGGTCACGCGCGCGCTGTGGACCAGCGAGCACGGCCCGCGCGGCGGTGACGAGCTCAACATCCCGCAGGCAGGCAGGAACTACGGCTGGCCGATCATCACCTACGGCATCAACTATTCGGGCCTGCCGATTCCCGAGGCCAAGGGCGAGGCGGCCGATGGCCTGGAGCAGCCGCTGCACTACTGGAAGGTCTCGCCCGGGCTGAGCGGCATGGCGTTCCTGGCCGACGGCGGATCGGCCTGGAACGGCAACCTGTTCCTCGGCGCGCTGGCGACCCGCGAGCTGATCCGCCTCGAACTCGACGGCGACCGCGTCGCCCACGAGGAACGCCTGCTCACGGCACGCAAGTGGCGCATCCGCGACGTGCGCCAGGGACCGGATGGAAAGCTGTACGTCCTGACCGACGAGGACGACGGCCGGCTGCTGCGTATCGACCCACCCGGAAGCACGCCTTGACGCGGACGTCATCGTCGCCCTGCGGCCGGACGTCCGCATGACGGCCCGGCTTGCGATCGTCGGCGGCGGGCCGGCCGGCCTGATGGCCGCCGAAGCCGCCGTCGCCCACGGCATCCGGGTGGACCTGTACGAACGCATGGGCTCGGTCGGGCGCAAGTTCCTGCTGGCCGGCAAGGGCGGGCTCAACCTGACGCATTCGGATCCGCGCGGACGCTTCGACGCGCGCTACGGCGCGCGCAGCGGCGAGATCGGCCGCTGGCTCGACGCGTTCGACGCCGATGCGCTGCGCGCCTGGGCACGGGCGCTCGGCGTGGAAACCTTCGTCGGCAGCTCCGGACGCGTCTTCCCGGCCGATCTCAAGGCCGCCCCGCTGCTGCGCGCCTGGCTGCGCCGCCTGCGCGCCGCCGGCGTCGGCTTCCATGTCCATCACCGCTGGCTCGGCTGGGACGCCGATGGCGGCCTGCGGTTCGAGACGCCGCAGGGCGAGACCACGATCACCACCGACGCCGTCGTCCTCGCGCTCGGTGGCGGCAGCTGGCCGATCCTCGGTTCCGACGGGGCCTGGGTCCCCCTGCTCGAACGACGCGGTATCGCGGTCGCCGACCTGGCACCGGCCAACTGCGGCTTCGACGTGGACTGGTCGGCGCATTTCTCGACGCGCCATGCCGGCGCGCCGCTCAAGCCGGTCGCGCTCCTGTGGCACGCCCCCGACGGCACGGCGCAGCGCCTGCAGGGCGAGTGCGTGATCACGGCCGGCGGCATCGAGGGCAGTCTGGTCTATGCGCTCTCGGCGCTGCTGCGCGACACGATCGCCGCGCGTGGGGAAGCGACGATCGCACTGGACCTGGCGCCCGGACGCGACCAGGCACGTCTGGCGCATGACCTGGCCCGTCCGCGCGGGGCGCGCTCGCTGGCCGAGCACCTGCGGCGCCAGGCCGGCATCACCGGCGTCAAGGCCGGCCTGCTGCGCGAGCGGCTCGACGCGGACGCGCTGCAGGATCCGCAACGGATCGCCGCGGCGATCAAGCGGCTGCCGCTGACGCTGCGCCGGCCGCGGCCGCTCGCCGAAGCGATCAGCACCGCCGGCGGCGTGCGCCTGGAGGATCTCGACGGGAACCTGATGCTGCAGCGCCTGCCCGGCGTGTTCTGCGCCGGCGAGATGCTCGACTGGGAAGCGCCGACCGGCGGCTACCTGCTGACCGCGTGCTTCGCCAGCGGGCATCTCGCCGGCGAAGGCGCCGCCCGCTGGCTCGGCCCGTCTGCCCGGCCGATCGGCGAGCCGTCCGTTTCGTCTCCCTGAAGAATTCGCCTCCCTGAAGAACCCGCCGCGCGCAGGGCCGATGCGGCCCGGCGAGGTCGACATTTCTCCGACCGCGGCCAGGGCACGATGCGCCGCCCTGCCCGGCTGCGGATCTGCTCGTGTCGACCTCCCCTGCCACGCCGACGACGTCGCGGGCGCGCCCCGCCATTGCCTGGATCGCGGCGATCGCCGTGGTGATGGCGTTTGCGTTCCTCGGCAGCCGCGGCATCTGGGATCCGGACGAGGGGCGCTACACCAACGTCGCGCTGAACATGCTCGACAGCGGCGATTGGCTGAACCCGCAGCGTACCGACGATACCGGCCACTGGACCAAGCCGCCGCTGACCTATTGGCTGATCGCCGCCAGCGTCGCCGCGTTCGGCCAGAATCCCTGGGCGGCGCGCCTGCCGATCGCGCTCTCCTATCTGGCGTGCGTGTATCTGGTCTGGCGCCTGGGGCGGCGCCTGCTGCCGGGCAGCGAATCCACCGCCGCGACGATCTACGCCACCCTGCTGCTGCCGCTCGGCGCGGCCCAGCTGATCACGACGGACTTTCCGCTGACGGCACTGCAGACATTGGCGGTGACGGCCTTCGTCGAGGCGCGTTTCGGTCAGGGGCGGGCCTACGGATGGCTGGCCCTGATGTGGCTCGCGTTCGCGCTGGCCTTCCTGACCAAGGGTCCCCCGGGCCTGCTGCCGCTGCTGGCGATCGTCGTCTACCAGTTCCTGCTTCCGCAGCCCGGCGGCCGCCGCGTGCTCAGCATCAGCGGCCTGGTGATCTTCGTCGTGGTCGCCCTGCCCTGGTTCGTCGCCGTCACCACGCGCCACGCCGGCCTGCTCGACTACTTCGTGGGCGCCGAGATCGCCGGGCGCATCGCCAGCCCCGACTTCGGCCGCCACCCGGAATGGTATGGCTGGCTGCAGATCTATGCACCGACCCTGGTCCTGGGGTCGCTGCCGTGGACGGGCACCCTGTGGCGCTGGGTGAGGACGCTGCCGGCCGACCTGCGCCGCTGGCGCGATCCCGCCGTCCGTCGCGAACAGGCGCCGTTGCTGCTGCTGACGGTGTGGGTACTGGTACCGCTGCTGGTCTTCTGCATCGCGCGATCACGCCTGCCGCTGTACCTGTTGCCGCTGTTCGGCCCGCTGGCGCTGCTGGCGGCACGGCAACGGCACCGCGACGGCGCAGCCCGGCCGCTCGGCGCCTGGCTGGCGGGATGGGTCCTGCTGGCCCTGGTGCTGAAGGCCGCGGCCGCGTACTGGCCGACGCACAAGGACGCTTCGGTGTGGGCCGCGGCGATCCGCGAACGGGCACCGGTCCCGGTCACCGAGATCGTGTTCGTCGAGGACATGGCCCGCTACGGCATCCATCTGCACCTGGATGCCGAGGTCGAGAAGATCTCGCTGCAGCCGATCGACGGACCGCGCTTCAATCCCGAGTACGACGAAGACCTGGCGACCGAACTGCGCGAAAGCGAAGGCGAGCCCGGCGCGATCTGGATCGCCAAGAGCGAACGGCTGGCCCAGATCCGGGCGGCGATCGACGCGAACGGCCATGTCCTCGAACCGCTCGGAACGCCGTTCCGGGGACGCACGCTGTTCACGGTGCACCGGAAAGGCGCCGCGCCCGCGGCGGCGCCGGGCGCGGATCCCGCCGCAGCGGACCGCGACGGCCGTCAGTAGACCGGCGGCGCGCCCGGCGGCCGGGTCTTGAAGCGCTTGTGGATCCACAGGTACTGCGATGGGGCTTCGCGCACCATCCGTTCGATCGCCGCATTGACGCGCGCAGTGTCGGCCACCGGATCGTCGCTCGGGAAATCGGCCAGCGGCGCTTCCAGCCGCAGCGCATAGCCGCCGCCGGGCAGGCGGCGGTGGAAGAACGGGATCACCGCCGCCTGCCCCAGGCGCGCCAGGTGATGGGTGGCGGTGATCGTCGAGGCGGGGATGCCGAAGAACGGGACGAAGACGCTGTCCTTGCCGCGCATGTCCTGGTCGGGCGCATACCAGATCGCGCCCCCGTCGCGCAGGTGGCGCACGGTCTGGCGGATCTCTTCCTTGGTGAACATCGTCACCGCGTAGCGCAGGCGCGCGCGCAGCACGGCCCGCTCGAAGACCGGGTTGTCCATGACGCGGTACATGCCGGCGATGCGCAGCCGCTGCGAAACCAGCCGCGCGCACAGTTCCAGGTGCGAGAAATGCGCGCCGACCAGCAGCACGCCGCGACCGGCGCGATGGGCCGCCTCCAGGTGCTCCAGTCCGTCGAGCGTCATCGGGACCCGCGCCAGCGCGCGATCGGTCCCCATCCAGGCCAGCGCGAACTCGGCCAGCATGCGGCCGGTGTCGCGCAGGTTCTCCTCCAGCAGCGCGGCACGTTCCGCGGCCCCCAGCTCCGGGAAGCACAGCGCCAGGTTGCGCTCGGCGACGCGCCGGCGCGAGCGCAGCAGCCGCGCCGCCAGCCAGCCGGCCGCGCCGCCCAGGACCAGCAGCAGCCGGTACGGCAGCCGCGCCATGACCGCGATCGCGCCGACGCCGAGCCAGGAGAGCCAGTGGCGCGGATGGACCAGGGAGGACACTGGTGAAACGGAGGGGACGCTCATCCGTGCCGATTATGGCGGCGCGGCGCCGCCCGGCATAGCATGGCCGTGCTCGCGCACCGCTGCGCCGGCCTCGCGGCTGGGGAGCCGCACCCGCAGCCGATATACTCGCCCTCCGCCGAACGCCCGCCGCCCGTGCAACGCTTTTTCTACACGCTCACGATGTACCTGCTGACGCCGGTGATCCTCTACCGGCTCGCCGCGCGTGGCCTGCGCTATCCGTACTACTTCGAGCGCTGGCGCGAACGCTTCGGCTTCTTTCCGGCCCCCGGCATCCGCGACAGCATCTGGATCCACGCCGTGTCGGTCGGCGAGGTCAACGCCGCGGTGCCGCTGATCGAGGCGCTGATGCGCCGCTACGCCGATACCCGTTTCGTCATCACCACCGTGACCCCGACCGGTTCGGAGCGCGTGCAGAACCTGTTCGGGGACCGCGTCTTCCATGTCTACCTGCCCTACGACCTGACCGCCTCGATCGAGCGCTTCCTGGAGCGCGTGCGGCCGCGGATCATCGTCATCATGGAAACGGAGATCTGGCCGAACCTGTTCATGACCTGCAAGGACCACGGCATCCCGATCGTCATCGCCAATGCGCGCCTTTCCGCCCGCAGCCTGCGCGGCTACGGGCCGATCCGGCCGCTGGTCCGGCGCGCGGTCCGCAACGCGCGCTTCATCGCCGCGCAGTCGGCGGCCGATGCCGAACGGCTGCGCCAGCTCGGCGCGCCGCCGCAGCAGATGGCCGTGGTCGGCAACCTCAAGTTCGACATGACGGTCCCGGCCGGCGCGCAGGAACAGGGCACCGAGTTCCGCCGGCACTGGGGGCCCGATCGACCGGTGTGGATCGCCGCGAGCACGCACGAAGGCGAGGAGATGGCGGTGCTCGAAGCGCATACGATCGTGCTGCGCCGCTTTCCCGACGCGCTCCTGCTGATCGCGCCACGTCATCCGGAACGGTTCAAGCCGGTCGCCGCGGCCTGCCGCTCGCTCGGCTTCACGACCGCGACCCGCAGCGACAACGGCCAGGCCGATCCGGCCGCGCAATGCTTCGTCATCGACACGATGGGCGAGCTGCTGCGCTGCTACGCGGCGGCCGACGTCGCCTTCGTCGGCGGCAGCCTGGTACCGATCGGCGGGCACAACCTGCTCGAAGCCGCGGCGCTGGCCAAGCCGGTGATCGTCGGCCCGCACACGTTCAACTTCGCCGAGGTCACCGAGGGCCTGATCGACCGCGGTGCGGCGATCCGGATCGAGTCGAGCGAGGCGCTCGGCCCGGCCATCGTGCGGCTGCTGGCCCACGAGGACGAGCGCCGCTCGATGGGCGCCGCCGCGCACGCGGCGATGGAGCGCGAGCGCGGCGCGGTCAAGCGCACGATGGCGATCATCGAGACGATGCTGGCCGAGCGCGAGACCGCGCCCGGCCGGCCGGGTCCGGACGCCGGTCCGGACCGCTGACTCACTCGAGCAGGGTGTTGACCGCCTCGAGGTCGGACACTTCGATGATGCCGGCCGACTGCTTGAGCAGCAGGCCGTCGAGCACGAAGCCGTGGCGCGCCTGTGAGTAGTTGCTCTGCGCCGACAGCAGCTGCTGCTGGCTGATCAGCACGTCGACGATCGTACGCGTACCGACCTCGTAGCCGGCCTGCGTCGCGTCCAGCGAGCTCTGGGCCGAGATCACCGCCTGGCGCGTGGCCTCCACCTGGGCGGCACCGGCGATCACCGCCCGGTAGCCGTTGCGGGTGTTGCGCTCGACCAGCCGCCGCTGCGACTCGAACTGGTCCTGCGCGTAGTCGCGGTTGTGGATCGACTGGCGCACACGCGACTGGGTCGCGCCGCCGGCGAACAGCGGCACGTTGAGCGTGACGCCGACGGTGGTGTTCCACGATTCGCCGTTGGTGTGCAGGTTGGAGCCATCCGGCTGGACGCGATCGGCCCAGGTCGGCGACTTCAGGTAGCTCACCTGCCCGCTCAACGTCGGCAGGTGGCCGGCGCGCGCGGTGTTGATGTTGGCGTTGGCCACGTCGACCTGCGAGGCGAACGAGCTCAGCGTCGGGTTTTCCTTCAGGGCGACGCCGACCCAGGCTTCCGGGTCTTCCGGGTTGGGCTTGTCGAGCGGGAGGTTCTCACGCAGCTTCTTGAGGTCGCCGGCCGCCTTGCCGGTCAGCTGGCGCAGCGCTTCGCGGTTGTCGTCGAGCGTGTTCTGCGCGGCGATGACGTTGGAGACGGCGGTATCGTGCTGGGCCTTGGCGTCGTTGACGTCGGTGATCGCCGACAGGCCCACGTCGAAGCGCTGCTGCGCCTGTTCCATCTGGCGGTTCAGCGCTGCCTCGTTCGCCTGCGCGAACTTCAGCGCGTCCTCGGCCGTCAGCACCGCGAAGTACGCGGTCGCGACGCGGATCAGGAGCTCCTGCTGCGCCGCTTCCAGGGTGGACTCGCCGGCCCGCACCTGCGCCTTGCTGGCCTTCAGCGCGGTCCAGCGGCTGAGGTCGAGGATGCTCTGGTCGAGCGTGCCGCCCCAGCTGCGCGAGAAGGTGGTGCCGGACGAGGAGTTCTGCACGACGATCGGGTTGCCGGCGGCATCGTAGGCCAGCTCGGGGCCACGCGAGTTGTTGTGCTGCCGGCGGTAGCCGTAGGTCGCGCCCAGCTGCGGCAGCAGCGCCGCCCGCGCCTGGTCGACGTTCTCGTCGGTCGCCAGCTTGGTGGCTTCGGCGCCGGCCAGCTGCGGATCCGAAGCGCGCGCCTCGTGATAGATCTGCACGAGGTCGTCGGCATGCGCCAGCGGCGCGCCGGCGACCAGCGCGGCGAACAGGGAAAGGGTCAGGGGTCGAATGCGCAGGGTCATCGGTTGGGTTTCCTCGGGGAATCGTTTCCTGACCGCCGGTCGTTCAGAGCGAGAACCGGCGCGGCGGCGCGGCGTGTGTGAGATAGGGAAGATCCGTTTCGAACAGGCTTTCCTCCTGCCAGCGGTCGGCCTCGACGCGCGTGTACAGGAGAGCCTGCATCGCCGGCGAATCGCCGACGATCGCGAACAGGCGCCCGCCGGGCTTGACCCAGGCGCGGAACCGGTCGGGAAGGACATGGACGGCACCGGTGACGACCACGACGTCGAAGCTGGCATCGGGCTGGTAGCCCTGCATCGCGTCGGCCACCGCCACCTGCACGTTGCCGATACCGGCGGCGGCGAGCCGCGCCTTGGCGACATCGGCCAGGTCCGCGTGCTGCTCGACGCTGACCACGCGCGCGGCGAGGCGGGCCAGGCAGCCGGTGACGAAGCCCGAGCCGGTGCCGATCTCCAGCACGTGCTCGTCCGGCGTCGGTACCACCGCCTGCAACAGGCGGCCTTCGACGACCGGCTTCATCATCACCTCGTCATGGCCGATCGGCAGGCACAGGTCCGCGAACGCCATCGCGCGATAGCGCAGCGGCACGAAATCCTCGCGGCGCATGCCGCCGAGCACGTCGAGCACGCGCGGATCGAGCACGTCCCAGGTCCTGATCTGGTTCTCCACCATGTTGGTCCGGGCAAGTTCGATGTTCGCGCTCATAACGGTGGTTCCATCTGAATGTGATCGGGACGCCGGCCCCGCGACGCCACGGCCGCGCGCTCCGGTCAGGAGCCTGCGACGCCGTTGCGGGTACCTCCGGCAACAGCCCGAAAGCATAGCAGGCAGCATCAAAGCAAACCTCGTGCCGAAACCATCGCTTCGTGCCCCGAATCGGCCGAAGTGCCGGAAGTCACCGCGCGCCCGGACGACGGGCAACGTGTCCCCGCCCGCTGCGGATACGGCGTGCGGCTACCCGCACATGCCGCTGTTCGGCGCGATCTCAAGCCACCGCAGCGCCTGAAACCACGGTCGTCCGGCCGTCGAGCTCGGCGCACAGCGCGGGCAGCTGGCGGCGCACCCGGGCCGCCAGCACGAGATCGACCTTGGCCAGGGCCACCAGCACGCGACCGCCGTCGGCGGCGTCCAGGCCGGTGGCCAGCTGCAGCGCCACCCAGCGCGCGAACGCGGAACGGCCGTCCGCGGACAGTGCGGACACCACCGGTCGCAGCGCCCGGGCACCGGCTTCCGCCGCCGCGTGGCGGCGCAGGCGGATCGCGTCGAACAGGTCCGCGCCCGCCCGCTGGGCGTACGGCAGGGTCCATTCCGGACGCTGGCGCGCATCCGGCACCGGCGGCGCCGCACCCGCATGGCGCGCCGGCGACGGCCGGCGGCGCGCCCGCGCGTGGGCAGGCACCTCCGTGGGCGGGCGTACCGCCTCGGCGCGGCCGGCGGGCATCAGGAAAAGGGGCGTCGACGGCATCGCCGTCCAGGTGGCATCGACCTCGTCGGCTGCCGCTGATCGAAGCGAATCGCTGTCATGCTCGTTGCGCATCGAACGGATCGTCCTCATGTAAAGGATCTCTCCACCGCGCTGCCCAGGGCGGGAGGGAGGGAGGGCAGCACGGGGAGAGATGTTCGTCCGGCACCGGATGGGCCGCGGACGACGGGCCGGAAGCTCGCCCGGCGACACCGGAAGCCGCCTGGGCGACAGATGTCGACGGGACCGCTACCATTTCACGCGGTAACCGCAGATCCGGCACCATCGTTCATGTACTGAGTAGTATAGTAAAATATCGAAATTCGTTCGTCCAGCATCCCTACGCAAGACGCAAATGAGCACAGTCATCGCCAAGACCTGCGGCCCGGGCCGCCCGAAAGACCTCGAGAAACGCGCCGCGATCCTCGCCGCCGCCAAGCAGCTGTTTCCGCAGCATGGCTTCGAGGGGACCAGCATGGATGCGATCGCATCGGCCGCGGGCGTGTCCAAGCTGACCGTCTACAGCCACTTCAGCGACAAGGAGACGCTCTACGTCGAGGCGATCCGTGCGCGCTGCCACGAGCAGCTGCCCGAGGAGCTGTTCGACGTCGCCGCGCGCGGCCCGCTGCGCCAGCAGCTGGAAACGATCGCACGCGCGTTCTTCTCGCTGATCACGACGGATGAGGCGATGGCCCTGCACCGGCTGTTGACCAGCGGCGCCGGCGCCTCCTCCAAGCTGGCACAGATGTTCTGGGAACAGGGACCGAAACTGATCCACGCCGCGTTCGAAAAGTTCCTGGAAGCACGCACCAGCGCGGGTGAGCTGGAGATCGCCGACGTGCAGCGCGCGTCCTCGCAGTTCTTCGCGCTGCTCAAGGGCGAGCTGCACGCACGCATGCTGTGCGGATGCTGCGACCCGATCCGCAAGGAAGAGATCGACGCCCACATCCACGCCACGGTGGACTTCTTCCTGCGCGCATGCGGGCCGCGCCCGCGCGGCGTGCGCCCGGCGACCTGATCGGTCCCGGGGCCGGTCCGGACGCTAGTCGTCCAGCCAGGCCGCCAGCGCCGCCGCATCGTCGGCGGCGATGTCGATGAAGCTGAAGCCGGCCCAGTAGTGGCCCGGCACGTCGGCGCGATCGCTCCATTGCTCGTGGACGCCGATCTCGACCGTTCGCGGCGGCCCCTTGCGCGACGGCAGCGCGAACGAGAACTGGTAGAGCGCGTCGCTGGCGACCGGGCGTTCGAGCAGCAGCATCACCCCGTCCAGCGACAGGTCCACCACACGTCCGATCGCGCCGCCGGTCATCGCATCGGTCACCACGATGACCGACTCGGCACGGCGACGGGGAGAACGGCGCTTCTCGTTCATCTGACTCCTCTGTGCGGCGTCCATCAGGAGGGCGCCGTCTGTGCAGCATCGCCCGGCGCCATCCGGCGCAGCGCCGAGAGGATCGTATCCCAGGCCCGGTCGACGAAACCGCGCTGCTCGTTGCGGACCGGGCGCACCTGGCCGCGTGCGATGTCGCGCGCCAGGTGGTCGAGCGAGCCGTCCTCCACGCGCAGGCCGCGCTGGTTCACGAACAGGCACCGCCCGGTCAGGGTGGAGAACCACGCCAGCTTGCGGCGCACCGTATCGCCCTGCTGATTGACCTGGAACTCGAACCAGGTGCCGAACGGCAATCCCTTGATCTGCTCGAGGATCTGCTGCTCGCGCGCGCTCAGCGGGATCGGGGCGGGCCGGTCCTCGACGGCGGCCGGCGCGGCATCGCCGGGCCCGGTCGCGGCGTCCATCGAACGCCCCCACGCCCCCAGCTTGCCGGTGACATCGGTCAGCGCGGACTCGGCGCCCGGGCGATCCGGGCGTGCCGGATCGAACAGGGCCTGTGTCAGCACCTGGATGTCGTCGCCGTGCATGCCGATCTGTCCCAGCCCCTCCTCCACCTCACGGCGCAGGGCCTGGTCGACCGGCCGGTCGTCGAGCGCCGAGCGGCGCAGCAGCTGGTCGGCGACCGCCAGCCGGCGGTGATAGAGCGCGCTGCCTTCGCCCTGGCGCAGCAGCGTCAGCGCCAGCACCGGCACCCAGGTGCGTTCGAGCATGTCGCGCAGCGGAGCCGGCGGATCGGCCCGGTCGATCATGCGCGTCAGCGCCGTGCGCGCCTGGCGCCGTGCGATCTCGAGTTTCTCGCGTCCCTTGGCCGCCTCGATCTGGCGCCGTTCGGCAATCTCCGCGCGCCGCGCCAGCGCCTGCACATGACCGGCCAGGCCCTTGTGCAGGTCGTCGAGCGCGACCGGGTCGGAGACGTCGCCGTGACTCACCTGCTTGACGACCTGCTGCAGCCGCAGCAGCAGGTCCGGATCCGGGTCGGCATCGTCGATCCAGCGCTCGCCGGCCTCGATCACGGTATTGAGCAGCTTGCGTGCCGGATGCTCGGACTGCGTGAAGAAGCCCGGGTCGGCCAGGGCGACGCGCATCAGCGGCAGCTGCATCCGCGCCAGCAGGTCCTGTGCGGTCTCGCCCAGCCCGGTCTCGCGTGACAGGTGCCCGAACAGCATGCCGACCAGGTCGATGGTGTCGCCGTCCTCCCGGCTCAGCGCCAGCGGCTGGCCGTCGCTGCCCATCTGGCGCAGCTGCGCGACCAGGTCGCGCTTGAGATGCGTGACGCCGCGCGATCCGAGGCCGGCACCGGCCGTCTGCCGCGTGCTCCGCTCCTGCAGGCGATGCAGTGCGGACTGCACCGCGCGGGCATCGGCCACGCCCGGCCCGCCGGAAGACGCGCGCGCGGCCGGGGCCGGCACCTCGCCGTTGAGCAAGCCGCGAAGATGCGTGTAGAGCCGCAGCGAATCGGCCGAACCGGCGAGCCCGTCGCCGCTGGCCGGCGCAGCGGCCGCAGCCGGCGGCGCGGACGGCACCGGATCCGCGGCCGGAGCCGGCACGGGCGCGGTGCGCGCATCGGCCGTCTCGCTGGCGACGGGCGGCGGCGCTTCGCTCGCCCGCGCCGGCGCGCGTCGGGGCCGCAGTCCCGGCAGGATGCGCTGCTCGACGAACCAGTCGTTGATCGCTGCGTAGTAGCCACCCGCCGACGCCATCGCGTTGCGGTCGAACAAGCGGTAGACCATCACGCGCTGGGCGGCGGTCAGGTCGAGCGGCTCGATCGCGTCGCGCAGTGCCTCGGCCAGGCGGCCCGGGCCGATCGGAAGGCGGCCGGCGCCGATGATCGGCGACGCGGCCAGAACGGCGAAGCGATGGCCGAGCAGGAACAAGGCTTCGGCATGCCGCGTCTCGCCGCGCGTGGCGATGTTCTGCAGGGCCAGTTCTTCCTCGAGCAGGCCCTGGTCGACCAGTTCGAGCGACGCCGGACGCGGGATCGGCGCCGGATCGCCGGCATCCTGCGGTGCCGGTGCCGAGCCCTCCAGTTCCGCCAGGGCCGACTCGATCGACTGCACGAAACGATCGGTCAACGCGGCCTGCTCGCGCCGCAGCACGCCCAGCAGATCGAGGGTTGCGGCACGGTCCTCGCCGCCGCGTCCGGTCTCGCCGTGCTGCAGGTCCTGGCCCAGGCCATCGAACGCGGTCTTGAGACCGGCCCCCAGGTGCGTCGCGCTGCGCTGCACGATCCCCGACAGCACCGCCTGTGCCCGCCGCGAGAGCCGCTGGCAATCGGCCAGTTTCCGTAGCGGCGCACGTGCGCGCTCGCGCGCCGGAAAGCCTTGCGAGTGCCTCATGTCTACGTCCATGCCCCCTGACGGATACGCGGGGCATTCTGGCATGCGCCTACGGCGCACGGAAGCTGCAGCGCGGCGCTCCCGTGCGCCTCCCGGCTCAGCGCTGGGGCTGCCAGATCACCTCGACGAAGCCGGACCGGCCCGGCGTGTTGTAGCCGTGGGCCAGCTCGTAGTCGCGGCCGGTCAGGTTCTCGATGCGGGCGGCCAGGCTCCACGACGAGGTCAGCGCCAGCGAGCCGCGCAGGTTGACCAGCGTGTAGGACGGCAGCTCGATCCCGCCGACGTCGTCGCGATGGCCCGCGTAGAGCACTTCCACGCCCGCCCGGGCACGGTCGCCGAAGCGGCGCTCGAGGCGGCCGGAGAGCTTCTGCTTGGGCCGGCGCAGGAGTTCGGTGTCGGTATCCGCGTTGCGCGCGTCCTGCCAGGTGTAGCTGCCGTGGACCAGCCAGTCGCCGAAGCCGCCGTCGTAGCCGAGCTCGCTGCCGTCGATCTTCGCGCGGGCGATGTTCTCGGCCTGGAAGTCCGGACCGGTGAAGCTGATCAGGTTGCGCACCTTGGTCGAGTACAGGCTGGCCTTGAAGCGGTGCTGCTCGGCCGGCGAGAACTCGATGCCCAGCTCGGTGCTGCGCGACTTCTCCGGATTCAGGTCCGGGTTGCCGGCGTACATGCCGCCGAAGCCCGGCGAGTACTGCTCGTTCAGCGTCGGCCCGCGGAAACCCTGGCCGTAGCTGAGGTAGGCGCGCAGCCGCTCGGTGAAGCGCCAGCCGATCGCCGCCGAGCCGGTGGTGGCGTCGCCGAACACGCTGTTGTCGTCCTGCCGCAGCGAGACCTCGCTGTCGAACCGCCCGAATCCGCCCTGCCAGCCGGCATAGACGCCGGTGTTGTCGCGGCTCTTCTTGTAGCTCGGCAACCCGCTGAAGGTGTCGCGGCTCTCGCCCTGCTCGTGCAGGTAGTCGATGCCCGCGACCAGGCTCTGCGTTTCGGCCAGCGCGTAGCTGGCCTGCCAGCCGGCCGTCTCGCGGCGGGTCCGGAACAGCGTGAAATAGGCCGGTGTCTCGTAGTCCTCGCGCGCGCTGCCGAGGGTGAGCGCATGCTGCCAGCGCTCGCCCAGCCGGCCGCCGAGCGACACGCGGGCGGCCTGCTCGGTGAAATCGGAACTGCCGCCGGCGAAGTCCACCTCGCCCTGGCTGCGCAGCAGGACCGCGTCGAGCGTCTGCGTGCCGATCTGCACGTCGCCCTGCGCGGCCAGGTGCTGGTTCTCCATGCCGTGGTCCTTCGGCTCGTAGGCGAAGCCGTCGCGGTTCTGGCTCGGGAAACCCTCGTAGTCGCGCGCACCCACCTGCACGCTGAAGCCGCCGCGATCGCCGCGGCCGCCGACGCCGACCGCCGCATTGGCGTCGCCGTAGGTGCCGTAGCCGAGTGACACCCGCGGCCCTTCGAGCTTGCGCGTGAAGATCTGCACGACGCCGCCGATCGCATCGGAGCCCCAGTAGCTCGCACGCGGCCCCCGCACGATCTCGATGCGCTCGACCGCTCCCAGCGGCAGCGTCTCCCAGGTGAAGACGCCAGTGCCCAGCGCGGCGACACGGATGCCGTCGACCAGCACCAGCACGTGGTTGTTGTTGGTGCCGCGCAGGAACACCGAGGTCTGGCTGCCCGGTCCGCCGGTCCGCGCGATGTCCACGCCCGCCTCCAGGCGCAGCAGGTCGCTGACGTCGCGAGCGACGCTGGCGTCGATGTCCTCGCGCGTGATGACGCTGACGTCGGCAAGGGTGGCGTCGACCGTGCGCGCGATGCGCGAGGCGGTGACGATGACTTCCGGTTGGGTCTCCATCTCGGCCCATGCCGGGCCGGCGAGCCCGGCCAGTACGGCCAGGGACACAGGGGTGATACGCAGCATCGGTGATTCCTCCCGCAACGCGCAGATGCAAAAAGCCAGGATCGCGGGGGAGCAGCGACAAGCCGGGCCGGCGCACGGCCGCCCGAGCCCGCCCGTTGCCCGCCGCAACGCTGGAGCCGGGGACGGCGAGCGTCCCGCATCGGGCCGGTCTCCGGACTCGCAAGCGATGCCGTGGCATCGGCCGGCCCGCCTTCCCGCGCATCGCGCAGTGGCGTCTGGACCGGCGGAACTTGCTTACCGTTGCGGGGGCAGCACCGGAATTGCCGGCACGTGCGTTTGCACGGCCAGGCGCACCGGTTTCCCGTTTCATCCCGCGGTGGCGGGACACCCAAAGCGGGGCGGAGTGTAGTGGCGCCCCCCTGTGCGCCGCAACAATCACCGGAACATCCCCTCTAGGCGACGGCACCGCGCGGGTGCCGTCGCGGCCGCACGCCGGGCGCCCGCGGAACACGCGCGGCGTCCGGCCGGCGCAGCGGCGTGGACCCGGACCACGCGGCGCGCGATGCCGGTTTCCGGGCCACGCAGGATGGGCCGCCGCGACCGCGAAGGGAGCCGTCAACCGGACCGGCGACGTCTCACCGGTCCGGTTCGAAGTCGCCGGCGAAGATGCGCTCGCGCAGCAGCCCGACGTCGGCGAGCACGGCCCGATCCAGCGCCGAGAGGTCATAGCGCGTTCCGCGGTAGAAGACGACGCCGTTCATCAGCTGGTCGATCAGGCCGCCGGCGCCGCGCAGCACGGCGTCCGCCGACGGCGGCGCGTCGATCGACATCGGCAACCCGCACGCCGCAATCGGCACCGGCGCACCACCGGCCCAGCGCACCGGGGCCGGCACGGCCGCTGGCCGGCCGGTCCGCAGCACCGGGTTGGCCCAGTGCGTGTTGTTACCGGTGGTCAGGTCGGGCGCCACGCCCCAGGCCTGCGTCGCCGCCGGGCCGGCGAACAGCGTCGGCGCGCCCGGCATCATCCAGCGATCGAACGTGGACCAGTAGGTGGCCGGCGGTTGGCCGGTGGTGAGGTCGGCCCAGCCGTTGTAGGCCAGCACGTGGCCGAGCTCGTGCAGCGCGACGCTGAAGGCATCGGTGCGGTTGGCCGGCACCGGCGCGATGCGCAGGACTGGGTCCGGATCGAACCACAGCTCGTTGCGCAGGTAGTTGAGGCCGAACGTCACGATGCCGTCGGCGTCGGCGCCGTTCACGTCGACACCGGTGCGCAGCTTGTGTGCCGCCCCCTGCTCGAACGTGTCGCGCCCGCCGAAGACGCCGACGAAGGCCGTGGCGGCACTGGCGCCGTTGGCGGTAGGGACATCGGCGATCGCCACGCGGATCGCGATCGTGACCGGCGCGGTCGCGCCGAGCGCCTGCGACCAGCGCCGCCCGGCTTCCCGCAGGTGGGTGGCGACCGCGGCCCGCTCCGCCGGCTGCAGTACATCGGCACTGGGGTCGAACGTGATGTCGAAGGTGGCTTGCGCCGCCGCCGGGCCGGTGGCCGCGGCCACCAGCGCGAACAGTATCGGGACACGGTGCATGGACGATTCCCCCCAAGGAAACCCGGAACGGCCGGCGTGAACCGGACCTGGCACGTCGAACACGTCGTGGCGGCCGGCCGGCACGGCGGTCCGGCGGCACCGGCCCCCGGATGTCCGCGGGCCACGACGCGATCTTCCTGTCCTGCCTCAGGCGCAGAACGGCGGCGCGATGACGCACGGCACCGCGCGGCGAGATCAGCGCGCGCGCCGCCGCGGCGTTCCGCTCGGCCGCCCTCCGACACCCGGGCGGTCGCGCAGCACCCGCAGGGCCAGCCCTTCCAGCCGGCGCGGGCCGCCGCTGCCGTGCTGGCTCGCCAGCCGGTGCAGGCGGCCCCTGCGCCAGACGTCGAACACCCGCGGATCGATATACGAGGTGCGGCAGACGGCCGGCGTGTTGCGCAGCGCAGCCGCCACCTCGCGCACGACCGCGGCAGCGCCGGCCGCCAGCGCGCGCTCGTCGCCGGGGTCCGGCAGCGGCGTGCGAGCCAGCGCCGCGACCGCCAGCAGCGTGCCGCCCCAGGTCCGGAAATCCTTGGCCGTGAAATCCTCCCCCATCGCATCGCGCAGATAGGCGTTGACCTGCCCCGAATCGACCGGCTGGCAGACGCCATCCTCATCCAGGTACTGGAACAGCAGTTGCCCCGGCAGCTGGTGGCAGCGCGCCACGATGCGCGCCAGGCGCTGATCGTCGACGACCATCGCGTGCTCCAGCCCGCCCTTGCCGCGGAAGCGCAGCGACAACCGGCCGCCGCGCAACGACGCCACGTGGCGGTTGCGCAGGGTGGTCAGGCCGAACGAACGATTGTCGCGCGCGTAGGCCTCGTTGCCGACCCGCGCCAGGGTCTCGGCCAGGAGCGAGACGACCACCGCCACGACCTTCTCGCACGGCAGGCCGGGCAGCGCCAGGTCGCGGCGCAGCCGTCGCCGCAGCCGGGGCAGCGCCTGTCCGAACGCGACCAGGCGCACGAACTTGCTGCGATCGCGGAAGACGCGCCAGCGCGCGTGGTAGCGATACTGCTTGCGCCGCCGCGCGTCGCGGCCGGTCGCCTGCAGGTGGCCGCGCGGATCGCGGCAGATCCACACCTCGGTGTAGGCCGGCGGCACCGCCAGCGCGCGGATGCGCGCCAGCTGTGCGGCGTCGCGGATCCGTGTGCCGTCGGCATCGAGGTAGATGAAGCCCGCCCCGCTGCGCCGGCGGCGGATACCGGGCGCGTCGTCGCGCACGTGGACCAGGCCGGCCTCGCGCGCGATGGCGGCCTCGTCCTGGGCGGCCCGGTCCTGCGGCGGGCGGCGGGGCGGCTTGCGGTCACGCCGGCGGGTCGTCATGCGCGCAGCGTGCCCGGCCGCCGATGAACGACACCGCATACGGGGCCACGCCATGCGGGTTCCGCCGGCCGGCGCCGACCGCACACCGGACGAGGTGCCGGGCGCGCGGGCCGCCCGGGTCGCTTGGCGAGACCTTGCACGACGCCAGCGCGCGTTCGCGCGCGACGCGAGCAGCCCTACGACAACCCGGTCCTGCGCGGCAGCGTCCGCGTCACGCCGCGCGCTTGCGCGTGCGCGCTGCCTTCTTCGCCGCGGCCGAGCGTCCCTTGGCACCCTTGGTGCGTGCCGCCTTCTTGGCCGCGGCCGAGCGGCTGGCCGCCGTGCGCTTCTTGGCGGCGGTCTTGGCCTGCTGCGACAAGGCCGACGTGCTGGCCGAGGTCTTCGACGCATGCGTGAGCGCCTGCCGCGTGGCCGCGGACCGCTTGGCGGACGGCTTCGTGCGGGACCCGCTCTTGGCGCCGTCCTGCTCGGCCTTGCGCCGTGTCGCCGCCGAGGCCTTCTTCGGCGCGCCCACCTTCACGCCCGCGCGTCGCGCCTTGGAAAGGCCGATCGCGATCGCCTGCTTGGTGGATTTGGCGCCGTGCTTGCCCTTGCGCACGTGCTCGATTTCCTCGTGGACATAGGCACCGGCCTGGGTGCTCGGCGCCTTGCCCTGGCGTTTCGCGCGCTGGGCGCGCTCGGTCGTCTTCTTCTCCGGCATGACGGATCTCCGGTTCGGATGAGTGGGAGCCCGACTGGTAGCAGAACGCGGTCAACCGGCGGTGAACGGCCTGCCCCGCCGAACCGCGCCGTACGCTACGGCGAGGTGCCGCCCGCCAGTGCGCGGGTCGCTGCCCCGACCGCCTCGACGATCGCGTCGGGCCGGTCCTGCGGCACCTCGTGCGAGCTGCGATTGACGATGACGCGCTGGCCGCGCGAGGACGTCCCGGCCAGCGTCTCGTGCGTCGTGATCTGCGCCGACTGCAGCGCCCCGCGCACGCTTTCCCCCCCGAGGCGTAGGCGCGCCGGGCGGTCAGCACCAGGAGCGGCTTGTCACCGTGCCGCTCGTCGGCGGCCACCGGCGCGGTGAACAGCGCGGCCTTGGCTTCCGATCCGGACACCAGGGTCTGCCAGAACGCCGGCTTGGACTGGTTGGCGCGGATCGCATCGTTGATGCGCTGGCCGAACCGCGGATCGGGCGGCCGCAGGCATTGGCGCAGCTCGCCGGTCGGCTTGGCCAGCGCATCGTCCCGGGCGCCCTGCTCGCAGCGCTGCAGCTGGCGCAGCGCGATCGGCAGCAAATGGGCTTCCTTCCGCACATAGGATTCCGAGAACGCGCCGATGTTCTGCGGCGGCGGCTCGACCAGCACCAGGGCCGCGACGTCCTCGCCGTAGCGCTGGTCGTAGCGGCGCGCGATGTTGGCACCGAACGAGTGGCCGACCAGGATCACCGGCGTGGCGATGCCGGCCGCGTGGATCAACGCATGCAGGTCCTCGACCTCCGCCTCGACGTCGCGCGGCAACGGGCCGGCATCGCTGAAGCCGTAGCCGGCCCGATCGTACGAGCACACGCGCTGGCGGGCCTGCAGCATCGGCTGCACGCGCCACCACGCGAACGAGTCGGCCCCGAACCCGGCTTCCAGGACGACCGTCGGCGCACCCTGGCCGCTGCAGCGCAGGTTGAGCATCCGCCCGGCACCGATGTCGACGCGCCGTGCCGGGTCGGCATAGTCCGCGGCCGGCCGCTTGGGTGCGGCGACGGCGATGTCGGCCTCGGGCTCGGGCTCGGCCGGCACGGACGGCGCGGCGAGGGACAGCGAGACGAGCAGCGTGAGCGACATCCGGAACGTTCGATGCATGACGGGCGCGATGAGGGGTATGGCCTACCCCGCGATGATAGGGCCATCGGCGCCGGTTTCGCGCCGGTTGCGGACCGGCGCGACGCCGGCCACGCACGAGGCGATGCGCCATCCGTGACGGCGGCCTCAGTCCGGGTCGAGCAGCCGCGGCCCGCTGCCCGCCTTGCCGAGCGCGTCATCCGGATTGCGCAGCGGGCAATCGCCGGTCGTCAGGCACCCGCAGCCGATGCAGCGGGTGAGCTGGTCGCGCAGGCCGGTCAGGCGGGCGATGCGCGCATCCAGGTCGCCGCGCCAGGCCTGGGACAGCCGGCGCCAGTCGGCCGCCGTCGGCGTGCGCGCGTCGGGCAGGCTGGCCAGCGCGTGCCGGATCTCGGCCAGCGCGATTCCGGCGCGCTGGGCGACGCGGATGATCGCCACCCGGCGCAGCACGTCGCGCGCATAGCGGCGGTGGTTGCCGGCGTTGCGCCGCCCCGCGATCAGGCCCTTGGCTTCGTAGAAATGCAGCGTCGAAACGGCCACTCCGCTGCGCGCGGCGACCTCGCCGACCGACAGGTCGGCCTGTACAGGACCTCGGGGCATGGCATTGACCTCAACTAATGTTGAGGTTTTAGCATCGCGCGCTCTCCCATGCCAGTCACCCGCCCATGAAGACCCCGCCGTCCCCGCGCTCCGCCTCCACCGTCCATTCCCTGCCCCCGCCCGCCATGCCCGGCGAACTGGCGGTGGGCCTGATCTACGGGAGCACGCGCGAAGGCCGGTTCTGCGACACCGTCGCCCGCTGGGTCGGCGAGGAGATGACCGCGCATGGCGGCTTCCACGTCGACCCGATCGATCCGCTGGCCCTGCAGTTGCCGGCACGCCACGAAAGCGTGGCGGGACCGGCGACGCTGGCGCTGCGGCGCCGCCTGGCCGCCGCCGACGCCTTCGTGATCGTCACGCCCGAGTACAACCACGCCTACCCCGCCTCGCTGAAGTTCCTGATCGACTCGGCCTATCGCGAGTGGTGCGCCAAGCCGGTGGCCTTCGTCTCCTACGGCGGCATTTCCGGCGGCCTGCGCGCCATCGAGCAGCTGCGGCTGGTGTTCGCCGAGCTGCACGCGGTGACGCTGTCGGACACGGTCAGCTTCGCCAACTGCTGGTCGGCCTTCGACGCGCGCGGCCGCCCGGTCGACGAGCAGGCCGCACGGCGCGCGCTTTCGGCGCAGCTGGGCAGCCTCGGCTGGTGGGGATCGGTGCTGCGCGACGCGCGCACGCAACGACCGTACGAACAGGCCGCCGCCTGACCGGCCCGGCCACGCCGGCCCTTGCCACCCGGCCGGTGGGGCCGCGCCCCTTGAAAAGCGCAGCGGGCGGCTCGACAGCGTGGCGACACCGCCGCGGTGATCCCACCGCCGTGGCGCCACCCCCATCAGGAGCCGGCATGTCCCTCTCGCTGCATCGCCTCACCGTTCCTACCTATCTACGCGGCCTGCGGACGCTTTCGCACTACCTGGACAAGGCCGCCGAGCATGCGCGCGCACAGGCCACCGACCCCGATGCCCTGGCCGCCGCCCGTCTCGCGCCGGACATGCTGCCGCTGGCCGGGCAGGTCCAGCGTGCCAGCGACACCTCGAAGAACGCGATCGCGCGCCTGCTCGGCGTCGATCCCCCGCGCTTCGAGGACACCGAGACCACGCTCGACGACCTGCAGGCCCGCATCGCGCGGACGATCGCCTACGTCGAGGCCGCCGACGCGGCCGCGATCGACGCCGGGGCCGGGCGCGAGATCACGCTGGCCTTCGGCCAGCTCAAGAAGACGTTCGATGGCGAGGACTTCGTGCTGTCCTTCGCGCTGCCGAACTTCCAGTTCCACGTCGTCACGGCACACGCGATCCTGCGCCAGGCCGGCGTACCGATCGGCAAGCTCGACTACCTCGGCGCGGCCTGATCGCCGTGCTGCGATGCGGCCGGGGACCTCGCCTGCCGGCGTGGCCCTTCGCAGGAAAGGCCTGACCGGCACGAAGCCGCGGCGGCGGTACCGGCGCAGGCCGGACGGACGCCCTGCGGCCGGCCGATCAGCCGGCCGCGTCGCCGGCCGGCGTCTCGACGAAGTACGGGACGACCTCGCCCTTGAGCTTGACCGTCATCGGACGGCCGCGGCGGTCGAGCGCGCGACCGGCCGCGACCCGCACCCAGCCCTCGCTGATGCAGTATTCCTCCACGTCATGGCGCTCGCGCCCGTTGAAGCGGATGCCGATGGGGCGTGCAAGAAGATCGGCATCGTGGAACGGGCTGCGCGGATCGACGCTGAGGCGGTCGGGAAACGTATCGGTCATGACGGGACTGGCTGGAGACGGAAAGGCGATTCGGGCGCCGGAACCCGAAAGCGTAGCGTGTCGCGCCGCTCGCGTCGCCCACCCGGCGGCGATCGGCCGTCCCCCAGGCCGCGTCCGCCGGTGCGCCCCCGGACGGCGGCGCCGGTCCGCCCGCGCCCCTTCGGGCGGCCCCGTATGAATCGAAAATTCATTCATATGGAAATCATTACTTTACCAAGTAAGTGAACCGAAACTTCACCGTCCACGCATGGACGAGAAGAAGCAGTTCGCGGAGCGCTTGAAGACGGCGATGCGCAATGCCGGCCACGAGCCTCGCGCCAACGTGCTGGAAGCCCAGTTCAATGCGCGCTACTGGGGCCGTTCGGTCACCTACCAGGGCGCGCGACGCTGGTTGAAGGGTCTCTCGATCCCCGAGCAGGACAAGCTGCAGGTGCTGGCGCAATGGCTGGGCGTCGAGCCGCAGGACCTGCGCTATGGAACGCCCGCCACCCAGGTCGGCGAAGGGCGGCCACCCTGGCCGGCCGTCACCGATCCGGCCGACCGTACGGCGATCGCGACCTTCCTCGGGCTGCCGCTCGACACGCGCCGGACCCTGCGCGACCTGATCGCCCAGCTCGCCAAGCCGGCGCGCAGCAAGCGCTGAACCGGCACGCAGCGGCGACAGCCGCCGGCGCACGCCCCTACTGCAACAGGTGTGCATGCTGCGCGAGCACGCCACGCGCGCTCGTGCGCCAGGCCGTCTCGCCGAGCACGACCTCGGCATAGGCCGCATGCATCTGCCGCGCCACCCGCGCCGGCGGCATTGCGCCGACGCCGGCGCCGAGTGCCGGCGCGGCCAGCCGCCGGATCGGCGGCGCAGCCGTCGCGTTGTGGCGCCGCACCGCCAGCAGCGCCGCGCGGAACGCCAGATAGACATTGACCGTCCGGTCGATCGTCACCGGCACGCGCATCGTCGGCGCACTGACCAGGTACGGCACGGTCGCATGACCGGTCGGCAGGACCAGCGCCTGGCCGACCGGCAACTCGCCGTCGTAGGCGTCGAGCAGGCGCTGCCGCAACGCGTCCTGGAGCCCCCCGCCGAAGAACCGGGCATAGTGCAGGTCGATGCCACCGTCCATGAAGCCGAAGCTGTTCGCCGGACTGACGACCGCATCGACCGGGGTCGAAAGGATGTCGCCGATCACCACCTGCGCGTCCTCGAAATGCGCGCGCCAGGCGTCGGCCATCGCCGCATCCAGCGCATGCAGCCGCAGGCTCGGGAAGGCGGTCATCGATCGCTCCGCCGGCGATTCGCCGGTTCAGTCCTTCGCCGGCGGCAGCGGCTGGCCGATCAGGTCGGCACGCAGGCCGCGACGCTGCGGGTGGATCGTGAACGGGCCGTAGCACAGCAGGTGCAGCACCTCGTCCGGACGGCCGTACCAGCTGGCCCAGCCCAGCGGCGTATCGCCGTGGGCGTCGCGAACTTCCCGCCGCGCGCCGGCATCGAGCAGCCGCCGGACCGTATCGGCCGTCCCGAATGCGGCGGCCCGGTGCAGCGGTGTCTCACCGCGGGTCCGGCAATCACGCATGAAGGCGCCGGTTTCCACGCCCGCCACCGTCGCCGCGTTCGGATCGGCGCCGGCCGCCAGCAGCACCTCGACCACGGCGTCGTAGCGCAGGCGGTCGGTCGAGCACAGCGCCGCGTGCAACGGCGTCTCGCCACCGGCGGACGGCGTGCCGCCCACGGCGGCGCCGTTCTCGAGCAGGAACTGGCAGAGCCGCCAGTGGCCGTGGAACGCCGCCGCATCGAGTCCCAGGTCGGTCCCGAGGCTGTCCAGCCGCTCGCCCGCCGCCAGCAGCAGGCGAATCGCACTGACGTCGCCGTAGTATGCGCACCAGCGGATCAGCGCGGTTCCACGCGCGTCGGTGGCGCGGGCATCCACGCCCGCCGCCAGCAGATCGTGGACCAGGTCGGTTCGCCCCGCGACGAGCCGTTCGAGCACCGCCGGATCGATCATGAGCAGGACTCCCGCAGGTCCGAAACCGTTCTGGACTGCCGACGATACACCGATCGCGCGCCGGCCGGCCCGGTCCTCCGGCACGCGTCGATGCGTCGCCCGGGAGGGGGCGGCCCGGCCTAGAATCGGCAGTCCCGCATCCAGGAGATCGGCCGATGATGACGCTCTATGGCCGCCGTGGCTGGGGTTCGGTGCTGATCGAAGCCCAACTGGCCTACTACGACCTGCCGTTCCGGTTCGAGGAAGTCGACGACCTGTTCACCTCCGCGTCGGCGCGCAAGGCCCTGGCGCGGATCAATCCGCTGGCCCAGGTGCCGACGCTGCTGCTCGACGACGGCCGCGTGCTGACCGAAAGCGCGGCGATCACGCTGCACCTCGCCGACCTCACCGGCCGCGACGACCTGGTTCCCGGCGCCGATGCACCGGAACGCGCCGCGTTCCTGCGCTGGCTGGTGTTCCTGGTGACCAACCTCTATCCCACCTTCACCTATGCCGACGAGCCGACGCGCTTCGTCGCCGATGCCACCGCGGCCAAGGCTTTCCGCGCACGCGTCGACGACTACGCGCAATCGCTCTGGCGCATGGTCGAGCACGCCGCGGCGGCACCGTGGTTCCTCGGCGAGCGGCGCAGCGCGCTGGACCTCTACATCGGCGTGATGACGCGCTGGCGCCCACGCCGGCCCTGGTTTCTCGCCGAGGCGCCGAAGCTGCATGCGATCGCCCAGGCGATCGACGCCGAGCCGGCGTTCGCCGGGACACTCGCGCGCAACTTCGCCGAATGAACGCCGCAGGCCACCGGCCGGGCCGCCTTCGCTGCCGGTTGCGCAGCGGTAGCGGCCAGGCCAAGCTGATCGCAGCCTGCCCCGGTCGCACGCCATGATCACGACCCTCCTCGTCTCGCTGGGCCTGACCTTCGCGCTGATGGGCCTGGTCGACTGGGGACTGGGCCTGCGCCTGCCGGGATGGGCGATCATCGCGCTCTATCTCGCGCTGTACGCGGTGCTGAGCTGGTTCGGCCGGTCGCGCCGGCGTACCACCGACGACGAACCCGCGCCGGACTATTCGCACTGGCCCACGTCCGGCCCGATCGGCCGCTTCGGCCAGCGCGGGCTGAGGGTGCCGTGGCTGCTGACCAATACGCTGAGCATCCTCAACCCGCTGCAGGCGGTACAGGTATTCCGCCAGCTCGTCGGCAACGCCGAGCTGGAGCGGCGCGCGCGGCAGCGCGGCGACGACGGCAGCGGCTACCGCACCCAGGCGATCTACACCCTGCCGTTCGACGGCGAGTGGCTGCTCTACAACGGCGGCATGACGCCGAAGACCTCGCACTCCTGGGACGTGCTCGGCCAGCGGTTCGCACTGGACTTCGTGCAAGCCGATGCCGCCTTCGCGCGACACCGGGGACGCGGTACGCACCCGGGTGACTACTACTGCTACGACGCGCCGATCCTCGCCGCGGCCGACGGCGTCGTGGTCACCGTCGAGCAGCGCATCGGCCTGGCACCGCTGCTCGGCTGGGGCGTGTGCGATTTCACCGCGCGCAGCTTCGTCGGCAACCACGTGCTGATCGAGCACGCCGAGGGCGAGTACGCGCTGTACGCGCACCTGGTCAAGGACAGCGTCACGGTCCGGCCCGGCGACCGCGTGCTGCGCGGCCAGACGATCGGCCGCTGCGGCCATACCGGCCACAGCACCGAGCCGCACCTGCATTTCCATCTGCAGGATTCGGCCAGCCTGTTCGCCGGCATGGGCTTGCCGGTCGCGTTCACGGCACTCGCGGTCGACGGTCAGCCGGTCGGCGCAGCGCACCTGACCGCCGGGCAGCGCGTACGCGCGCAGCGGCCGGCCGAGCGCGCGGCCACGCCGTAGAGCGTCGCTCCCCGCGCAGGCTGCGCCGGACCTGGAACGCGATCAGAAGAACCGTTTCGGCCGCCAGGTCCAGCCCTGCGCCCGCGCCGCGTTGCGTGTCCGTTCCCGCGATGGTTTTCCGTATCCCTCCGCAAGGACCGTTCACCGGGTCCGGATCGCGCCTGCGGCGCTACGATCGCCCAGCCCCTGCCCGAGGCGAGTCGGCAGCACCGGTCCGATCCGCCGGTGCACGGGCGCGGCCGCCTGCGCGCGGCGTGCATCGCGATCGGCCGGATTCGCCGGCCTTGCCAAGGAGAGCACCATGTCACCCGTATCCCGTCTTCGTTCCGCTTCGTGCTTCGCGTTCGCACTCGCCGCCGCGGCCTCGGCACCGGCCCTGCAGGCGCAGACCTGCGGCCTGCCGCTGCCGATCACGATTCCGGACCCGTCCACTCCCTACGTACACAGCGGCAATACCTGCCTGGCCGGCAACGTCGTCTCCCTCGTCGAAGGCATCGCGCTGCCGCAGCGTGACATCGTCTACCAGTTCCGCACCGGTGGCGGCGGCAGCATCACCGCCAGCTTCACGGCCGCGGGCTTCGCGGCGGAGATGCTGCTGGTCAAGGGCGACCCGGCCAACGGGACGTCGACGATCGTCGACGTCGGCAGCGCGGCGGTGCCGATGACGACCGGCCCGCTCGCCGACGGCGTCTATACGCTGATCGTCACCGGCGATCCGTCCTGGCCGACACCGATCTGCGGCACGTATACGCTGCAGGTCGGCGGTACACTCACCGTGCCCGATCCCAACTGCTGAACGCTGCCGCGCCACCGCCGCGCGACACGAGCGGCGGTGGCGCGACGACATCGCATCCGCACGCGGCAACGACCGACGCGGGCCTGAACCGCGCTAGCGGGGCACGCGCGAAAATCCGGCAAGAAATGTGTTGACGAACTGCCGGTTCATCTCTATTCTCCGCGCCTCTCTTGGGGCCATAGCTCAGCTGGGAGAGCGCTACAATGGCATTGTAGAGGTCGACGGTTCGATCCCGTCTGGCTCCACCAAGGTTCTCTATGCGTCCCCATCGTCTAGAGGCCTAGGACACCGCCCTTTCACGGCGGCGACGGGGGTTCGAATCCCCCTGGGGACGCCACGTGGTTTGAGGGCATGAGGCTTCGGCTTCATCGTCCGGAGGCTCCGGAGATTCCGGAGGCTCAAGGTCACGGGGAAATTGAAGTCCTGGGCAGTTTTTGCGGTAAACATGCGGAGCGGTAGTTCAGCTGGTTAGAATGCTGGCCTGTCACGCCGGAGGTCGCGGGTTCGAGTCCCGTCCGCTCCGCCACTGAATCAAACAAAAAGCCCCGCTTCGTGCGGGGCTTTTTGTTTTCCGGCGCAGCCACGCTGCCGATGCCGGCGCCACGACGGGCGCGATCGCCGCCTGCGGCGATCGATGCGGACGGCTGCAGCAGCGAACATCGCAGCGCAGGCGAAGACCACGGCGCGGTCCGTCACGCCGCCGCGCTGGCCGGCGCGCGCCGATCGTCGCATCATGCAGGTCCATCGCTCGCGACGGAGCCCGGCATGGGACAGACGATCAGCCTCAATACCCGGCGCATGCAGTGCATCGGTGCCTACCTCGCGCGGCCCGACGGCCCGTCCAAGGGCGGGCTGGTCGTCGCCCAGGAGATCTTCGGCGTCAACGCGCACATCCGCGCCGTCGTCGACCGCTTCGCCGGCCACGGCTACACCACGATCGCGCCGGCGTTCTTCGACCACGTGGAAACCGGGGTGGAGCTGGGCTACGACGAGGACGGCTTCCGCCGCGGCCGCCTGCTGGTCGGCGAGGTCGGCCTGGCCACTGCGGTCGACGATGTCGCCAGCGCCGCCGAGGCGATCGCCTCGGCCGGCCGTATCGGCTGCGTCGGCTACTGCTGGGGCGGCACGGTGGCGTTCCTGGCGGCGACGCGGCTGGGCCTGCCGTCGGTCAGCTACTACGGCATGCGCAACGTGCAGTACTTCGACGAGGTACCGCGCGCGCCGCTGCTGTTCCACTTCGGCGAACGCGACGCCTCGATCCCGCCGGCGATGGTCGAGCGCCACCGCGCCGAGCTGCCCGCTGCCGAGGTCCACACCTATCCGGCCGGCCACGGCTTCAACCGCGACGTCGGCGCCGACTACGACGCCGCCAGCGCGCGCCTCGCGCTCGAGCGCACACTCGCCTTCCTCGACCGCCACCTGGCCACGCCATGACATCGTCCTTCGCGCTCGACCCGCGGCTGCAGGCCGACACCCATACCGTCGCCGAGCTGCCGCTCTCGCGCCTGCTGCTGATGGACGACTGGCGCTACGGCTGGCTGATCCTGGTCCCGCGGCAAGCCGATGTGCGCGAGCTGACCGAGCTGGCCCGCGCCGACCAGCACCAACTGCTCGACGAGATCGCCCTGGCCGCGCGCGCCCTGGCCGCGCTCGGGTCGTTCGACAAGCTCAACGTCGGCGCGCTCGGCAACCTCGTCGAGCAACTGCACGTGCACGTGATCGCCCGCCGCCGCGACGATCCCGCCTGGCCCGGTCCGGTCTGGGGCCACAGCGCCCGCGTCGGGCACGACGCCGACGCACTCGCGTCCCGGCTGCAGCAGCTGCGCGACGCGCTGGCATCGTGAGCGTGGAGGTCGAGCCGCTGGGCGAAGGCCTGCTGGTGCTGCGCTTCGGCAGCGGCATCGATCCGGCCGTCAATGCACGCGTGCACGCCGCCGCCGACGTGCTGGGCCAGCATGCCCTGCGCGGCGTCGACGACCTGGTGCCCGCCTATGCCAGCCTCGGCATCCGCTACCGTGCCGAGGCCTGGCTCACCACCGACCGGCCGCCGTGGCAGGCCCTGGCCGCCGCGGTCCAGGCCCTGCTCGACGGCACCGCTGCCGCGGCTGCACCGGCACCGCGCACGGTGGAGATCCCGGTCTGCTACGCCGCCGCCCATGCGCCGGACCTGGCGGTCGTCGCGGCACAGGCCGGCTTGCCGGCGAGCGAGGTGATCGCCCGCCACTGCGCGCCGCTCTATCGCGTCGCGATGCTCGGCTTCGCACCGGGCTTTCCGTACCTGATCGGCCTGGACCCGGCCTTGCACACGCCGCGGCGCGCCGACCCGCGCACCCAGGTGCCGGCCGGCGCCGTCGCGATCGGCGGCGGCCAGACCGGCATCTACCCGCGGGCGCTGCCCGGCGGCTGGCAGATCATCGGCCGCACGCCGCAGGTGCTGTTCGATCCCGGGCGGCAACCGGCCAGCCTGCTGCAGGCCGGCGACGGCGTGCGCTTCCGGCCGATCGACGCGGCCGCGTTCGAGCAGGCGCTGCCCACGTGAGCATCACCGTGCTGCGGCCGGGCCTGCTGACCACGGTGCAGGACAGCGGCCGCACCGGGCACGCCGGTGCCGGCGTCGGGCGCAGCGGACCGCTCGACGACGTCGCCGCGCGCCTGGCCAATGCACTCGTCGGCAACGCCGCCACCGCCGCCCTGCTCGAGATCACGCTGGCCGGTCCGCGCCTGCGCTTCGCGGCGGCGGCCACGCTCGCGCTGACCGGCGGTGCCGTCGACGCGCGGCTGGACGACCGGCCCGCCGCCACCTGGCGGCCGCTCGCCGTCGCCGCCGGCGAGGTGCTCGACCTCGGTGCCGTGCGTCTCGGTGCGCGCGCCTATCTCGCCGTCGCCGGCGGCCTTGCCGTCGAGCGCGTGCTCGGCAGCGCCGCCACCGACCTCAATGCCGGCCTCGGGCCGTTCGGCGGCCGCGCGCTGGCGGCCGGCGACGTGCTCGCGCTCGGCGACGCACGGCCGCTGCGGATCGATCCGCGCTGGTCGCTCGACCCGCAGCCGTGGTTCGACCCGCGCTCGGGCCAGCCGATCCGCCTGGTCCGCGGCCGCCATTGGGATGCGCTCACCGACGCCGCGCAAACGGCGCTGCTGGCCGCCGAATGGCGCATCGCGGCCGCGTCGAACCGCGTCGGCTTCCGCCTGGACGGCCCGCCGCTGGCGCTGCGCGCGCCGCTGGAACTGGTCAGCGAACCGGTCGCGCCGGGCACGCTGCAGCTGCCGCCCGGCGGACAGCCGATCGCGCTGATGGCCGAGCACCCGACCACCGGTGGCTACCCGCGCGCCGGCCAGGTCGCCGGCGTGGACATCGCCCGCCTCGCGCAGCTGCGGCCCGGCGACCGCCTGCACCTGCAGGAAATCGCCATCGACGAGGCGCAGGCGCGCTATCTTTGGCGCGAGCGGCAGCTGGCCGCGCTGATCGCCGCGATCGGCGAACGCCTTCGCACATGACCCTGCGCATCGATCTCAACGCCGACATCGGCGAGTCGTTCGGCGCCTGGCGGATGGGCCAGGATGCCGCCGTGCTGCCGCAGGTCAGCTCGGTCAACATCGCCTGCGGCTTCCACGCCGGCGATCCGATGACGATGCACGCCACCGTGCGCGCCGCGGTCGCGCAGGGCGTCGCCATCGGCGCGCACCCGGCCCTGCCGGACCTGCAGGGCTTCGGCCGCCGCGAGATGCGCATCACGCCGGAAGAAGCCTATGCGCTGGTGGTCTACCAGACCGGCGCGCTGGCCGGCTTCGCTGCCGCCGCCGGCTCGCGCCTGGCGCACGTCAAGCCGCACGGTGCGCTCTACACGATGGCCGCGCGCGATGCCGCGCTGGCCGATGCGATCGCCACCGCCGTGCGCGACGTCGACCGCCGCCTGATCCTGGTCGGCCTGGCCGGCAGCGAGCTGACGCGCGCGGCCGGCCGCGCCGGCGTACCGGCCGCCAGCGAGGTCTTCGCCGACCGCCGCTACGAGGCCGACGGCACGCTGACGCCGCGCAGCCACCCCGATGCGGTGATCCACGACCTGGACATCGCGATCGTCCAGGTCATCGCACTGGCCACGCGTGGCGAGGTGGCCGCGCGCACCGGCGAGCGCCTGCGGCTGGCCGCCGACACGATCTGCCTGCACGGCGACCGCGCCGATGCCGGCGAGGCCGCGCGGCGCATCCGCCAGGCCCTGCTCGAGGCCGGCGTCACGGTGGCATCGCTCTAGCGCCTGTCATCCCGTCCCGCGGCAGGCCGCTCGGGCACGCACGATCCGTCCGCCGTCAATCGCCGTCGTCCACCGCCGCGCTGCCGTGCAACGGCGCCACCAGCAGGCGGTCGACGCGGCGGCGGTCCATGTCGACCACCTCGAAGCGCAGGCCGCCCCAGTCGAAGCGGTCGCCGACCGAGGGGATGCGCCCGAGCCGGTCCATCACCAGGCCGCCCAGCGTGTGGTAGCCGGCGCGCGCGTCCGGTGCCTGCGCCTGCGGGAAGATCGCCTGCAGGCGATCGAGCGGCAGCCCGGCGTCCAGCAGCCAGGAGCCGTCGTCGCGGCGGACCGCGGCATCCTCGTCCTCACCGGCCGTCTCCCACGGCAGGTCGCCGACGATCGCCTCCAGCAGGTCGCTCAGCGTGACCACGCCCTCCACGCCGCCGTACTCGTCGACGACCAGCGCGACCGTCGTGCGGCGGCGGCGGAACGTCTCGATCAGCTGCATCGGCGAGATCGACTCGGGCACGAACAGCACCGGCCGCAGCGCCGCCTCGATGTCGAGCTCGGCACCGGACAGCACGCGGCGCAGCAGGTCCTTGGCGTCGAGCACGCCGACGACCTGGTCGAGCCCGTCGCGGCAGACCGGCCAGGTCAGGTAGTTGCCGGTGGCGAGCTTCTCGCGGTTGACCGCCGGCGGGTCGTCCAGGTCCAGAAAGGCGATGTCCGGCCGCGGCGTCATGATCGCGGTCATGCGCAGGTCGTCCAGCCGGAACACGTTGCCGACCATCGCCTGCTCGGCGTGCTCGAACACGCCGGCCTCGGTGCCTTCCTTGAGCATCGACTTGATCTCCTCCTCGGTCACCGGCGGCTCGTTCGAGCCGCGCGCGCCGAGCAGGCCGAGCAGCACCGCGCTGGACAGGCTGAACAGCCGCACCAGCGGATAGGTCAGCCGCGACAGCCAGTGCATCGGCGTGGCGATCAGCGTGGCGATCGTCTCCGGGTGCTGCAGCGCGAAGCGCTTGGGCACCAGCTCGCCCAGCACCACCGAGAGGTAGGTGATGATCGCGACCATCGCCACCGTCGCCAGGCCCTTGCTGTAGGGCGCCAGCAGCGGGTACTGGTCGAACACCGCGATCAGCCGCTCGGCGATCGCGTTCTCGCCGAACGCGCCGCTCAGGATGCCGATCGTGGTGATGCCGACCTGCACGGTCGAGAGGAAATTGCCCGGGTCCTGCGACAGGCGCAGGGCCATGCGGGCACCGCCGCTGCCGGCATCGGCGCGCTGCTGCAGGCGGGCCCGGCGCGAGGAGACGATCGCGATCTCGGACATCGCGAACACGCCGTTGACCAGGATCAGGCACAGCAGGATCAGGTATTCCACAGGGGACGGCCGGCGGTGGGAGGGCCGGCCATCTTAGAGCCTGCCGCGGGCAGTGAGCCGGCGCGGAACGGATCCGGCCCGGCGATCCGGCCCGCCGCGGCCCGCCGGGCGCCGTGCCAGGGGCCTTCCCGCCGCCGTCCGGCCCGGCCGCGCCGCCGGTCCGGCCCCGGCTGCCCGTCCCGGACCGGAAGGCGCCCCGGCCCGCCTCGGAATCGGCGGCATGCGCCAAAGTGCCATCCCCGATCCGGAGCGGCCACCGCGTTTGCCGCCGCCTCGCGGATTGGGCAAGCTACGCGCTGCCTTCCATTGAAGAAGAACGGTCTCCGTGCCGCCGACCCCGCCCCGCCGCTTCCGCGCGCATCCGCTCGCGCTGGCCGTCGTTTTCGCCCTTCCCGCCGCCGCCCAGCCGCCGGACCCGGCGCCGGATGCCGTGCCGAGCCCGGTCCCGGTCTGCCCGATCGGCGCGACCACCTGCGCCTCGCCCAAGGCCGACTGGTCGCTGTGCAAGCCGGGCGACCTGTTCGACTTCTACGTGCCGGACCTGCCGCGCGCGGGCGACCGCAACGCCGCGCCGACCGACATCACCGCCCAGCACAGCCGCTCCACCGACGGCAACCGGTTCGAGCTCCAGGGCGAGGCGCGCGTGCAGCAGCACGACCAGCTGATCCGCGCCGACGCCTTCAGCTACCGGCGTGACACCACCGCCTGGACCGCCGAGGGCCACCTGCGCTACCAGGACCGCAGCCTGCTGCTGTCGGCCGACCGCGGCAGCGGCCGCACCGAGCCCAGCCAGAGCACGCTCGAGAACGTCCGCTACCAGTTGATCGACGCGCGCGGCAACGGCGTGGCCGCCCGGGCGGTCATGCCCGACCAGCAGCACGCGCAGATGACCGCCTCCACGTTCACGACCTGCGACATCGGCGCGCCGCAATGGCATTTCGCGGTGCGCGACCTGACGCTGGACCGCGAGGAAGGCGTCGGCCGCGGCCGTGACGTGACCTTCCACATCGGTGACGTACCGGTGTTCTGGCTGCCGTATGCGCGCTTCCCGATCGACGACCGCCGCGTGTCGGGCTTCCTGTACCCGACCATCGGCTACAGCAACCGGCGCGGCTTCGACCTGACGCTGCCGTACTACCTCAACCTCGCGCCGAACTACGACGCCACGCTGTACCCGCGCCTGATGACGCACCGCGGGCTGATGCTCGGCGGCGAGTTCCGCTACCTGACCGCCGGCAGCGCCGGCGAATTGGACTTCACCTACCTGCCCGACGACCGCGACGCCGACCGCGACCGCGGCCTGTTCCACTGGCGCAACAGCACCGTCTTCAACGCCAACTGGGGAGCCAGCATCAACCTCAACCACGCCTCGGACGACCGCTACTTCGAGGACTTCGGGCGCAGCCTCAACACCGCCGCCACCAGCCTGCTGCCGTCCAGCGCCTACCTCAACGGCCGCGGCACCTGGTGGAGCGCCAGCTTCGGCGCCGACCGCTACCAGGTCACCGATCCGGAGCTGCCGGGCATCTCCGAGCCGTACCGGCGCCTGCCGCGTGCGACCTTCGAGGGCGAGAAGGCCCTGTTCGGCGGCCTGGACTGGGGCGTCAGGTCCGAGTTCGTCGCCTTCAGCAAGGACGACGCGCTCGACGGCCAGCGCGTGGACCTCTACCCGTACCTGGCCTACCCGATCGAGCGCGCCGGCTGGTTCGTGCGGCCGGAAGTCGGCTACCGCTACACCGGCTACAAGCTCGACCGCGACGACGAGGACACGCCCCACCGCGGCGTGCCGATCTACAGCCTCGACGCCGGCATGGTCTTCGAGCGCGGCTTCTCGCTCGGCAGCCACGCCTGGACGCAGACGCTGGAACCGCGCCTGTACTACCTGCGCGTGCCGTACCGCAACCAGGACGACATCCCGGTGTTCGACACCCAGCTGGTGCCGTTCACGTTCGGCCAGATGTTCCGCACCAACGCGTTCGTCGGCGCCGATCGCCAGGCCGACGCCAACAACCTCACCCTGGCACTGACCACGCGCGTGCTCGACGACGCCAGCGGCGAGGAGCGGCTGTCGGCCAGCATCGGCCAGATCCGCTACTTCGACGAGCAGCGCGTGCAGCTGCCGGGCGTGAAGCCGACCGACTGGAACGGCTCGGCCTACGTCGGCAACCTGACGCTCAGCCTGACGCCGCGCTGGCGCCTCACCGTCGACCAGCAGTGGAATCCCAACAGCGACCGCACCGACCTCTCGGCCGTCGGCGTGCAGCACCGCTTCGGTGCCGAAGGCGTGCTCAACCTCTCCTACCGCTTCCGCCGCGGCTTCATCGAGCAGGCCGATGCCTCCGCGCTGATCCCGATCGGCAACCAGTGGCGCATCGTCGCGCGCAACAACTACTCGCTCAACGAGAGCAAGACGCTGGAGCGCTTCGTCGGCCTGGAGCGCGACAGCTGCTGCACCGCCTGGCGCGTGGTCGCGCGCGAGTGGGTGCGCAACGTCGAGGGCGAGCTGGACAAGGCACTGTTCTTCGAGATCGAGTTCAAGGGCGTCGGCGCCTTCGGCCAGCGCAGCGAGGACTTCCTGACCCGCGCGGTGCGCGGCTACCGGTCGCGGTGGTAGCCGGCCGGCCCGACACCGCCGACCGCGCCGGCTGAAACGGGCCGGCGTCATGGCCCGCCGCTACCGCTTCGGCGGCTTCCGCCTCGACCCGGCCACGCGCGAGCTGTGGCAGGACGATCGCCCGGTGGTGCTGCCGCCACGCCTGTTCGAGTGCCTGCTCTGGCTGATCGAGCATCGCGACCGCGCGGTCGGTCGCGACGAGCTCATCGCCGCCGTCTGGGGCCGCAGCGCCGTCACCGACAACGTGCTCGCACAGGTCGTCGCGCGGCTGCGCCGCGTGGTCGACGCCGACGCTCGCGACAGCGCGATCCGCACCGTGCCGCGCTTCGGCTACCGCTGGGTCGCCGCCACCACCGTCGAATCCGCCGCCGCGCCCGGCGCCGCCGGACCACCGGCCGGCACCGGGCGCCAGCGGCGCGGCCGCCGATGGCGAGCCGTCGCGCTCGGCGGCCTGGCCGTACTGCTGCTCGCCGTGTCGATCGCATGGCTGCGGGTTCCCGTAGCGCAGCGCGCCGACGCGGCAGCGCGCCCGGCCGCGGTGCTGCCGGTCGAGCGCGTCGCCGGCGCCGGCGAGGAGTGGATGCGCCTGGGCCTGATGGCGCTGGTCGGCGACCGGCTGCGCGACGCCGGCCAGCCGGTGGTGCCGGACGAGAGCGTGGTGGCGATCGTCGGCGATGCCGCGCCCGATCCCGCCGCCGTCGCCGCCGCGCTGGCCGGCGCGGTACCGCCGCTGCTGATCGCCGCGCGCGTCGAGGCCACCGAAGGCGGCTGGCGCGTCCGGCTGCAGGCGGTCGGCGAGCCGGACCTCGTGAGCGTCGGCGACGGCGCCGACCTGCTGGCCGCCGCGCGCGCCGCCAGTGACGGCCTGGCCGTGCGGCTCGGCCACGCACCGGCCGGCGCCGCGCCCGGGCCCGCCGCGTTCGAGCGGCTGCTGCTGGAAGTGGAGGCCGCCACCCTGGCCGGCGAGACCGAAGCCGCCCTGCGCCTGCTGGACACGGCCGACGCGCGCCAGCGCGAGACGCCCGAGTGGCGCTACCGCGCCGCCTGGACCGCCTTCGTCGCCGGCCGGCTGGACCCGGCCGAAGCCGGCTTCGCCGCCCTGCTCGAAGACCTGCCGGCCGACGCACCGGTCATGCGCGCACGCGCGCTCAACGGCCTGGCCAACGTGCAGTACGAGCGCGAGGACCTCACCGGCCTCGCGCGCAGTGCCGAGCAGGCCGTCGCGCTGCTGCGCGGGCACGACGCGCCGGGCGAGCTGGGCCGCGCCTTGATGGGCCAGGCCGTCGCCGCCCACCGTCAGGGCCGGACCGAGGCCGCGCGGCAGGGTTTCTTCCAGGCGCGCCTCGCACTCGAGCGGGCCGGCGACCCGCTCGGCGTCGCGCGTGCCAACCTGTCGCTCGGCATCGTCGACGCGCGGCAAGGCCGCCTGCCGGACGCGCTGGTGCTGTTGCAGGACGCCGCGCAACGGCTGGCCGCCCTGCGCAGCGCCCACGACGAGTTGCTGGCGCATGTCCACGTCGCGCACGTGCATCTGCTGCTGCTGGACCCGGCCGCCGCGCTGGCCCAGGCCGAGCCGATCGCCCGCCTCGGCGGGCGTGTCCGCTCGCCGCGCGCGCAGGTGCTGGCCGACCTGACCCGCGCCGAGGTGCTGCTGGCCAATGGCCGGCTCGACGCCGCCGGCGAACTGCTGCGGCGCTGGTGCGCGACCGGCTGCGACGGCCCGGAGCGCCTGCCGTTGGCGCTGGCGCGACGGGCGCTCGGCGGCGACATCGATGCGACCCTGCCCGACCTGCGGACCGCGCTGGCAGGCCTGCCCGCCGGCGAAGGCGGGCGCGATGCCGGCCGGGCCTGGCTCGCCGTGCTCGCGGCACGGCGGACGGGCGGCGCCGGCGGCGCCGCGATCGCCGGCCTGCGCGCCTGGGCCGGCGATGCCCCCGCGGCGACCGCCGAAGTCCGCCTCTATGCCGCGCTCGCTGAAGCCGAGTACGCCGCCGGCCAAGGCCGTCCGGCCGGCGATGCCTACGCAGCCGCCTGGCGCGAAGCGCTCGCCGGCGCGGTGCCGAGCGACTTGCTCGAGGTCGCGGATGCCTACGTCGGCTGGCTGATCCGGCAAGGCGATCTCGCCGGTGCCAGCCACGTCGCCGGCCACCTGGCCGGCTGGGCCGGGCGCGACTTCGGCAGTGCCCTGCTGCAGCTGCGCCTGCGCCACGCGCTCGGCCATCCGGCCGCCTGGCGCGCCGCCCTGGCGCAGGCCCGCGCGCTGGCCGGCGAGCGCCCGATTCCCGCCGCCCTGCAGGTCGAGCCGACAGCTCCTGCCATCGGCACCACGCCCGATCCGGCCCAGGAAGGACCCGGCCTGCTCGGCGACGGATGACTCGTCCGGCCCGTCCGAACAAGGGCTTGCAGGCGATGACACGGCAATCTCATCGTTTCCGATCGAAACCGGAAGGCGGGCTCCGCGGCCGACCGGTACAACCGGCCGGCCTTCCCGTCCTTTCCGAGGAGATCTGCCCGATGCGTCCGTTCCTTCCTTCGTGCCGCGGGGCGGCACCGCGCCTGCTGGCCGCCGCCGCGTTCGCGCTCGGCGGCGCCTTCGCCCAGGCCGGCAGCTTCTCGGTGGTCGGCGACATGGTGGTACCGCGTGACCACCACACCGCCACCGCCCTGCCCGACGGCCGCGTGCTGATCGCCGGCGGCGTCCGTCACAACCCCGGCGGGCCGACCGCCGAGGCCGAGCTGTTCGATCCGAAGACCGGCACCTTCGCCGCCACCGGCAACATGACGGTGCCGCGCGTGGACCATGCCGCCGCCCTGCTGCCGGACGGGCGCGTGCTGGTCGTCGGCGGCTACGGCGCCGAGGAAACGCAGGCCAATGCCGAGCTCTACGACCCGGCCAGCGGCAGCTTCACCGCGGTCGCCAGCGGCAGCGCCGTCGGCGGCGAGCGCACGGCGGCCATCACCCTGGCCGACGGCCGCGTGCTGGTCGCGGGCGGCTTCAACATGGGCGCGCGTGCCACCGCCTTCGTGTTCGACCCGGCCACCGGCAGCTTCAGCCCGACCGGCAGCCTCGGCGCCGCTCGCTACGTCCACACGATGACGTTGCTCGCCGACGGCCGCGTGCTGGTCACCGGCGGCATGGCCAACGGCATCCTCGCCAGCGCCGAACTCTACGATCCGGTCGCCGGCAGCTTCACGCCCACCGGCACGCTGTCGATCCCGCGCGAGCGCCACGCCGCTGCGCGCCTGCCGGACGGCCGCGTGCTGATCGCCGGCGGCTACACGCTCGAGGGCGAGCAGCAGGAAACCGCCGAGATCTTCGATCCGGCCGCCGGCACGTTCAGCGCCGCCGCCGACATGACGATGGCACGCATCGACTTCGCGCTGGTCCCGCTCGCCGACGGTGACGTATTGGCGGTCGGCAGCTATCGCTGGGCGCTGGAGGCCGCCACCGCCGAGCGCTTCGTCGCCGGGGACGACCGGTTCGAGGCGATCGTGCCGGGCCCGGCCACCGAGCGTGCCGGCCTGGCGGCCACGCGCCTCCCGGACGGCCGCGTGCTGCTGACCGGCGGCACCGACCTGATGAACGAAGAAGGCGGCCTGACCCCCTACGGCGAGCTCTACGACCCGGCCGGCGGCGTCGATCCGATCTTCAGCGACGGCTTCGAGAACCCCACGCCCTGACCGCCGGACCGTTCCGCGGCCGGCGCGGCCACCGGCAGCCTGCATCGCCGCGACCCACGCCGCAGGCGAGGCTTGCGCCAACCCCGTCGTACCCCACCGGTCCCGCGCTTCGCCGGCGCGGGACCGTATCGCCGGCCCGCACCGGCGCCGCGCACGGCCGCGTCCGGTTCTTCCCGGAAGCGGCCGCCGGACCGGCTCACTCGCCGTCGAAACCGTCGCGGAACAGCACCTCGGACACGGTGTACAGCGTCGTCGTGCCGCTGATCTCGCTGGCCACGGCGATCATCGCCTCGCCGGTCGGGCTGTCGGCCGCCGGGATGAACACGATGCCTTCCGGACCGATGTCGCCGGCCGCATCCGGCGCGACGTCCAGGTCCAGCACGACGCCGAAGTCGCGCTTGTTGATGTAGCCGGCGAACGTCGCCGCGTACGGATCGGTCACGTCGAACACGGCGATGCCGCTGATCCGCTCCAGGCCGACGAAGGCATAGGTGCGCCCGTTCGGCAGCGTGCCGACCGCGAGCGCTTCGGGCTCCGGGCCCTTGTTGTCGCTGCGCGTGTCGAAGCTCTGGTTCGCCTCGTTGTCGGCGTTGAAGTCCGCCGGGTGGCGCGCGGCGGTGACCTGCTCGAGGATGTCGCCCGAATCGAACACGAGGTTGCCGTACTGGTCCCAGATCGCCATCGAGCGGCTGCCCAGGATCTGCAGGCGGTCGAAGTCGCCGTCGCCGTCCAGGTCGCCGTCGATCGTCGAGGCGTTGAGACGGCCGAGCTGCGCATTGGATTGCAGCGCCGCCGCATCCGGGAACACGCCCGGATCGAGGTCGAGATCGGCGATGCGCGCCACCTCGCCGCGGTCGTCGCCCTCGCCGGCACTGGCGTAGAAGGTCTTGCCGCCGGCGCTGAAGGCCGCGATCGAATCGGGCATGTGCATGCCGAACACCGGCCAGGTGCGGATGTTGATCGCCGGACCGTCGCGGTCGGACGCATCCAGGCCACTGGGCACGTCGAAGCTGACCAGGCCCAGTTGGATCGGCGTCGGCTCCGCGTCGAGCGGCACGCTGCCGTTCGGCGGGATCGGCAGCGGCTGCGGCGCCACGCCGAAGTCGTTGTCGTTGATCAGCGCCAGGCGCCCGTCCGGCAGCACCGCCAGGCCTTCGAGCTTGTCGCCCTGGTGGTAACCCAGCGACGGCAGATTGGCCACCTTGACCTTGGCCACCGCGCGGATGCCCGCCGTCACCAGGTCGTCCGGCGTGTGCTGCTCCAGCGTCTTGCCCGGCAGCAGGGCCGGCGCGCCGGCCGCACGCAGGTTGGTCGCGCCGGCCAGCGTGAACTCGAACAGCAGCTTCTTGCCGCTGCGCTCGACCGAATCGTCGCGCTCCACGATCACGAAGCGACCATCGCCGGCATAGGCGGCGTCGCCGATCTTGTCGGTGTTCTGCTCGCGGAAGGCGGTCTTGTCGATCAGGTAGACGTACTCGGCCACCGTCTCGCCGCTGGCCGGGTCGATGCCGACCATGCGGATCACCTTCGATGCGTTGCTCGCCGCCGTGTTCGGGTTGGCCAGCGGCGTCTGGATGAAGGCGTAGAGCAGGCCGCTGTCGGTGTCGAGGGCCATGCCCTCGAAGCCGCGATTGGGACGGCGCGTGGAATACTCGGCCGGCAGCGTCTCGCGGCCGTAGTGGCCGGCCGGCTGGCCGCCGAGCGCACCGGTGCCGGCCGGCACCAGGCGGTCGAGCAGGCGGCCGCCCGCGTCGAAGTGGTAGATCGCCGGGCGGTACTCGTCGACCATCCAGTAGCTGCCGTCCGGCGCCACCACCAGGCCCTCGATGTCCGCGCCGAGCGGGTCCAGCGGCAGCGGATTGCCGTTGAGGTCCACCGGCGGCTCGTCGATGCCGTTGCCGATGTTGGGCAGGCCGGTCAGCGGCGTGGTGCCGTCGGCCTTGAACAGCATCAGCTGCGCGCCCAGCGCGATCGCACCGGTGGCCGGGTCGAACGTGAAGCGGACGATGCGCGGCTGGTAGCCCGGCAGCACGAACGGCCGCTCCAGCGTGCCGTCGCCGTTGACGTCGGTCGGCTCGCCGTTCGGGCCGCGATCCGGCACGGTGACGAACTTCATCAGGCCGGTGGCCGCGTCCACGCCCTCGAACCACAGCCCCGAGAAGCCGCCGAGGCGGATCGTCTGGCCGGCCGGCGTGGTGCCGAGCACCGGCAGCTGCGGGAAATCGTGCGTTTCCACGCGCGGCAGGCCGCGGCCGTGGTTCTTGAGGCCGGCCGCGACGATGTCGAGCACCGTGCCCCCGGCCAGGTCGATCACCGCGAAGGCGTTGGCCTCCTGCAGCGAGACGAAGGCCACGTCGTTGGTCGGCGCCGTCGCGATGTATTCCGGTTCCAGGTCCACGCCGGCGGCCCGGCCCGGGAACAGCCGCACGCCCTTGGCGCGCAGTTCGTTCTCGCGGCCGTTGAACGCGGTGAAGTCCACCGTCCGCGCCGTCGCCTGGGCGGCGCCGTCGGCCAGGTCGACGATCGTCACCGAGCCGGGCGGGTCGACGTCGCCGACCGGCTCGCCCTCGTTGGCCGACAGCACGTAGCGGCCGTCCGGGCTGAAGCTGACGTGGTCCGGCAGCACGCCGGCCGGCACCGTGCGCAGGTGCGCGCCGGCGCTGTCGAACAGCGCGATCACGCCCGGCTGCGTACCGTCCGCGGCCGGAATGGCCGCCGCCAGCACACCGTTCTTGAACGCCACGCTGGTCAGGCTGCCGCCGTACGGCGCGATGTCGATGCTGAAGGCCAGCACCGGCGCATCGGCATCGGCCACGTTCACCACGTCGATGCGGTCGGTCGCGCCATTGGTCACGAACAGGCGCTGGGTCGCCGCGTCATAGGCGACGATCTCGGCGCCGGCCACCGTGCCGGTCGCGTAGGTGCCGCGCTTGCTCAGCGCGACGGGTGCCGCCTCGGCGAATGGCGCGGCGGACAGGGCGAGGGCGGCGAGGATCGCCGCGGTCATGCGGTGGGTGGTGTGCATCGGGTCCGTCGTGGGCAGGGGAAGGGATCGGCACGCAGTAGACCCGATCGATCTTTCAGCCTTCTTACGGCGCCTCCCCGGCCGGGCCGGCCACCGGCACCGCACTCAGCGGCCGACACCCTCGCGCAGGCGCCGCCACGCATCCAGCAGGCGGCCCGGCAGCGACGGCGCCGGCGCGCGCGGCGCCTCCACCTCGTGCCGGCGCAGCAGGCGCGGCGTCGTGCGCAGCTGCGCGTGCCGCTCCAGCGCCGAGATCAGGCAGCGCCGCAGCAGCTCGCGCACCGGCGGCGCCAGCAGGAAGCGGAAGATCTGCCCTTCGTTGATCAGCCCGATCGCCAGGCGGCTGTCGCGGATCGAGGACACCGCGATCACCAGCGTGGCCGGCCGCAGCGCCTTCAGCCGCTTGATCGCATCGACCACGTCGCCGGTCGCATCGGTCAGCACCGCGATCACCACCGCCGTCTCGCGCCGTGCCAGTTCGTGCAGTGCCTGCTCCACGTCCGCCGCCGCCTTCACCGCGATCGACGCCGGCAGCAGCTCGCGCACGGTCGCGGCCATCGTCGCGGCCGGGTCGAGCACCAGCACCTGCGCCGCCGTCGCGACCGGTGCCGGTTCGCGCGCCGGCACCGGCTGGGCCGCCGCCTCCAGGTCCTGGCGCGCCGTCTCCGCCGCACGCAGCACCGCATCGACCAGGTAGGGCCCGTCCCAGGGTTTCTCGACGAAGCGGAAGATCTCCCCCTCGTTGACCGAGGCCGTCACCGCCTCCAGGTCCGCATAGCCGGTCAGCAGGATGCGCATCGTCGGCGGCGACAGCCGCGCCACCTCGCGCAGTACCTCCACCCCGGTCGCGCCCGGCATGCGCTGGTCGCTGACCACCACGTGCACCGGCCGCGTGCGCACCCACCCATACACCTCGGTTGCCGACGTCGTCGCCAGCACCTCCGCCCTGCCGCGGAACAGCATCCGCAGCGAGCGCAGGATGCGCTCCTCGTCGTCGATGAAGACCACCGTCGGCAGCGTGCTCACGCCGCGCCTCCCGCCGGCAGCGGCAGCGGCAGCGCCACGACGAAGCGCGTGCCCACGCCCGGCTTGGACGCCACGCGGATCACGCCGCCGTGCTGCTCCACGATCTGGTGCGCGATCGCCAGGCCCAGGCCGGTGCCCTGCCCGACCGGCTTGGTCGTGAAGAACGGATCGAAGATCCGCTTCAGGTCCTCCGCCGCGATGCCCTTGCCGTTGTCCTCCACCAGGACCAGCAGCCGGCCGCCGAGCACCTGCGTACGCACGATGATGCGGCCGCGGTCGTGCTCGATCGCCTGCGCCGCGTTGCCCAGCAGGTTCAGCAGCACCTGGTTGATCTGCGCCGGCGCGCATTCGATCGCCGGCACCTCGGTCACCGCGCGCACCACCTGGATGCCGCGCCGGTTGAGGATGTGCTGGATGATGCGCAGCGCGCCGTCGATCAGGTGGTTGACGTCCGCCTTCTGCGTGCGCGCCTGGTCCAGGCGGCTGAAGTCCTTCAGGTGCCCGATCAGCTCGCCGATCTGGCCCAGGCCGTGCAGCGTGTCCTCCAGCAGGCCGGACAGGTCCTCCAGCGCCGCCGTGTCCACGCGCGTGCGCAGCTCGGCCAGCGCCGCCATGCGGTCGGGCAGGTCCGCCGGCGGCTCGCCGCCGTCCAGCAAGGCGCCGAGCACGCCCTCCCCCGCCGCCACCAGCTGCGTCGCATCGGCCAGCGCCTCGCGCGTCATCTCCACGTTGTTGCGCACGTAGCCCAGCGGCGTGTTGATCTCGTGCACCAGCCCCGCCACCATCTGGCCGAGCGAGGCCATCTTCTCCGACTGCACCAGCTGCAGCTGCGAGGACCGCACGCGGTCGTACGCCCCCTGCAGCTCGCGGTTGCGCTGCGCCAGGCGTGCGTCCATCGCGCGCAGCACGTCCAGCACCACGCCGGTGCCCAGGTACACCCCGTCCGCATCGGTCAGGATGAAGTCCTCGGTGATCGGGCTTTTCACGTGCTCGGCGATCAGCCGCGCTGCGTCCTGGATCGACGTGGCCACCGGCATCACCAGCACCTCGCGGTTGGCCAGCTCGATGATCGGCCGCCGGCCGAAGATCTCGCGGCCGAACGGCATCAGGAACACGCGCATCAGCGCGTAGCGGCTGATCGCCGCCACCGGCCGCCCCTCGTGGACGATCGGCAGCGACAGCAGGCCTTCGTGGCTGGGATCGAGCATGCGATCGCCCACCATCGCGAGCGGCGCGTCCGCGCCCAGCGCCTCCGTCGGGCGCAGCAGGGCCGCCAGGCCGGCCGGCGCCGCTGGCGCAGACGCGCCCGACGAAGCCGTCGCCGCCTGGGAATCGATCGATTGCGTTGAATTGGGTGCCATGAAACGAAGGGCGCGGGCCCGCGCACCAGCCACCGGCCCGCCGCCCGTCCCCCTGATCGGTCAGTGAGTTGCAGAAACTCACCCGCCAGCATGAAGGGCTTGCGCTAAAGCTGTGTGACAGGACGCGCCGCTGAACATGTGCCCGGTCGGGGCGATATTTTATTATATATACTGATACTTGATTTTTATTCCAATAACGCATAAGCTCGATTTATCTGCAATCCTGGTAAAACCCATGTCCTCGCATCAGGCCTTGGTCACACCGTCTCAGCTCGGCCTCATCCTGCAGGCCACGCGCAAGACCCACAGTCTCTCGCAGGCCGCGCTGGCCAAGCGCATCGGCCTGAGCCAGTCACGGGTGTCCCAGCTCGAGCAGCACGCCGAGGAGCTGAGCGTCGGCCAGTTGCTGGCCTGGTGCGCGGCACTGGACCTCCAACTGGCGATCGGCACGCGTGACGGCAGCGCCGACGCACAGCGCTTCACGGAGTGGTGAGATGGGCCGGCGATCGCACAGCCGGCACCTGGCCGTATGGGTCAACGGCAATCGGGCGGCGACGTGGACCCTCGCGCGGCGCGGGAACACCCAGCTTCAGTACGACGACGCCTGGGTCCAGGCGCCGTATGGCCGACCGCTGTCGCTGTCGCTGCCGTTCAATCTGCAAAACCGCCCGCTCGAGGGCGACCGCGTCCATCACTACTTCGACAACCTGCTACCCGACAGCGATGCGATTCGCACGCGGGTCGCCGAGCGCTTCCGCACCGGCTCGGTCGAGCCGTTCGACCTGCTGAAGGCGATCGGCCGCGATTGCGTCGGCGCCGTGCAACTGCTCGACGAGGACGAGACCCCGGACGGTTACGACCGTGTCGATGGCACGCCCCTCTCCGAGGACGCCATCGAGCGTGCCATCCGCGACATGCTCACCCCCGGCCGATTCGCGGCCGCGCACGATTCGGACTCGGACTTTCGCATCTCGCTCGCCGGCGCGCAGGAGAAAACGGCGTTGCTGTGGTGGGACGGCCGCTGGCAGAGGCCGCACGGATCGACCCCGACCACCCACATCCTCAAGCTGCCGCTCGGGCTCGTCGGCGGCCGACAAGCCGACTTCACGACTTCGGTCGACAACGAATGGCTGTGCCTGCGGCTGCTGAAGGCCTACGGGCTGGACGTAGCCCAAGCCGACATCGCGACGTTCGGCGAACAGCGTGTGCTGGTCGTCCAGCGCTTCGATCGCCGCATCGCACCCGACGGCCGGCGGATCCTGCGGCTGCCGCAGGAGGATTTCTGCCAGGTCGAGAACCGCTCGCCGCTGCAAAAGTACGAAAGCGACGGCGGACCCGGGCTGCCGGCGCTGTTCGAGCGGCTACGGCAATCGGACGAAGCCGAGAACGACGCACGCATGCTGATGACCACGCAGATCCTGTTCTGGCTGCTGCGCGCACCGGACGGGCACGCTAAGAACTTCAGCATTCACCTGCTGCCGGCTGGACGGTTTCGCCTGACGCCGCTCTACGACGTGATGTCGGCCTATCCGGTGCTCGGCGAAGGCCCGAATCTATGGGCACCGCAAAAAATCCGCCTGGCGATGGCGCTGCTCGGAAAGAACAAGCACTACGTGATGCACGCGATCCAGCGCCGGCACTTCAGCAGCACCGCGCGAACCGTCGGCTTCGGTGAATCGGCCGAGCCGCTGATCGAAACGATCCTGGCGCGCACGCCTGCGGCGATCGATGAAGTGAAAGCCCGTCTTCCATCTGGTTTCTCCGCCTACGTCGCCGATTCGATTCTCGGCGGCCTTGAGCGGGCAGCCAAGGCGCTGGAAGCGATGCCGGCCGCGTAGCGGCGGCAGCCGGCACCTGTCCGGGAAATCTGCCCGGCCACTCAGCGCATCGTCAGGATGTAGACCCCCACCGTGCCGGTCGACTGCGACGTGCTGGCCAGGTTGCACACGCGCAGCGTCACCAGGCCCGCGCTCGGCACGCGCAGCGGCTGGATCAGCATGTTCTGCGTCAAGCTGGCCGCCGACTGCAGGCTGAAGAACACCACGTCGTTGACCTCCGCACCGCCGACCCCGACATCGTAGTCATTGCAGTCATTGCCGCCGACCGTGGCGGCGATGGCGCCGTTGCTGTAGCCCCCGGCGATCTTGCCGCGCGTGATGCTGTCGCTGGCGATCGCTGCCGTGACCACCGCGCCGTTGGCGATCTTCTCGGCCGTGACCGCATCGCTGGCCAGTTCCGACGTGCCCACAGCACCCGCGAAGATCTTCGACGCGGTGACCGAATCGGTCGCGAGCCTGCTGTTGCTGACCGCGCCCGTAGCGATCTTCGTGCTGGTCACGGCGCCGTCGCGCAGCGTCGGGTTCGGGTAGGTCCCGGCCAGGTCGCCGCCGGCCGGGCCGCTGATGCTGCCCCCGCTCAGCGTGAACTGCGCGACCGGCGCGGTCGCCACCGCCTGGCGCGGCAGCATCGGCGTGCCTTCGACGGTGACCTGCAGGTAGAGCTGGGTGCCGGTGAAGGCCCCCGGGAAGCTCAGCGAGACGCTGAACAGGCCATCGGTGACCGGGAAGTCGGCCTCCGTGATCGTCGCACCGACGGCGTTGCCGCCTTCCGGCGCGTCGAACAGCGCAAAGCTCAAGTCGAACGCGCCGTTTGCCGGCGCACCGCCCTGCTGCAGGCGGCCCTGGTAGACGAAGTCCGGAAGCTGCGGCGCCGCGGCCACCGGCACCGCCAGCGCGGCGAGCCACCCCAACACGACGGCACGCACGCGGCGGTGTCCCATCGTTCCCATCACTGCAAACAGGTTCATCACAGGCACCCCTGGAAGCCATTGTTGAAGATCGCATCGCGCCGCACGCCGCCGGTCGCGGCCAGGAAGCCCGCCGTCACCGTGTAGCCGCCGCCGCTCGAACGCCCGCCCACCGCCTCGCCGAGGCTCGCCTCCAGCACGCGGCAACCGCCCGCCGAGCGGCTGACACCGCCGCCGCTGGCGATCACGTGCGCCGTGATCTGCTGGCTGCCCGCATCCGCCGCCAGCAAGGCCATCCCGGCCACCAGCACCCACCCGCCTGCGCGGCCCGGACGCCCGCGGCGCCCCGGCCCCTCATCTTTCGATCTATCCACCCCGGTCATCGGCCTGCCCTCGTTCGCGTATGCGGTTGGCGGGGTTGGTCCTCGATCGCGCACACCGTTGGTGGCGCACGGCCTCTATCCGCCTTCTCGAGGAGTCACGGAAAACGGTGGCGACAGGGGCCACGCGGGGGACGCCGGTGCCTGCCTTGCTGCCGCGGCGAGGTCTGCGCCGAAGCGGGGCGAGAAGGCGCCCGTTGCAAGGCCGGTCGCCCACCAGGCCGATGGGCGACCGGCCCGGGCCCGCTACAGGCCGTTCCAGTAGTCGATCCCGCCCTGCGGGCGGAACAGCGTGCGCGGCTGGCCGTCATAGGCCAGTACCGCCAGCAGGTTGCGCAAGGGGTCGTAGTAGAGGCGATCCCCATTCGCGCGGACCTTGGTCAGGAAACGCCTCGCCCCACCCTGCGCCAGGGCGTGCAGGGTGCGCACGTAGTGCAGCGCATTGGGGATTTCCGGCAGGTCCGGCGCGTGCTTGCGCCAGTGATGCAGCGCGTTGTCGGCGGCCGGCAGATCCGGCCGCGGCTTCCAGAGCGGAAGCTGGCGCGGGTCGGGAAGGGATGTCGCGGGGTTACGTGCTGTCCTGGCGGGTGGCCTTCGGGCTCCAGGGGCTCCGGCCTGCGATGCGCCGGCGTCCACCACCCGTTCCTCACGGCCCATACACCGCTGCCGGCCTCTGGCCGTCCGCCGCTGCGCGGCGATGCTGTCTTTCGTACGCCGTACCTTGCGCGGCCGGCCAGTGCTGTCCTCGTTCATGTCGATCTCCTTACCTCGCGTCATCCAATGAATCCGCCAGGATCACGGCTGCCCGCATCCGGCGGAGCGACAGCAGGCCGGCGCATGATGCGCCGGGATGCCGGGAGGTTAGAAACCGCGTAAAGACGGTGGGCGTATTTCCCTTCGCAGGGTGTTGTATTGGCCGCCCTCCCGGCACAAAAACGCACCGAGCTGCCCTGAAAAAATCTAGGGCACAAAAAACCCACCGGATTGTCGGAGGTGGGAGCCGCTTTACGAGGAGTTTCTACACTCCGAGAGGGATGTTGCACTTATGCCCGCGACAAGTCAATAAGTTATTCCCCATCAAATTAGATTTGAACTAAATTAATGCCCGCGGAAGACATAATTAACAGCATCACCTTGATATATACATTCGATCCGAAACTATTCAAAGTTTGACTCATACTCGTAGCGAGTAACGACACGCATCTTCTGGTTTCAATCCACGCCCCCTGCGGAGCGCGACGCAAGGATGACCTCCCCCACCTCATCGGATTGCGCGTTTTAATCCACACGCCCCTGCTGGGTGCGACCCGGCCAGTCCGTTGAAGTTGCCGATGATGTAGGCGTTTCAATCCACGTGCCCCTGCGGGGCGCGACACCGGTCTTGACCACGGTGGGGCGCTCGGTGACACGTTTCAATCCACGCGCCCCTGCGGGGCGCGACTCAACTTGGGCGATCTGGTCGTTTCCACCCTTGCGTTTCAATCCACGCGCTCTGCGGGGCGCGACAGGTCGTGGCCGGCGCGGCCAGCGTGCGGTCCGAGTTTCAATCCACGCGCCCCTACGGGGCGCGACTACCGCCACCAGCGCCATTGCCGTTAGCGACAGTGTTTCAATCCACGCGCCCCTGCGGGGCGCGACTACCGCCACCAGCGCCATTGCCGTTAGCGACAGTGTTTCAATCCACGCGCCCCTGCGGGGCGCGACCGAACCAGAGCGGCGTGAACTCCTCGGATGGGTGGTTTCAATCCACGCGCCCCTGCGGGGCGCGACCGGCGACGCTCAACTTCACGGCCCCGGATGGCGCGTTTCAATCCACGCGCCCCTGCGGGGCGCGACACCCGGACGGGTAGTTCCACACGTTCCAGACGTTGTTTCAATCCACGCGCCCCTGCGGGGCGCGACTTGGTTAATGCGCTTCATCGCGTGCCCCTCCAGACGTTTCAATCCACGCGCCCCTGCGGGGCGCGACGCTGTTGGACCGCCAGCTGGCCGCGAACACGATGTTTCAATCCACGCGCCCCTGCGGGGCGCGACCGAAACAGTCGTCGACAATCTCCAGCGTCGTCGTGTTTCAATCCACGCGCCCCTGCGGGGCGCGACAACCGTGGCCCGGCAAGTGCATCGAACTTGGCCAAGTTTCAATCCACGCGCCCCTGCGGGGCGCGACCCCGCTATCACCTCAACCGCCAGCGTGACCGAACGTTTCAATCCACGCGCCCCTGCGGGGCGCGACTCATGACCTTGCCAGCACGAGCCCCCTCGACGTGTTTCAATCCACGCGCCCCTGCGGGGCGCGACCGACCCGGACCGCCTCCAGCGCGTCCTGAGCATGTTTCAATCCACGCGCCCCTGCGGGGCGCGACCATCGACGCGCGCGACGGCCTCGTCAGAACTGCTGTTTCAATCCACGCGCCCCTGCGGGGCGCGACATCGCTCGACCATCCACGCTCCGCCGCATACGACCAGTTTCAATCCACGCGCCCCTGCGGGGCGCGACCCCTTACCTTTGCGATTGGAGTAGCTGGCATCGATGTTTCAATCCACGCGCCCCTACGGGGCGCGACCGGCCGACATCGCGACTGTCGTCACGGACCCCGAGTTTCAATCCACGCGCCCCTGCGGGGCGCGACGGCCTGTCGATCGACGCGACCGGCACCGGTTTCAATCCACGCGCCCCTGCGGGGCGCGACGACCCGAAAGCGCGCTGACCGGCGCGGTCGTGTTGTTTCAATCCACGCGCCCCTGCGGGGCGCGACGACCCGAAAGCGCGCTGACCGGCGCGGTCGTGTTGTTTCAATCCACGCGCCCCTGCGGGGCGCGACGTGATCGCGTCGGCCTCGCCGGCCCAGGCCGACCAGTTTCAATCCACGCGCCCCTGCGGGGCGCGACGGGCGGCCGCAGGCCGTCAGCGCGGCGGCTTGAAGTTTCAATCCACGCGCCCCTGCGGGGCGCGACATGACGTCCAGCTCTTCGTCCGCCCCGTCGCCGTAGTTTCAATCCACGCGCCCCTGCGGGGCGCGACCTGAGCGACAGCGGGTTCGTCGACATCGAGACCGCGTTTCAATCCACGCGCCCCTGCGGGGCGCGACACGGGGCTCTTTCCTGCATTTGCGGCACCTCAAGTTTCAATCCACGCGCCCCTGCGGGGCGCGACGCTGCACCAGCCACATGTGTGCCGGCCGCTCCAGGTTTCAATCCACGCGCCCCTGCGGGGCGCGACGGCCGGGCCAACGTCGCGACCGCGACGGCGATCGATGTTTCAATCCACGCGCCCCTGCGGGGCGCGACGACGGCGAACCGGCTGCAGCTCGGCTCGTAGTAGCGTTTCAATCCACGCGCCCCTGCGGGGCGCGACGGCCGGTGTGGAATGGGCTCGTCCGATGTGCTCCAGTTTCAATCCACGCGCCCCTGCGGGGCGCGACCTGCGCCCGCCCTGGCCCGTGCCTCCCGCTGGATGTTTCAATCCACGCGCCCCTGCGGGGCGCGACCGCCGCCAGCAGCGCTTCGGCCGCTTCCGGGGAGTTTCAATCCACGCGCCCCTGCGGGGCGCGACTCGCCGGTCGGGCCGCGCCGGCGGCACCTACCAGTTTCAATCCACGCGCCCCTGCGGGGCGCGACGAAGGCGACGGGCCGCTACAACGCCGAGTTCCAGTTTCAATCCACGCGCCCCTGCGGGGCGCGACCGGGTCGAATACGACAAGAAGGGCAACCTCGTCTCGTTTCAATCCACGCGCCCCTGCGGGGCGCGACGCACCAGGCCGCCCTGTGGGCGCAGGTGACGCAGTTTCAATCCACGCGCCCCTGCGGGGCGCGACCCGCCGGCCCGTTGATCGGTCTTTAAACGCCGCTCGTTTCAATCCACGCGCCCCTGCGGGGCGCGACAGCCCAAGCCTCCATCGATTCCCGAAGGTCGTAGTTTCAATCCACGCGCCCCTGCGGGGCGCGACCACCGCAGAACGATCGCATCGTGCTCGCGCACGGCGTTTCAATCCACGCGCCCCTGCGGGGCGCGACATTCCATGAGCGCATTTTCACACCTGCCAAGGGGTTTCAATCCACGCGCCCCTGCGGGGCGCGACGGTCGCCATCCAGCGCGTCACCAAGCAGTACGACGAGTTTCAATCCACGCGCCCCTGCGGGGCGCGACGAGCTGCTGCGCCGCTGCTTCCGCGGGCGCTGAGTTTCAATCCACGCGCCCCTGCGGGGCGCGGCATCCGACCGACAAGGGCTCCGGCGTCACGCTGTCGTTTCAATCCACGCGCCCCTGCGGGGCGCGACGTTCCGCGGCTGCGTCAGCTGGCCGGGCTGCCAGTTTCAATCCACGCGCCCCTGCGGGGCGCGACTTCTCGTCGAGCGCGTTGTACAGCCGCGACATCTCGTTTCAATCCACGCGCCCCTGCGGGGCGCGACTCGAGCGAATCCAAGTTGGAGAACTTCGACTCGGAGTTTCAATCCACGCGCCCCTGCGGGGCGCGACCTCGACCAGCACCAGTCGTTGGGAATGCCGCGGAAGTTTCAATCCACGCGCCCCTCCGGGGCGCGACCCTCAAGGCCGGCTTGCGCGACCTGGCACCCAAGTTTCAATCCACGCGCCCCTGCGGGGCGCGACCCATGCGTCGGATGGAGACCGACGTCGAACGCGAGTTTCAATCCACGCGCCCCTGCGGGGCGCGACGCTCCGCAGAGCAGGGAATCTACATCCCGGGGCCGTTTCAATCCACGCGCCCCTGCGGGGCGCGACGTGGAAGGAGATCGTCGAGGTCGCCGCACAATGTTTCAATCCACGCGCCCCTGCGGGGCGCGACCGCTGGCGGCCGTGAGTGGGCCAACATCAAGCAGTTTCAATCCACGCGCCCCTGCGGGGCGCGACTCGCGACGATGTTCGACGACTTCTTCGACCGCAAGTTTCAATCCACGCGCCCCTGCGGGGCGCGACGGCCTCAGCATAAACGTCGGCCACGGCTTGGAAAAAGCCCGAGCGGCCGCGAACGTACCTCGAGTCGACTATATGACGAGGCGCACAGGCGGCCGAAGCGCCCGTTTTCCTTGTGGCTCAGTATCTTGGAGAAACGCGAACCAGCCAGGGATTTGCCTGCCGCTTGCGGTTCGCGTCAAAAGACCAGCGGACCCTTGAGATCCAGCGTCGGCTTGGCGCCAACGTGCTCGACACGGCCTTCCCACTTCGCGCCCAGCTGGTAGAAGCGAAGGCTGTCGACCGCTGGGTCGATCAGATCACACAGGCGCTGACGCAGCTGCACCCACTGTGCGGGGTCGACCTCGATCTCGAACACCGAGAACTGCACGCGCTGGCCCCAGTCACGGCAGGCCTTGGCGACGCGGCGCAGGCGCTTGTCGCCATCGGGGGAAACCGTACTCACGTCGTAGCTGACCAGGACCATCATGTCGGAACGCCCCCTCACTTCCACAGATACGACGGGTAACCATCCAGATCGCCGCGTAGATGACGTGCCATCAGCTGCGCCTGCACGAACGGCAGCAAGCCGATGTCGACCTTCTCACCGAGAAACGCGTGATGAACCTGCTCGCGCTTGCGCTCCTGGTAGGCGACCAGCACCGTCTTGCGGGCGTCGTCCTTCAGCTGCACGGCGCCGTTGTCGAACAACGTGAAGTCCCTTTCGCCCAGTTGGCGCCGGTTGATCAATGACAGCGCCAGACGCTCGCCCAGCAACGGCCGGAATTCCTCCGCCAGATCGAGCGCCAGGCTCGGGCGACCCGGCCGGTCGCGATGCAGAAAGCCGACGGCCGGATCGAGGCCGACGGTCTCCAGCGCGGATCGGCAATCGTGCGTGAGCAGCGTGTAGAGAAACGACAGCAGGGCATTGAAGGCGTCACGTGGCGGCCGACGGTTGCGGCCGCCGAACTGCAACAGCGGCGACTCGGCGCGCACCAGCTGTCCGAATACACCGAAGTACGCCTGCGCCGCTTCGCCTTCCAGCCCACGAAGGACATCCACTTCGGTCTCGACCAACAGCCGCTGTGGAATCCGCTTGAGGCGCTTGAGCGCGTGCTGGAATGCGCCGGTGTCCGTCATACGTTCGCCGTGATCGCGCCAGCCGCGCGCCAACACCGCACGCTGATTGTGGATCTTGCCGATCAGCAAATGACGGACGATGACCGCGCAACGGGCTGGATCATCGGTGCGCCGATACTGCTCGCGGCGCAGCAACACGTTGCCTGACACCGGTCCCTCGACGCGTGCGAGAAAGCGTCCCTGCGGCGTCAGGTAGCAGACGCTGATGCCCTGTTCCGAACAGTAGCCGAGCAGCCGCGGCGACACCGCCACGCGGCCGATGCACACCAGGCTTTCCAGCATGTGCACCGGCAGACGCGCCCGTTCCTGCCGCTCGACCTCCATGACGATGTTGGCGCCTTCCTTGCGCAGCCATGCGCCGTCGGTCATCGCGTAGAGCGTGTTGAGCTGGCGGCGCACGATCAGGCCTCCTCGTCCAGTTGAGTCCGTATCCAGTCCTCGACCTTGCGACGCCCGAGCAGACGCGGCTGGCACAGATCGAGCAGCGAGCATCGATCGCAGCGCTTGGCGTCGTAGCGGGCCGTCGGGGTGGCGCCGGAGGCGAACATCGCGCGCGTGTCGGCGATCGTCTGCGTCGTGAGCGCTCGCAGCTGCGCGTCGAAGACCACGTCCTTTCGACGGCGCGTCTGACCGTAAAACAAGGCACCGGCGTCGACCGCATAGCCGAGCATCGCCTCCAGACACAAGGCCTGCGCACACAGCTGCACCTCGTCGGCGCGATGCGCCTTGGGCCGGCCGCGCTTGTACTCGACCGGGAACGCCCACTCCCGACCGGCGTCGGCATGAAACTCGACGACGTCGGCCTTGCCGGTGATGCCGAGCTCCAACGCGAGCAACGGCATCGCGGTCACCGTGCGCACGCCGCGCCGCCGCTCCACCTGCGGCACATCGGAACGCTGATGCAGCAGACGGCCTTCGGCCGTCTGCCGGTTCTCCGCCCACTGCTGCTCCAGGTGGATCAGCGCGCACTGGCGCGGGCAGTACAGATAGTGTTGCAGGGCGGAGAGCGGGATAAGGTCTTCGTCGTCCATGACGTTAGAGTCGGTTGTCAGAAGCCGTCGACGATCTCGACCGACATGCCAGGCAGCGAGGCCTTGAGCGCTGCCTCATCGAAGCTGCCGTCCGCCTGCAAAAGAGCGCGCAGCGAATCGTGGACTTTCGCCGAGGACTGCTGGCCTGCCTTGGAGTTGTGCCTCCACCAGACGACCTTGAGGACGCGCATGCTGCCGTCGGGACGCGCTGAGGATGTGTCGTTCTCGAAGAGCTTTGGCAGAGTGCCTTTGATGACCTCAGCATCTTCGTCGCTGAATCCGGTCCGCTCCGCCAACTGCGGATTGATGCTGCCGTAGGTGGCGTAGATTCCCCGCTCGACTCGATGCTTCATGCCCATCGTGTCCGAGCCGCGTTTGCTGCCATCGCCCTCGCTGTTCACGCTTTTGGTGATCTGCGTGCTGGCGATACTTACAGGATCGAGACTGAAAGCGGCATGGATGCTGACAGGCCCGCGGATCGGAATAGACACGCCGCTTGCATCGCCGTCTTTGCCGAACGCGAACACTTGGCCAAATGCACGCACGTCGAACCACTTCTGGCATGCCGCCCTGGCGGTCTTGTCCTTGTCTGCGCCCTTCTTGAAGTGCTCCTTACCCAGTCCGTTCTCGGCTCGACTGCGCAAACTCGCTTCACCATCGACCTTGCGATCGTCGGATTGGACGAAGATGGGTTGTCCGGCCTCCTGCAAGCGATCCCGAATCTTCCGCTTGAGCGCAACGTCGCTGACTTCGCCGATATTGGCGTAGTCAGCACGCGGACGATTGCCATTGAGTGGGTCACCGTTTGGATTGGCATTTCTGACGCTGAAAACGAGTGCGAAGTCGATCTTGCTCTGAAGTATGGTCATGTCAATCTCCTTGATGAAAGCCGGTGTTCGGACAGGTCAATCGATGGCCGGCTCTGCTGGAGGATCATCGCTGGCTGAGGTTTTCTTCTGACGCAGCGCAGCGCGCTGACAGTGATAGCCGAGCAGAAACTCTCCCGAAAGGGGAGCGTCGCTGACGAAATCTTCATGTCGAAACGCAACATGGACCTCATCAAGTTGCTTCTCACGCGCTGCCAGGAACTCTGGCCTTCGACTGCGAAGACGCGTCTTGTAGGGCGGCAGAAATCTGGCCTCCAGTTGGTTCCAGGTTGAGAAGGGATTGGTGGAGAAGCGGTGCATCAGCCTTGCCGCACTGGTGTCGCGCTTCTCCTCGACCAGATCCAGTGCGTACGATTCCAGACTTTCCGCCAATGCAAGCAGCCGGCCGTACAGATAGTCACGAGTGGTCCGATCTGGTTCCAATGCCATCGTGTAGTCCTCTTTGGTGTGAATTCCCTTGTGAAGTGCGCATGCGACACCAAGACACTTCTCCCAATCCCATTTATCGAGACCCGAGCGATTGACGGCGCGCTTGAAAGCCGACTTCGCCAAGTCCGGCGGACACGGCATCTGGTCGACGATGCAGGAGAGCAACCGTTCGCGCGTGGCCGCTTCAAGCTTGGGGTCGAGTCGCCGACCATAGGCGGCCTGGGCGATATCACGCGGCAACGGTGCACCTACAAACTGCCTCTCCCTGCCATAGTTCTGCTGCCAAGCGAAGCGCTCATGCCATCGGTGCAGTCGATCCAGAAACTCGGAACCGCGCAGACGCCTATAGAATGTGATCGACATGCGCCCGGGAGTCGCAGAGTCCAACGCAATGACGTGCACGTCCTGCGATGGCTTGAGCACATGCCGGTAACCTTCGATCGTCTGCTTGAGTTTGCGAGCGAAGACCTGGCCGGCACTCACATCCGTCACGAGTCCGGCATAGGAGAACTCGTCGTCTTCGTCACTGACGGGATTCGGAATCGGCGTGCCCACCACGGTCCAACTGACGATAGCCTGGTCCCCGCTGCGTGAACCCTGACGCTCGATAAGCCAACGCAGTGCGTTGTGAGCCTTCTGAGTGGTTTCGTATCCCACACCTACGACCTGCTCTGCGTCCGTGAACCTGCCTCGATACGTGAAGCCCGTGTCGTCGTTGGACGAGATCAGTTTGGCCTTGTCTCCCGCGTTGCGCAGCTTGGCCGGATGCTGGACCGCAAGGGTAGTATTCTCCCCCCGGACCATGCAGTAGCCGTGCAGGGTCTGGATCTTCCCGTAATAAGCGATCCAGGCGTCCATTAACGTGGCATCCTGCCAAGTGCCGGTCGCGAGGCCGTCACCTTCGACGCTCCAACGGATGAAAGCGTCTTCCGGAACCTGCCCAGGGGGGAGGGACTTGTAGATCGCCGGAGCTTGATCCTTACTGCTAGGCCAGGCTTTCACCAGCTTTCCATCCTCGTCGACCGGCAGCACGCCATGAGTGACCAGGTCGGACACCACATGTCCTTTGCGCACGTAGTGCAGGACGGCATCCAGCTTGGGATGACCATGTGATGATGCGGCCCATCCGGACAGGAGTTCAAGATAGACTCGGTGCGGCTCTCCGGGGTCAGCGCTGAAACCCGATGTCACATCCCCCCCATGCTTGACGAAATCGGCGGCGACGTACTGTAACTTGTCGCTCAATGGGTGGCTGGTGGGCTTACTACCGGCACGGCCTCCGGAAGCCTCGGTGCAGGGGATCAAGGTCGTGCCGTGCCCCTTGTTGAGCACTTCCGCACGCCTGAATCGTCCCGCGGCGTCCAGTACGATCTCGATGTGCGCTTGCTGTGTCGTGTGCGCAATCGGCATCAGGACGGCCGAATCCTCGCGCGGACGCCCATAGCAGGCTTGGTACGTTTCGTAGAGACTGCCGAGCCAGTTCATTCCAAACTCTCCAACGCACCGAGTTCGCTCTCCACCGCGAGTTGATTGCGATCAAGATCGAACCGCTTGGGCGTCATCTCACGCACGTGCTTACGATCTGCGCAGTGCTGCGGCCTCGGGAATGCGATGCAGCCGTTGCGCATGACGGGCCTCCAGAATCGCGCCTGCAGTTCATTGGTCCCGGTTTCATCGGGATAGTCGAAGCCATGAAACATTAGGCCGAAGGCGAGCTCCCCATCCGTATCGAGCTGACCCTGCCCATCACCAAAAGCGCAAGGCGCGACATATCCCTGACAGTCACGAGTACCCAGGAAGATGTCTTGACGACCGCCGCGTTCCAGCATTCGCCGCGCGATGGCGTAATGCTTGCCGTCGATACGATCCTGGGCGAGCTCCGGACGATGAGTGTTCCATTCGAAGTGGGCACGCACCTGATACTCGACATCCGCAAGGAAGGTATAGATGGCCAGGCTATTGCCACCACTGAAATCCAGCGGCTTGACACCTCGGGCCTGGGTACGAATACGCTTCATCACACGCACTTCATCGATGAACCAGATCAGGGTCGGCTTCCAATAAATCGATTTGGCTATGCCCTTGAGGGCTTCGTAGGTTGGGACGTGATACGAACACTTCTCACCCCCAGCCTTGGTCAGCGGATCGGTGAACAGCGCATACCGCCCCCAGACTCTGAATTCGAGCAGGTTCTTCATGTCCATACGGATGCCTCGGGTGAATTGACGATATGTGCCGACAGACCGAATTTTTCACTGTAGTGCTCCTGAAGTAGGCAGTGAATTCCCAGGCCGGAGCCCACGGTCTGAAAAGCCTCGATATCGGATAGGTGCTTCAGCACCTTCGGAAGCACGTTGACGGTGTACTGCTGAGCCTTCTTCAGAAGCTTCTTGTCGAAGGGACGGTCCGATGCACCGCACAGTTCGGCGATCAGAGCCTTCCCGTCTTCTCCATAAGGCACCACGATGCCTTCGGTAGGGGCGTCAATGGCCTTGAACAGACGGGCCGCGGTAGAGAAGGACTGACAAAACCGATACGGTGGATATCGACCGTTGTCACCAAGATATGCGCTGACGGCAGTGGGATTGAGGGCCAGAAGGTCCAGCAAGCTCGTATCCACGTCGACTGACGTGGGATAGCTCATCTCCTGTCTACGCTGGAAGAAGTAATAGCGGTAGTAATCTTCCAGAGCTTTCGGTCCCAGCCGGTCGTTGTCGTAGCGAGCAGGATCGTCGAGATAGTCAGCCAGGACTCTTCTCGCCTGCTTCTTGCCCTCCTCGATGTCCGGAAGCATTCCCAGGTTTTCATCTCGGGGGTTGACGATATACAAGTGTCCACGACGAATCTTGCCGTTGCGGTTGCATCGTCCAGCCGCTTGCGCAATGGAGTCTAGGCCAGCCAGATAGCGGACCACCACCCAGAAGTCGATGTCGACCCCCGCCTCGATCAGCTGAGTACTGACGCAGATCACCGGAACACCTGCCTCCAGCTTGGTTTTGACCTTGTCTAGCTCGGCCCTGCGGTGAGCAGGACACATGTCGGTACTGAGGTGATGAACAACGTCTTGACCAGCGACCGAAACGACCAGCTCGTAGAGCTTCTTCGCGGCTGACTTGGTGTTGGTGATGAGCAGACAATTGCCCTTGTCGTGGAACTCGCGAAGTATCAGATTCGCTATTTCATCGGCCGCCCAGCCTTGGGCCTTGCAGGCGTCATGTACTTCGACCCTCCTGAGTTGATCGAATAGCTGGCCGACATCCGGTATCAAGCTATGTCCATCAGAGAGCTTCACCGCACCCCTGGCCGTATCGACGCGATCCAGCAGCGGCTGGGTCGCAGTACAAAGCACGACACTGCTGTTGCACTGTTCGACCAGGAAGTTGAGTGCGTTGTTGAACAGATGGACGCAGCGAATCGGAATGGTCTGAACTTCGTCGAAGACCAGTACCGCGTTTGCCAACTGGTGCATTCGTCGAGCGCCGCGGGTTCCGGCGCCGAACAGCGCCTCAAGGAACTGGACCATCGTGGTGTAGACCACGGGAGCATCCCAATCCGCGGCAAGGAGCTTTTCGCGACCCTGATCTCGTTCGGGCGCGAGATTGCCGTGGTGCTCCAGGACAACGAGGCCATCGTCAACGGTGGCATCCGGCTCTAGGACTGCCCGGGCAACGCGAGCGTTCTGATCGATGATCGCCGTGAAGGGAACCACGTAGACGATGCGATCCAGCTTACGCTCTTGCGCGTGGTGAAGGGCGAAGCGAAGGCTGGCTAGCGTCTTGCCTCCGCCAGTGGGAACGGTGAGAGTGAAGATGCCCTTCTCGTTCGAAGCGGCATGCAGGCAATCCAGCGAGATCGATTGCCGTAACGTATCGATGGGGTATCGGACAGGAAGTCCAGCGAGATGGGATTCGAGGCGTTGGATCAAGACGGTCCAGTGCTCGTACTGCCCCGCCGGGCGCAGGTCGGCGTCGTCTGGATTCTCGAAGTCCGCTGTATCGATGCGGTCGCCCGCAACGAGACAACTGAACATGAAGCGCACCAGCAGGCCGAATTGCTGAAATCGCGGCGCGTCGGCTTGCCCAGGGTTGCGCTGTTCGATGCGCTTGATGACGGCATCAACCTGTTCGAGCAGGGCCGGATCTGCCAGAAGTGCCTCGCAGCGCTCCAGGATATCTCGATCTGCTGACTCAAGCGCCTCGCTCAGATGCGTCTTTCCATCGTCCTTGCGCATTCGCGCGATGAAATCGTCTTTACCCGTGGGAGACAGAGTGTTGATCAGACCGGAATGATGCGAAGCGATGCACAACGCGGAAAGCTGGCCGACAAGGGCACCGAGTCTTCCGTGGCCCTGACCCAGCACCTGCCAAACATACTGTGCACCGGCACTGGAATGATCGATCTTGCCCTTGAGTTGGACGGCATCGACCCAGTCCTCGTCGACGTCGGGCACCAGCTTTCCGACAGCTGACTTCAGATAAGCCTGGAAGACTTGGCTGTACTTTCCCAGGTCGTGCAGCAAGCCGAGCAGTTCGCCGAGCATTCCGAGCCCAAGCTTCTCGGCGAAGCGCTTGGCCCAGTCTGCGGTACCGAGAAGGTGCTTCAACAGAGGTTGCCAGCAATCATCCTGCGCCCGGTAGTGCGCGGCGGCCACTGACGGTGAAGATTGTGCGAGCACGCACGAAGCGTTGTCGGGTGTCACTCCATAACCCATTGCACGCCCTCCTTCCTTATTGAGCCTAGTGAACACCCCCCTCGATCCCGAGAGGGGATATCCACTCCAGTCGCGCTACAACGATTTCAATCCACGTTCTCTCAGATCACAGAACTTGCTTCAGTAGCCACCCGAGCCACGGAGCACATAGCGTGATCAGAACAACGATGACCCATGGCCACACAGCGGGCTTTTCACGCCCTCTTATGTCCAACTTCAGGCTGATGGAGTAGCTGGAACCCTCTTCCTTCTTAGGCTGCGACATCGGGGACCATCTCCTGGCACCTTGGGCACGCCGATCATAACTAGTGTTCCGTTTAAGCGCTATTGGAAGCCTGACACTAATAGTGGCGCGCAATTCGCGCGCATGCACTACCGCAAGCCCGGAACACGGTGGCACCTCTCCGCGAAACCTGCTTTGAAAGGACTCGGTGTACTTGCCGAGGTCGTGGAGCCGCCCTGCGATCATCGCGAGCATGTCTGCACCGAACACCGACGCGTAGCGCTCAGCGCGCCATCCCGTTCCGATCAGATGCTCGCGCAGCGGCTGCCAGTCGCTCTGTTCGGACCGGCTGCCGGAGTGTGCGTAGAACTGGATGACCATCCGTGGACCCGAGGCAGCTCAGGGCGCTGGATCGACGTGCAGCTCGGGGCGTCGGCCGCTTGAATCAGGATGACGCCCGATGCGCCTGCGATGGCGCGATCCGTTCGACTGACACATGGCCTTCCCCCTGTTGGCCCGACCGACACTACTGCGTTCAGTTTCGCCGGGCAAGGCGCAGCGCACCGGTCACATCGCGCGCCGTCATTGCCTTCTGCCTGCAATATTCGGCCGCTAGGCTTGACTGGCTCGATCCTCTCCAACGACGAGTAGCTTTCAGAGCCGCCCCTCGCCGGGCGGCTCTTTTTTTGTTTCCGCCGGCCCGCAGCGGCGCCCGGGACGCAGCCCGGCCGGTCCGGCGCCCGCAGGTGCTCGCACGCTGCGCCGCACCATCCGGCCGAAAAACCCGTATAATCGGACCCCTTTTGCCCTCCCTCCAACGACGATCCGATGCGGTCGCCGGGATAGCCCATGTCCATCGAAAACCTCCGCAACATCGCGATCGTGGCCCACGTCGACCACGGCAAGACCACCCTGGTCGACTGCCTTCTCAAGCAGTCCGGCACGTTCAGCGAGCGCACCGTGCTGGCCGAGCGGGTGATGGACTCCAACGACCAGGAAAAGGAACGTGGCATCACGATCCTGTCCAAGAACACCGCCATCACCTGGCGCGAGAACCGCATCAACATCGTCGACACCCCCGGCCATGCGGACTTCGGCGGCGAGGTGGAGCGCGTGCTGTCGATGGTGGACACCGTGCTGATCCTGGTGGACGCGATGGACGGCCCGATGCCGCAGACGCGCTTCGTCACGCAGAAGGCGTTCCAGATGGGCTTCAAGCCGATCGTGGTCATCAACAAGATCGACCGCCCGGGCGCGCGGCCGGACTGGGTGCTGAACGCCACGTTCGACCTGTTCGACCGCCTGGGCGCGACCGACGAGCAGTTGGACTTCCCGGTGGTCTACGCCTCCGCGCTGCACGGCTACGCCAGCCTGGATCCGGAAGCACGCTCGGGCGACATGACGCCGCTGTACGAGGCGATCATGAAGCACGTCTCGCCGCCGCAGGTGGACCCGGACGGCCCGTTCCAGATGCGCATCAGCCAGCTGGACTACAACAACTATGTCGGCCTGATCGGCATCGGCCGCATCCAGCGCGGCAAGGTGCGCACCAACATGCCGGTGGCCATCCTCGACCGCGAAGGCAAGAAGCGCAACGGCAAGGTGCTGCAGGTGCTCGGCTTCATGGGCCTGGAGCGCAAGGAAGTGGCCGAGGCGCAGGCGGGCGACATCATCGCCATCAGCGGTATCGAGGCCTTGGGCATTTCCGACACGGTCTGCGCCACGGATGTGCCGGAGCAGCTGCCGGTGCTGACGGTGGACGAGCCGACGATCAGCATGACCTTCCAGGTCAACAACTCGCCGTTCGCCGGCACCAAGGATCACAGCGGCGGCAAGTTCCTGACCTCGCGCCAGATCCGCGACCGCCTGATGCGCGAGACGCTGCACAACGTGGCGCTGAAGGTGGAAGAGACCGAGGACCCGGACAAGTTCAAGGTGTCCGGCCGCGGCGAGCTGCACCTGTCGGTGCTGATCGAGACGATGCGCCGCGAGGGCTACGAGCTGGCGGTGTCGCGCCCGGAAGTCATCATCAAGGAGATCGACGGCGTGCCGAGCGAGCCGATCGAGCAGCTCGTGGTGGACATGGAGGAGCAGTTCCAGGGCGGCGTGATGGAGCGCTTAGGGATGCGCAAGGGCCAGCTCAAGAACATGGAGCCGGACGGCAAGGGCCGCGTGCGCCTGGAGTACCTGATCCCGGCGCGCGGCCTGATCGGTTTCCAGACCGAGTTCCGCACGCTGACGGCCGGCACGGGCCTGCTGTTCCACGTCTTCGACCACTACGGTCCGAAGGCGGAGGGCGCGATCGCCAAGCGGCCCAACGGCGTGATGATCTCCAACGGCCAGGGTCCGGCGCCGGCGTATTCGCTGGTCAGCCTGCAGGAGCGCGGCCGCCTGCTGGTCAGCGAGGGTGACGAGATCTACGAGGGCCAGCTGGTCGGCATCCACTCCAAGGACAACGACCTCACCGTCAATGCCTTGCGCGCCAAGCAGCTGACCAACATCCGCGCGGCCGGCAAGGACGACAACGTGCAGCTGACGCCGCCGATCAAGATGTCGCTGGAGCAGGCGCTGGAGTTCATCGAGGACGATGAGCTGGTGGAAGTGACGCCGAAGTTCATTCGCCTGCGCAAGAAGCATCTCACCGAAAGCGATCGCAAGCGCGCCTCGCGCGCGGCTTAATCACGCGAAGCGCCGCCCGTCCGGGCGGCACTGCCGGAGAAGGCACTGCGCTGGCCTTCCGTTCGTCCGCACCCCGCTGGCAGGCGCCCGAATCGATGCCGCCCCGCACATAGCGGTGTGAATCCCGATCCGCGCGCGCCTGCGGGGCGCGGCGGATGACCAGTGGTGGCATACGCACTACCCGCCGTTTCAATCCACGCGCCCTACGGGGCGCGACGTGGCACTTCCGCCCTGCCGTACTACGAGTCGCTGTTTCAATCCACGCGCCCCTGCGGGGCGCGACCGGCGATCCTCGAAGCGCAACCCGTGCGCGTCGACGTTTCAATCCACGCGCCCCTGCGGAGCGCGACCGCAACCGCGCGCCGTTCGTCGGCAACCTGACCTGGTTTCAATCCACGCGCCCCTGCGGGGTGCGACGCGATGCGTACATCGCACCCATGCGCGAGCGACCGAAGTTTCAATCCATGCGCCCCTACGGGGCGCGACTGCCGAAAGAGTTCGTTCCACGCGACTGATTGCCGTTTCAATCCACGCGCCCCTGCGGGGCGCGACCGGCCGTCGCGCGCGCCGCCTTGAGCTACGCCATGTTTCAATCCACGCGCTCCTGAGGGGCGCGACAGGTGCTCTGTTCCTCGACCCTCGCGCGTCTTGCGTTTCAATCCACGCGTGCCGCGGCACGCGAGCGTGTGATCAAGCCAGCATCCTGACGACGTCGTATTCTCGGCCCGTGCACGCGGCGTGTGAACTCCCGCGCGCATCGCCGGTCCGAAGCCTCCGCGGCCGCGTTCGTTCCGGCCGGCCGCGCCGGTGCGCAACCCATGCCGGCCCGAGGGCACTGCGGCATCCGGCGGGGATGTGCCGCTGCGCCACGACCGGGACATCGCTCGGGAGGGAACAACCATGATCCGCTCGCTTCGTCCGTGGCTGGCCGCGGCGCTCGCGCTGCTGTGCGCCGGCACCGGCACCGCCGTCCTCGCCGCACCGGCCGAACCCGCATCGCCGGTGCGCGTCCTGTTCGTCGGCAACAGCCTGACCAACCGCAACGACCTGCCCGCGACGTTCGCTGCCTACGTGGCCCGTGCCTATCCGGGCCGGCGCGTGGACGCGGCCATGGTCGCGCCGGACGGCCGGACGCTGGAGGGCCACCGCCGCGACGGTGAGGCCGAGGCGCGCATCGCCGGCGCGCGCTGGGACTATGTGGTGCTGCAGGAAGGACGCGATATCCGGCCGGGCTACAGCGTCAACGGCGAGCGCTTCTATTCCGAGCCGAGCCTGTTCTTCGCACAGGCGGCGTACTTCGCAGCACGCGTCCGCGAGCGCGGCGCGGTGCCGGTGTTCTTCGAGACCTGGGGTGCCGGCGCCGGCCAAGCCTATCTGGAATACGCCTACACCCGCGCGGCCCGCGGAAACGACGCGCAGCTGGCGCCGGTGGGCCGGGTGTTCGCCCGGCTGGCCGCGTCCGCGGACGCCGGGCTGCTGGCCGAGGACGGCAGCCATCCGTCCCGCCGCGGCACCGAGGTGGCCGCGGCGACGATCGCGGCGACGCTGTTCGGCCCGCTGGCCGACGCGGCCGCGCTGGAGCCCCGCGACCGCGCCGCGATCGTGGCTGCCCTGGCGGATGCGGGCGATGCGAAGA